>JAQGHY010000148.1 GCA_028291455.1 Rubritepida sp. | reverse complement strand
ACGCCACTTTCGTCGAAGGTCGGCACCTCGGGCGCGAAGCTCGAGCGCCGGATGGTGGTCACCGCGATCGGACGCAGAGCACCGCTGGCGATATACGGCAGCACCGCGGGCAGGGCGGCGAAGAGTGTCGGAACCTGGCCGCTCATGGTGGCGGTGACGGAGGGGCCGCCGCCGCTGAACGGCACGTGCACGAAGTCGAGATTCTCACGGATGCGCAGCAATTCGCCGGCAAGATGCTGCGCGGTGCCCGCGCCAGGCGAGCCGTAAAACATGCCTGGCTCGGCCCGAATGAGGGCTATCAGCTCCGCAAGGTTTCGCGCCGGTACGGAGGGGTGGGTGACCAGGACGGCCGGCGTGCTCGCAACCAGCGACACCGGCTCAAAATCCCTCACGGCGTCATAGGGAACGTTCGGGTAGAGGGACGGATTGATGACGTGGGTGCTGCTGGCGAAGAGCAGCGTGTATCCGTCCTTCGGCGAGCGAGCGACCGCGGCGGTTCCGATGTTGCCGCCGGCGCCGGGCCGGTTTTCGATGATGATCGGCTTGTCGAGCGCGGCCCCGAGCAGCTCAGCGATCACGCGCCCGGCGATATCGGTGCCCCCGCCCGGCGGGAAGCATACGACCATGCGGATCGACCGCTCCGGATAGCCTGCGGGCACGCCCTGCTGCGCCGCGGCCTCGCGCGCCACTAGGGAGGTGGCGCCGGCCAAGGCCAGATGTGCGATTGTTCTTCTTTGCATACGAGCCTCCTGATGGGTTCGTCGTGCGACCGGCCTTCACTTCCAGCTTGTAGATTTTGCTTTTGCCCGGCCTTTTCAGCCGAGTTTCGTATCCTGCTGCCGGCGCCAGGCCGCCGCGCAGTCGAGGACCTCCGCGACGCCGTCCGGCAGCACATGCATATGCGTCGACAGGCGAACGGCACCGCGGCGGACGGAATGCCCGATGCCGGCTGCACGCAGGCAGGCGCTCAAGCTGCCGACCCAAGGAGTTTCAGCGGTGTCGTGACCTTCACCCTGGGCCGCCGCCACCGCGAGAATGTGCGATCGATGCGCCATCGGCACCTGCAGCAGCGGGATGTCGAGTGCTTCGAGCCCGCTGCGCAGCGCAGCCGCGGCGCCGACCGCGCGACGCTCGACCTCCGCGGGGCCGAGCTTACCCAGCAGCTCCAGGGAGGCCTCCTGCGCGGCCAGTGCGGGGTAGTTGTAGTTACCCGTCTCAAAGCGCCCGGCGCCGGCACGAAGGGTCCAGCCCGCCTCCGGTCCGGCGGCCTCATGCTCGGCCTGTAGCGTCACCGAAAACCGGGCGAGGCCGGCCGGGCGCAGCCGGTCCGCCCAGGCACGCCGGACGAAGAGGACGCCGAGACCGTACAGTCCCAGCAGGCCCTTCTGCGTGGCCGTTGCCCAGCCATCGACCGGCAGCTTCGAGAAATCCTCGGCCAGCACGCCAGCGGATTGCGCGCCATCGACCAGGAGAAACACGTCGCGGCTGCGGCAGGCGGCACCGAGCGCGGCGAGATCGGTACGGCGGCCGGTGGCAAAATCCACCGACGAGATGGCGAGCAGCCGGGTCCGCCCGTCGAGCGCGGCGATCAGTGCCTCCTCGAGCGGCTGGCCAGGGCGCGGATGGACCTCGGCGAATTCGGCGCCGTTGCGCGCGGCCTGCCAGAGCCATGGAAACACGTTGTTCGGATGCTCGATCACCGGCGCCGCGATGATGCGATCGCCGGGGCCGAGGTTGAGTGCGGTCGCGACCCGGTTCAGGCCATCGGAGACGTTCTGCGTGAAGGCAATCTCGTCTGCCTCGGCGCCAAGCCAGGCGGCGAGCCGGCCGCGAACCCGCTCGGCCAAGGCGAGCCAATCGGCCTTGGGAACGCGGCCCTCGGCCTGCGCTGCCAGCATGGCGGCCACGGCGGCTTGGGCGCTGGCCGGTAAGGGCCCACGGGCGGCCACGTCGAGATAGCAGGCCCGCAGCGCCGCGAATTCCTGGTGGATCAGCCTTTCGGCCTCGCCGGGCTTCGCCTTGTCTTCGGTGTGAGCTTCCGGTAGAGACATCATGCATCCTGTATCCAGGATCCGAGGAGGTTCGTCAATGAGTGCCGGCATCGCGATCGTCCATGCCGACCCACTTCACACGCAGGTCTACGAGCATCTCTGGACCGCGTTGGCTGATGGCACCTTGGCCGCGGGCGACCGACTGAAGGACACCGTCTGGGCCGAACGGCTCGGCGTCAGCCGCACCCCCGTGCGCGAGGCGCTGCGCAAGCTGGCGCATGACGGTGCGCTGGATCCGCAGGGCCCCGGCGGCTATCGCGTGCACCGCTTTTCGATGGAGGAAGTCGGCGAACTCTATCGCTGCCGCGCCGCCCTGGAGGCGCTCGTGGCTGAGGAAGCCGCCATGCGCGGCAACCTGGCCCTGGTGGACGCGCTCGGCGCGAGCATCAGGACTGCGGAGGCAGCGCTGGCCGCCGACGACCTGGAAGCCCTGCAGCCCGCAAACGGCGCATTCCATCGCCTGCTCACGGATTCCAGCCGCAACAAACATCTACGCCATCTGCTGGAACAGACCCGCCGCGTCGTGCAGATGGCGCGCCGCCAGGTCCTCGCCAGCGCCTCGCTCGCCGCGGCACCGCGCGACGAGTACCGGAGCAGCATGGAGGCGGTGGTGGCCGACCATCGCGCGCTGCATGCCGCCATCGCCGCAGGCGACGGCCCGCGCGCCGCCACGCTGATGCGCAGCCACCTGCTGGCGACCGCGCAGGACATGATCACGCTGCTTGGCCGCCAAGCTCTTGCGACCGATGCGGCTTGAACCACCTCACGAATGACAAGAGTTCGATGATCAAAGGCACCATGTCGCGTTACTGGGTCGGCATCGATACCGGGGGCACCTTCACCGACGTGGTGATCGCCGACACCGCCACCGGACGGTATCGCTTTCGCAAGGTGCCCTCCAATCCCGCCGATCCCGCCGAGGCCATCCTGCGCGGGCTCGACACGATCATGGCCGATGCCGGCGTGTCGGGCGCCGAGTTGGGCTTCGTCGGGCTTGGCACCACGCTCGCGACGAATGCGGTGCTGGAGGGCAAGACCGGGCGTACCGCGATGCTGGTGACGCGCGGCTTTACCGATGTGCTGGAACTGGCGCGGCAGCGGCGTCCGCATCTCTATAATCTGGCAATCCCCAAGCCGCGCCTGCCGACCTCGCCGGCCGACCGCATCGAGGTGACGGAGCGGCTCGATGCCGACGGCCTCGTCGTGACCGAGCTCGATGCGGAGGCCCTCCAGGCGCAGCTCGCTACACTCGATCCGGCGGTGGAAGCGGTCGCCATCTGCTTCCTCCATGCCTATCGGAACCCCGCGCATGAGCGACAGGCGGCAGAGCTGCTGCGCCGGCACCTGCCCGCGGTGCCGCTCTGCCTCTCCTCCGAGGTGAACCCCGAATTCCGGGAATACGAGCGCTTCAGTACGACGGCGGTGAATGCCTCGCTGCTGCCCGTGATGGATAGATATCTCGAACGCTTCAGCCTCGGCGTCGCGGAGCGTGGCGTGGCGTCCGCCCCCTTCGCCATCCAGTCGAGCGGAGGCCTAGTTTCGCCGGCGACGCTGCGGCGCCTGCCGATCAACACCTTCTTTTCGGGCCCCGCCGGTGGAGTGGTTGGCGCCGCTAGGGTCGCGGCCGCAATCGGGGTCCGCGACATCATCACCTTCGACATCGGTGGGACCAGCACCGATGTGTGCCTGGTGAAAAACGGCGTACCGGCCCGCGCCGTGCAGCAGGAGATGGCCGGGCTACCCGTGCGTACGCCAAGCATCGACCTACACACCATTGGTGCCGGTGGCGGTAGTATCGCGTGGGTAGATGCCGGCGGTCTGCCAAAGGTTGGACCACAGAGCGCCGGGGCGCGCCCCGGCCCAGCCGCTTACGGCCTTGGCGGAACTCTCCCGACTGTGACCGATGCCAATATGGTGCTCGGCCGCCTCAACCCCGTGGCGCTACTCGACGGGACCATGCCCGTCTCCGCCGAGAGGGCGCATGCGGCGGTCGATAGCGGCGTGGCCCAGCCGCTGGGATTGAGTGTGACGGAGGCGGCGGCCGGCATTCTGGAGATCGCCAACCTCAACATCTCAGGTGCGGTCCGCGTCATTTCCGTGGAGCGCGGCGAGGATCCGCGTGACTACGCGCTCTTCGCCTTCGGTGGCGGCGGACCTCTGCACGCGGCCGAAGTAGCGGAGACGATGGACATGCGGCAGGTGATCGTACCAGCGCATCCTGGGCTGATGTCCGCCCTCGGCCTCCTCGCCGCGGATATCCGCGGCGACTTCGGGCAGACCTGCCTCGCTCCGGCAAATGCCGAAGGGCTGGCCGCCATCCTCGCGGCCCGGGCGGAGCTCGATGCACGCGGCCGGCGCTGGATCGCCGACGAGGGGCTGGATCCTGGGCAAGCCCGCTTCGCCTGGAGCCTGGAGCTTCGCTATGCCGGCCAGAGCTCGGATCTCAGCCTGCCTATCGCGGACTTTGCGCTGACGGAACTGACCCTGGCCGAGGTGGTCACCGACTTCCACCGGCGGCATGCCGAGCGCTTCGGCTACGCCATGCCGGAACGGAAGGTGGAGGCGGTGACCCTGCGCCTGGTCGCTGTGGTCCCGCGTCCCGAGCCGCCGGAGGAACTGCCGGGCGAGGCCATCATGGCCCGCGCGCCTGAACGCCGGGCCGTCTGGTTCCGCGCGGTCGGCTTCATCGACACGCCGGTGCTCGATCGACGCGGCCTCACGGTCGGCGAGCGCCTCCGCGGTCCGCTCGTAATCGAGCAGATGGACACCACGACAATCGTTCCCCCCGGCTGGCTTGCCCGGCACGACAGCCTCGGCAACCTCATCCTGGAAAAGGAGGCCGGCGCATGACCTCTCGCGACGCAGATCCGATCCTTACGGAAGTCATCGCGCGTTACCTCACGCTTGCCGCGGATGAGATCGCCACCACGTTGGTATCGCTCGCCTTCTCGCCGAACATCAAGGAGCGCTGGGACTGCTCCTCGGCGATCTTCGATCACGCGGGCAACCTGATCGCACAGGCGAACCGCGTGCCGATTCACCTCGGCTCCATGGTCGGCGCCATCGAGGCCATCCGGAGGAAGTATCCCGAGGAAAGCATCTCGCCAGGAGACATGTTCCTGGCGAACGACCCTTTCAACGGCGGCGGCACCCATTTGCCCGACCTGAATCTGGTCGCGCCCGTCTTCGTCGAAGGACGCATCCTCGCCTATGTCGCCAACATCGCTCACCACGCGGATGTCGGCGGGATGATTCCCGGCTCGGAATCGACACTCTGCACCAGCATCTTTCAGGAGGGGCTGCGGATTCCCGTCGTGCGCGCGGTCCGCGCCGGCACTCTCGATCCCGACATCCTCGATATCGTCCTGCTGAACAGCCGCACGCCGGACGAACGGATGGGGGACCTGCAGGCGCAGGTGGCGGCGAACCGCGTCGGCATGGGAAGGGTCGCTGCGCTGTTCGGGCGCTATTCACCGAAGCTGGTGGAAGGCTACATCGCGCGCTTCCTGGAGGCGACCGGGAAGCGCTTCGCTGCCTCCGTAGCCGCGCTGCCGAAGGGAAGTTACGAAGCGGTGGAATGGCTCGACATCGAGGATGGCGCGCCGCCCGCCCGGCTTCGGCTGATGCTGACGATCGCCGGCGGGACGCTGTCCTTCGACTTCACGGATTGCGCGCCACAGCTCACCGGCAGCAGCCGGAATGTGCCACGTAACGCGGTGTTGGCGACGATCTATGCCATTGCAAAATCCCTGCTCGACCCGGACGTTCCGGCTAATTCGGGCTATTTTAAAAGCATCGAGGTTCTGACGCGGCCCGGCACCGTTCTGGATCCCGTAGCGCCGGCGGCGGTGGGGACGCGCGCCATCACCTGCGGCGTGCTGGGAGACCTCATCGTCGGTGCCCTTTCCCAGGCGCTCGGCGATCGCGCCATGGCGGGAAGCGGGCCGCATCACCTGGTCATCTTCGCAGGGCCCGATCCACGGCGCGGCGGCTACTTCGTCGACTACGAGACGGTGGCCGGGGGCATGGGGTCCGCGGCGTCTCATGCCGGCCTGGACGCGGTGCGGGTGCATGCCTCTGGCGCCGCCAACCTGCCGGTGGAGGCGCTCGAGAACGCATATCCGCTGCGGGTGGAGCAATATGCGCTACGCCCCGGCTCCGGCGGTGCGGGCGCGTATCGGGGGGGAC
>JAQGHY010000121.1 GCA_028291455.1 Rubritepida sp. | reverse complement strand
GCACCTTCTCGACGTCGGCCGCATCGGTGCTGCTGCCGCAGAGGATGCGATGCGGACCCAGCAGCCAGACATCGCCGAGCACCGTGACCGGATGGACCGGCGCCGGCGGCGCATCGTCAGGATCGGTCAAACCATCGGTCAGCGGTGCTGCCAACAGCGATGCGATATCGTCAGCATCGAATGCAGTCATCCGCATCATGTCGGCATCGCCGAGTTCTTCCCGAAGGTCGCCGAGCTCCATGGCGAGCATGTCGGGATCCCAAGAACTGCCCAGGGCGGATTGGTTGTCCTGGAGCACATAGGCGCGCCGCTGCACGGGCGAAAAGTGGCTGAGGTCTACAGTCGGGCCCGACCATGGGTCAGGGTTCCGCGGGATCGTCTTGCCTTCCTTGGCAAGCTGTAACGCAGACTCCAGCCTGCCATGCCCGGCCAACATTTGCCCATCCGCAATGAGCATAGAATTTGTCCAGCCAAACTCCAGCATGCTCGCCTTGATCTTGGCGATTTGGTCGGGCGGATGCCTGCGGGCATTCCGGGCGTAGGGGATCAGTTCCTTAAGCGGGCGGTAGACAATTTGCAGGCGCGTATCCTGCTGGGTCTGCTGTTCGACCAGTGATGGCACGCAATCTCTCCACGAGACGGGCCCGCGTCACAAGCTGTCGCTCGCGGATCTGCAGTCGAAGGAGAAGCTGCAAGGTTCCAAAATCGGGACCGAACAGTCTTTCTAGTCCGACAAAGATCGTCTCAACGAAACGATGGTGCTTGACGCACAACGGGACGAGGTTTTCCTGACTGTTATCGTGGGTCAGGCGATACGGAATTATGTGGTGGACCTGCAGTCGCTTCCGCGTCCCGCAGACAGCGCAGAATGGCGATCGGCTGATGGCTAGAGCACGGCTGTGCTTCCAGCCGTGGCCGCGGGTCGGTTCATGGTCGGTGCGGCAGAGCCAACGCACGTAGCAAGGCCGCTGGCAGAAATTGCCAGACGAGTTGCTCGCCCCATCGACAACCGATCGTGGTTTGCGAAAGATGTGGTCGCATTCCAAGCATTTTCGTTCGACCGACATGGCCAAGTGCTTGCATGCCGGGGAACAAAATTGGCGGCGCTTCTGAGTGACCAGCCGCGTGATCTGCACGCTGCATCCGCCACAGGGCACGACCTCGCGGCCAACCCTAGTGACGCCCTTCGCCAACGATCCGTTTGCGCTCGCTGCACACGGCTGGCATTGGTCCGCGGGGTTGTCCTTCCGAACGCTCTCGACCCGCCCGCACTTCCTGCACGTCCGCTCGCGGGTCCAAGGCTTACGAACCTTCCGCCCTTGCCCGGCCGCGCCGAACAAGTCTAGTACCCCATCAACCATGCTTCGGTGCCTCCAGCACCTTGTGTGGCCAGAGGCTCGGCCGCTGTTGACGCAGCGCCGGGCCTCGTTCGTTAGCGGGTGTCCAACTCCTTGGTTGCTACTCGGCCGCGAGCAGCAGCGGCAGCACGCCCGGCAGCGGCTTCACCCGACGCCGCACTGGCGTGACCGGCACGACGTCAGCCGCCAGCCGCGCCCGCGCGATCTCGGCATAGGCCGGGCTTAACTCGATGCCCGTGCAGGATCGCCCCAGACGGCGCGCTACAAGGCCTGTGGTGCCAGCACCAAAGAACGGGTCCAGGACAGCATCACCTGGCCGGCTGCCGGCCTTGATGCACCGTTCCACGAGCGCCGGGGGCATAGTGGCGAAGTGGGCGCCCTTGAATGGCTGCGGGGTGATCGTCCAGACGTTGCGGGCGTTACGATATCCGCCAACGCCAGTCCACTGAGCGTCGCTGCCGCGTGCTCCATTGGCATCTTTGTAGCTTTCGCGCGCATCTCGCTTAAAGCCATTGCCCGAAGGGTGATCGGAAACGGCTTCCTCCCTGATGGCGTCACGGTCGTAGAAATACCGCTCCGATTTCGTCAGCAGAAATACATGCTCATGCGCGTTGGTCGGCCGATCCTTCACGCTCTCCGGCATGGGGTTCGGTTTCGCCCAAACGATGTCGGATCGGAGGTACCAGCCATCGGCGCGGAGGGCGAAGGCGACCATCCACGGGATGCCGAGAAGGTCTTTCGGTTTGGCACACGCCGGAGGCCGGCGCGTCAGACCCGCCGATTGCCCGTCGCTCGCGCCCTCGATATTCCACTTCGTCTGGGCAACCTGCGGACCGCCGGCGCTCGCATAGCAGTCCCCGAGATTGAGCCAGCACGTTCCATCCGGCCGCAGCACCCGCCGCACCTCGGCAAACACCTCGACCAGCCGCGCCACATAGGCGTCCGGCGTCGGCTCCAACCCGATCTGCCCTGCCTGGCCGTAGTCCCGTAAACCGAAATACGGTGGCGAGGTCACGCAACACTGCACCGAAGCGGCCGGTAGGCCGCGGAGCACCTCGAGGCTATCCCCGACCAAGATATCGATACCGGGAACCGTGGCGCTCAAGCTGAATGGCCCTTTGCCTCGCGCGGCGCCCGACAATACCAAAGCCGCGGCAGCCGCCGGACCGAGCCGAACCGGCTGGCCAGCAGGGTGCCCAACCGGTCGTCGTCACGGCGCGTACCGGTCCATGCCCGCTTCCGCGGCTCGGCCGGCAGATTGAGAATGGCCGCCCCGCCAGGCAGGACCGCGCCTGCGATCTGGCTGAGGGTCAGCTGCAGCAGCGCCTCGGTGTCGGCGACATTCAGGACGTTGGAGGCGAACACCACATCGTAGCGGCGCGAGAGCGCATCCGGATCATGGACGCCCGGTACCAGGTTCTCGCCGAAGTCGTGGGCCGTCACCTGGTGGCCCATGGCCCGCAGCCGCGCCGCATGGATCGCCTGGGGACCGGCCCCGAAATCCAAAATGGACTGGCCGCGCAGCGCAATCCGGCCGGCGAAGGCCGGCACCAGCGCGAACTCCCCAACGGCTCCGCCGCTCCGAGCCGTCGCGTTCGCCACCAGAACCTCCGGCGGGAAAGCAGCGCGCATCGCGGCCCTCGAAAAAGAGCGGCGCCGGTCCCGGCATGGACCGGCGCCGAGTTTCAGGGAGGAAACGTCCATCAACGGAAAGGCACGTCAGCCTGAAACGAAAAAGCCCCGGGCGCTTTCGCGTCCAGGGCTCGCACATCGTTCAGGATAGAGCCGTTAGGCCATCGCTCTCGGAGCAAGTCAACCGCGAATTACCGCATCCGGTGCCGCGCCCATCAAATGGCCGCCAGATGCGGTAGCGCCTTCGGCTAGGACCGCTGGCGAGGCCGAGCCGCCCGCGCCGGCGGCGGAACCGGCTCGAAACATCGATAGGGAGCATTGCGCTCCATTACGTCGCAACGCATGACGTTGATGACGTCGTCCACGCTGCCCGGCAGCCTGATGCGAAACGCGACCCCGCGGTCGCACATCAAGTCCCACCACTGCCGCCCCTGCGTGCCAGGCCCGGCGTAGAAATGCCGGAGCGGCCGGTCACAGCGGTTCTCCGTGTCGCGGACCGCCAGCTGCAGACCCTCCATCTGAACCTCGGGCGCCAGGCGCATGAACATCCGCCCGACCTCGCTCTCCTGGGCCGACGCCGGCGACCCAGCGACCAGCGCCAGGAGCCCGCCGACCATCAACACCGCACCTCGCGCCATAAGGCCTCCCCAACTTCGCCGGTCGCCGAACGCGGCTCAGCGGTTACTCCAATATTCCATTCGATCAGCGGAATAGACGATCTGCACCGCGTAGAACGAAAGCTGCAGGCCGAGCGCCAACAGGAAACACCAAACGACCGACCGGACCACCAGCATAAATCCGGCATCCAAGCGGGCCGGCAAATCCGGCCACCGCGTCCGGAGCAGGAACACCCCGAACTGAAACGCCGCGTAGAGAAAGCCGAACCCGGCGAAGGCCACCGCCAGCTTCCATAGCGGAACCCCGTCCTGCACCGCGTGGACGATGCTCCCCATTACAGAATTTCGCGCAGCGTCATCGGCCGCTTCGGATCCGAGCCTTCATCCTCCGCCGCAGCGCGAACCGCCTTCGACACCAGGAACGCCGGCCGCAGCTTGACCGCCTCCATGACCGCGGCCTCCCAGCGCGCCGCATCCGCCGGCGCCATCGCATCAATCAGGTCGCGCGCCAGATTGCACCGCCGCATGACCTCGCCGCGGAGCCGCTGATGCTCCAACTGCAGGTGCTGCCAGTCGCTAACCTCCCTGGGCACCTTCGCCACCGCCCGAACCACGGCCTCGAGCCAGACCTTCACGTCC
>JAQGHY010000009.1 GCA_028291455.1 Rubritepida sp. | reverse complement strand
TCCGCCGACATGGCCATTGACCTCGGCACCGCGAACACGCTGGTTTACGTGAAGGGCCGGGGCATTGTGCTGAACGAGCCTTCCGTCGTCGCCATTTCGGACAATCGCGGCCGCAAGCAGGTGCTTGCCGTGGGTGAGGAGGCCAAGCAGATGCTGGGCCGCACGCCCGGCAACATCGCCGCCATCCGTCCGTTGCGCGATGGCGTGATCGCCGATTTCGAGGTCGCGGAGGAAATGATCAAGCATTTCATCCGCAAGGTGCACAATCGCCGCAGCTTCACCTCGCCCATGATCATCGTCTGCGTGCCCTCCGGCTCCACCGCCGTCGAGCGCCGCGCGATCCAGGAGAGCGCCGAGAGCGCCGGGGCCCGCAAGGTGCTGCTGATCGAGGAGCCGATGGCCGCCGCGATCGGCGCCGGCCTGCCCGTCACCGAGCCTTCGGGCTCCATGGTGGTGGATATCGGCGGCGGGACCACGGAAGTGGCCGTCATCTCGCTCGGCGGCATCGTCTATGCGCGCAGCGTGCGCGTCGGCGGCGACAAGATGGACGAAGCGGTCATCAGCTACATCCGCCGCACCCATAATCTGCTGATCGGCGAGAGCAGCGCCGAGCGCATCAAGATGGGCATCGGTGCCGCCGCCCCGCCGCTGGACGGCGAGGAAGGCCCGCTCATCGAGGTGAAAGGCCGCGACCTGATGAACGGCGTCCCGCGCGAAGTCATCGTCAGCCAGCGCGAGATCGCCCTTTCGCTGATGGAGCCGGTGACGGCGATCGTCGACGCGGTGAAGGTCGCGCTGGAGAACACGCCACCCGAGCTCGCGGCCGATATCGTCGACAAGGGCATCGTGCTCACGGGCGGCGGCGCCTTGCTGTACCGCCTGGACGAAGTGCTGCGGGATGCGACAGGCCTGCCCGTTGTGGTGGCAGAGGAGCCGCTCAGCTGCGTGGCACTCGGCACCGGACGCGCCCTGGAGGAGCTGAAGCGGCTTCGCCAGGTGCTCACTTCGATGTATTGATCGATCACGACTGATACCCGACTGACACCCTCGGCGGCGGAGCTGCCATGATCCGTCTTAGTATTCCACTGCGTCAGGCCCTGGGCCGGCTTTCCCTGCCGGTGCTGATCGCTGCTGCCTTCGGTGCCATGCTGCTCGGCAAGGCGGATGCCCTGCTCATCGAGCGGGCGCGCATGGTGCTGGCCGACGCGCTCTCGCCCATATGGGGCGCCGTGCAGCAGCCCGTGAGCGCTGTCCGTAACACCGTTCTGGAGGCCGAGGAGCTGTGGAACCTCCGCGGCGAGAACGTCCGGCTCATGGAGGAGAACGAGCGCCTGCGCCGCTGGCAGGCGACGGCGCTGGCCCTGGAGGCGGAAAACGCCCTGCTTCGCCGCCAGCTCTCCTGGGTGCCCGACCCCGCGCCGCAATACCGCACCGCCCGTGTGGTCGCCGATGCCGGCGGCACCTATGCGCGCGCAGTGCTGCTTGCCGCCGGGCCGCAGCACAACGTCCGCAAGGGCCAGATCGCGCTGGACGAGCGCGGCTTCGCCGGCCGCGTGACCGAGGTGGGCAGCCGCTCCGCCCGCGTGCTGCTCGCCACCGACATCAACAGCCGGATCCCGGTGACGCTCGAGGGCAGCCGCGCCCGGGCCATCATGACCGGCAATAATTCGGCCCGTCCGAGGCTGCAGCATTGGCCCGAGGGCATCACCCCCCGTGACGGCGACCGCGTGGTCACCAGCGCCCAGGCCGGTGCCTTCCCGGCCGGCCTCCCGGTCGGCGTGGTGCGCTGGAGCGAGAGCGGGGCCGCCGAGGTGGAGCTCTTCGCCCAGCTCGACCGACTGGACGTGCTGCGCCTCTTCGACTTTGGCCTTTCCGGCATCCTCCCGCCCGAGGCGGTGGCCCGGCCCGAGCCCCGACCCCCGGGCAGGCGCTGATATCATGGTCGCCAAGGGCCGGCCGGAGCCGCCCATGGGCCTGCTGCGGCGCCTCGATGCGGGCGCGCGGGCGGGCTTTCCAGCTTTCTTCACCGCCTTCCTCATCATTCTTGCCGCGGTGCCGGTGGGGGCGCCCGGCTTGATGGCCGCCGTGTCGCTCCCCGGGATTTTCTTCTGGACGATCTTCCGGCCGGCTGCCATGCCCGCCCCCGTGGTGTTTCTTCTGGGCCTTCTGCAGGATCTCCTCTCCTTTACCGTGCTCGGTTCCGGCGTGCTGACGCTGCTGATCGTGCATGGGCTGGCGCTGCGCTGGCGGGATATCCTGGTTCGGCAATCCTTCCTGGCGACCTGGCTGATCTTCTGTGCCTTCGCCGCCGGAGCAGCCGGGCTGGGCTGGGCGCTGGAGATGCTTCTCGGCTGGCATATCGCGCCCGCCGCACCCGGATTGCACCAGTTCGGCATCGCGGTCGGCCTCTATCCGGCGCTTGCCTGGGCATTGACTCGGCTGCACACCGCGATGCGCCGCGCCGAGGCCGCGCTATGAAGTTCCCCCGCGTGTTCCGCCGCGAGAAGAGCGGCATCGCCAACTTCACCATGCGCGGCGTCAAGCGCGAGGAGGAACAGCGCCGCTCCGTCTTCACGCGGCGCGCCCTGCTGCTGGCGGGCAGCCAGCTCGGCCTCTTCGGCTTCCTGGGCTACCGGCTGCACACCCTCCAGGTCGAGCAGGGCGAGCGCTATGCCACCTTGGCCGAGGAAAACCGGCTTTCCGCCCGGCTGCTCTCGCCGCCGCGCGGCCGCGTGCTCGACCGCAACGGCGCCGTGGTCGCCGGCAACCGGCTCAACTGGCGTGCCCTGCTGGTCGCCGAGCACACCACCGACGTGAATGCCACGCTCGAGACCTTCACACGCATCGTGCCGCTCACCGACAACGAGCGCGCGCGGATCGAGCGCGAGGTGCGCCGCCGCCGGCGCTTCGTGCCGGTCATCGTCCGTGAATTCCTCGATTGGGAGGAGATGGCGCGCATCGAGGTGAATGCGCCGGACCTGCCGGGCATCCTCATCGATGTCGGCACCACGCGCATCTATCCCGAGGCCGAGAACCTCGCGCATATCGTCGGCTACGTCGCCCCGCCCGCAGAGCGCGACATGGATGGCGATCCGCTGCTGCAATTGCCGGGCATCCGCGTCGGCCGCTCGGGCATCGAGCGCTACCACGACCAGGTCATGCGAGGGCGCGCGGGCTCGGTGCAGCTCGAGGTCAACGCCGTCGGCCGCATCATCCGCGAGCTGGACCGGCGTGAGGGCCAGCCGGGCCAGGACATCGAGATCAGCATCGACACGGAGCTGCAGAAGACGGTGCGCGGCCGGATCGAGGAGGGCACCTCGGTCGTCGTCATGAATGCGCGCAACGGCGAGGTGCTGGCCATGGTCAGCCAGCCGAGCTTCGATCCGAACATCTTCAATTCGGGCGTGAGCGGCGCGCAATGGCGGCAATGGACGGCCAACCGGGCGACCCCGCTGATCAACAAGACGACCAACGGGCTTTATGCCCCCGGCTCCACCTTCAAGATGGTGGTGGCGATGGCGGCGCTGGAGGCGCGCGTCGTGGGCATCAATGAGCGCGTCGTCTGCCCGGGGCATTTCGATCTGGGCGAGAGCCGCTTCCATTGCTGGAACCGCGGCGGGCATGGCGGCCTGGACATGCGTAGCGGGCTGAAGCTGAGCTGCGACGTCTATTTCTACGAGATGGCCAGGCGCCTCGGCATGGCGCGCATGGCCGCGATGGCGCGCCGCTTCGGTCTCGGCGTGGACCTCGACATCGAACTTCCGGGGACGCGACGTGGCCTGGTGCCGACGCGCGAATGGCGTGAAGCACAGGGCCTCGGCTGGGCATTGGGGGATACGGTGGTGCACGGCATCGGGCAGGGCTTCTACCAGCTCACACCCCTCAGCCTCGCGACGATGACGGCGCGGCTGGCGACCGGCCGTGCGGTGCAGCCGCATCTGACGCGCAGCGTCGGCGGCCGGCCCATGCGCGGCGGCCGGCCCGAGGATTGGCCGAGCATGGGCCTTCCGGACCGGGATCTCCGACTCATGCGCGAAGCGATGTGGGCGGTGGTGAACGAGGCCGGCGGCACGGCCCAGATCGCGAAGCTGCCGGGCGGCTTCGGCCAGATGGCCGGCAAGACGGGAACAACGCAGGTGCGCCGGGTTTCGCGCGAACAGCGTGAACGCGGCTTTCGGGTGGAGAGCCTGCCGCGGGAGTGGCGGCCGCATGCGCTCTTCGTCGGCTTCGCGCCGCACGACAATCCGCTCTACGCCATCAGTGTGGTCATCGAGCACGGCACCTCCGGCGCCGGCGCCGCGGCTCCGCTGGCCCGAGACGTCATGGTCGACACCTTCAACCGCTTCCGCGTAGCCCCCCAGCCGCCGGGCCCACGCGTAGCCGAAGTAGGAAGAGGCACGTGATCGCTCGCGCAACCTGCCAAGAAGTCCCCCACCTCCCAAGAGCCCGGCCGCAAAGCGGCCGGCGCGCCCCGACCACCCGCGTCGCCGGGCGCGCCTCCCCTGCGGCGCCTGAGGGCCAAACCTAATGTCCTCATCCTCGCCGGTTTTCGAGAAGCGGCTGCTCACGCGGGATCGTGGGACCGGGATTCTCCAGAAGCTCTGGCAGATCCCCTGGCTGTTCGTGCTCCTGCTCTGCGCGGTGGCGTGTGTCGGCTATGTCGCGCTTTATTCGGCCGGCAGCGGCAATCCCGATCTCTATGCGACCAAGCATGCGCTGCGCTTCGGCTTCTGCCTGGTGCTGATGCTCTGCATCGGCTTCGTGGACATCCGGCTGATCGCGCGCTCCGCCTGGATTGCCTATGCGGTCGGCATCGGGCTGCTGGTGATGGTGGCGCTGCATGGCGAGGTGGGGAAGGGCGCGCAGCGCTGGGTCGATCTGGGGCCGCTGCAGCTCCAGCCCTCGGAGCTGATGAAGATCGTCCTCGTGCTGACCCTGGCTGCCTGGTTCCATCGGGCAAGCTGGGAGCGGGTGGGCAATCCGTTCTTCCTGGTGGTTCCGGTCGTGCTGGTGCTGGTGCCCGTCGCGCTCATCTTCAAGCAGCCCAACCTCGGCACCGCGCTCATCACGGCGCTTCTGGGTGGGGCGATGTTCTGGGCGGCGGGGGTGCGCTGGTGGAAGTTCGCCGCCATCATCGCCGGTGCGGTGGCGGCGGCGCCGATCGTCTATGAGAACCTGCGCGACTACCAGCGTGCCCGCATCACCACCTTCCTCGACCCGGAATCGGACCCGCTTGGGGCTGGCTACAACATCATCCAATCTAAGATCGCGCTCGGTTCGGGCGGGCTCTGGGGGAAGGGCTTCCTGCAGGGGACGCAGGGACATCTGAACTTCCTGCCGGAAAAGCAGACCGACTTCATCTTCACCATGATCGCCGAGGAGTTTGGGCTGGTCGGCGCTATGGGCACGCTGGCGCTGCTGATGCTCGTGGTGGCCTTCTGCTTCCTGGTCGCGCTGCGCTGCAAGCACCAGTTCGGCCGGCTGCTCGCGATCGGGCTCGGGACGAACTACTTTCTCTATATCTTCGTGAACGTGGCGATGGTGACGGGGAGCATCCCCGTGGGTGGCGTGCCGCTGCCGCTGATCTCGCATGGCGGCTCGGCCATGCTGACGACGATGATCGGGTTCGGGCTGCTGATCAGCGCCTGGGTCCACCGGGATGCCGAGTTCGGCCCGGCGCAGGACTGAACTTTTACGGAGGGGGTTCCGCCCCCACCTGATCCACGATCCGCCCGTACCATTGCGGCCGCCGGTGCTGGGCGAAGTTGAACATCTTCTCCTTGCCCTGGAGGCAGTCGTCGAGGTCGATCTCGGCGACCACCGCCTCGTCCCCCAGCGTCTTCGCCTGCGCCACCACCAGCCCGTTCGGGCTGACGATGCAGGATCCGCCGATCAGGCCCGAGCCGTCCTCGTTGCCGGCCTTGGCCACGCTCACCGCCCAGGTCGCGTTCATATAGGCGTTGGACTGCGCGGCCATGGTGGAGTGGTAGGTGCGCAATTCCGCGCTCTCGCTCTCGCCGCCATTGGGGTCGTAGGCGGCGGAGTTGTAGCCCATCACCATCAGCTCGACGCCCTGGAGGCCGTAGACGCGCCAGCCTTCAGGCCAGCGGCGGTCGTTGCAGATGAGCATGCCCATGACCGGCCGGTGCCACTCGGGGGCGCCGCGGAAGGCCGGGAAACCCATGTCGCCGTATTCGAAATAACGCTTCTCCAGCTGCTGGAAGCGCGCGCCATCGCGGGGCTCGACGGAGCCGGGCAGGTGGATCTTGCGGTACTTGCCCAGGACCTCGCCGTCCGGCCCGACGGTGATCGCGGTGTTGAAGCGCTGGCCGTCTACCGTGAGTTCCGCGAAGCCGAGGTAGAAGCCGACGCCCAGCTCGCGGGCGCGGTCGAACAGCTTCTGGCATTGCGGGTTCGGCATCTCACGCTCGAACCAGGTGTCGAGCTCCTGGGTGTTCTCGATGAACCAGCGCGGGAAGAAGGTGGTCAGCGCCAATTCGGGGAAGACGACGAGTTGCGCGCCCTGGCGCGCGGCATCCTCCAGCAGGGCGATCAGCCGGTCGAGCGTATGGGCGCGGGTGTCGGCGCGCTGGATGGGGCCGGTCTGCGCGCCGGCGAGCGTGAGGATGCGAGGCATGCCCGGAAGCTGCCTCGCGTCCGCCGCAATGACAAGGCGCTACTACTCGTCGAGGTCCGACCGCACGCTCTCCACCACGGGCCGGTAGCGCGCGATCTCCTCGGCCATGAAGGCCGCAGCCTGGGCGGGGGTGCCGGGATCGGCGGGCTCGATGCCGGCATCCTCGACCGCGGCGCGGAACGTGTTGTCGCGCAGGGCGGCGTTGGTGGCCTCGGCCAGCCGGGCCAGCACGCCGGCGGGCAGGGCAGGCGGCGCGTAGATGGCGTTCCAGAGCACGGCACGGAAGCCGAGCGGGCCGAAGGCCTCCTCCAGCGTGGGGACATCGGGCGCGGCGGGCGACCGGCGGCCGCTGGCCACCGCGAGCATCCGCACGCGCCCGCCCTGATGCAGCGGCAGCCCTCCGCCCAATGTATTGACGGAAATCGCCTGGGTGCCGGCCACCACGTCGTTCAGCGCAGGGCCGGCGCCGCGGTAGGGGATATGCGTGAGTGGCACGCCGCCGGT
>JAQGHY010000076.1 GCA_028291455.1 Rubritepida sp. | reverse complement strand
CGCGGGCCAGCCGACCTCAGGATCGCATATGGATCGGCGCGATGGAGTTCTCGACAGCCCATACTCACCTCGCCGTCGCCAACGCCCGCTGCAGGGCAAGCCCATATTCCCGCGCCGCATTCGCCCGCACATAGGCGGTGCCGCGCTCATAGAACGCCAGATGCTTGGGTGCCTCGGTCGTGTCGGTAAACTGAAGCAGCAGCTTGAGGCCACCCTTGGCCTTGCCCGCCTTGGCGGGGCGCGGCCGCTGCCACACCCCATTGATGACCTTGCCCGCCTTCGTCCTGATCCCACCGATATAGACGCCCGGCTTGCTCTTGAGCGAGGCCAGCTTGCCCCGTGTCAGGTTGCCATACCGATTGAGCCCAACCGCGCGGGGTGCGAGCATGCCGCGTTTCTTGCCCAGCGCTCGCTGCCCGCCGACGACATAGGGCTCGAGGTATTCGGCCTGGATGTCCTTCACCGCGACGAACGATACGGGCTTCGATTTGGTCGCGACCTCGATGCGCATCGAATTGACGGTGAACGGCGTCGGGGTCTCGAACTCCTTCGCGACCTCGTCGCGCTCAGTGGTGGCGACACCCTTGGCCAGCGCATTGAGCGCGACCGAGTTGGCGAACGGCACCTGCTTTGCGCCGAGCGACATCATCGCGCGATGCACCGATCGGAGATCCGGCTTGATGTCGAGAGCGATCACACCTCCGCCGAGCCAAGGCGCGGCGGCATGCACTTGAGCCTGCCCATTATTGGCCTCCAGAGGGGTGCGCGTCACGGACTCCCTTTTCGCGCGCAAACGCGCCTATATGGGGTCATCGAATCGGGGGGGATCCAAAACTATGGGCGATCGTAACAGACCGGAGCCATCAAGGCCCGAGCCAAGAAATGAGCCGCCGCCTAGGCGCGACGACCCGTCGCCACGGCCAGATCGGGATGATCCAATGCGCAAGAGCAGCTAGGGACCGATTAGCGCGAGCGACAACCCAACGAAGAGGCCGATGGCGGACATCCAGAAGCCGGTTGCTAGGAGACGCGCCGACCGCACCATACTTCCTTGGTTGTCCAGCAACCGGCAGTTGATGTCCTCGGCAACCCACTTTCGTATCTGAGCGGGGTCTTGCGCAAAGGCGGCCAATTTGGCCGGTCGGTAGCCTCGGGGGTAAAAGTCGATAGGCTTAGCCGCATGCCGCGACACGAAGGAGCCAATAAGGGTCAAGGCCGCAGCGATCGCAAGGCCGGCAACAATATGGCGGGCAGGACTGGACATCTGGGCAACAGCAATCGCGCCGGCGCCGAGCCCGCCGGACATCGCAGCGAAGATGCTTGCTTGGTTGATGGCGCGAGCGTCCGAGGCGATAGCTGCGGCTAACTGGTCTTCGAGTTGCGCTTCGCCCAGCCGGACAATCTCAACGACAGCCTCGTCGGTTGTCTGGGAATGCCAGTTGAGCGGAGGAATGGGCGACGCCATGGTTGATCCTAACATCCGCCAGCCGATTGTGGAACTGGCTCGACCATCACGGTGCAGCGTAGCATCGGCGAGCGGCCGGGCATATCGCCGGTCCTCGTAAGTACGCAAATTACCCTATTCACATCCAGGTCCATCGGCGCATCATGCTCGCCCACATAGGAGCGAGTCGATGCAAGACGAACCGGGCTTCCTTCTCCAACGTGCCACCGAGGAGGATGTCAAAGCGAGGCGGGCGGACAACGACTGCGCCAGCAAGGCGCATGCGGCTCTGGCGAGGGCGTACCGGAACAGGCTCAAGCGGGTCGCCACGGTGTCCACCATGTTCGGCCTACGGAGCCGAGGGGGTTCATAACAGAAAAGCCCCGGTTTACCGGGGCTTTCTGATCTCGCAACCCTCACCAGGCGCAATGGTTCTAGGGGCTTTTTGGCACGTTTCGTGGCCACCTGCAAGCACATTTTACGTCGACGGGGCGGGGCGCTCGCAGATCAACTCGAAGGGAACGCCCTTCGGCGGCAGATTGACGTCGAAGGGCAGGCCGAGGACTGTGTCCAACTGCGGGTTGAAGAAGATTAGCGCGTCGCGCTGCAACTTGAGCGCTGTCAGAAAGTCTGGATCGAATGCCCAACGCAGCGGGTGCCGGGCATCTCGGCCTGCGTCCCAGAGTACCTGAACCAAGTGCTTCAGGTTTTCCCCACCTTCCGGCGGAAAGGGAAGGGCCATCCACACGGTGGGCGCGAACCGCAAACCGCGAACTCCAGAGCCCTCAGCTGCGGCAGCGTCTATCCAGCCTCCGCCAATTGTGCCGTGGTTCTCGTGTCCGGTACCCGAAGCCCAGAACCCGATCCGCATCCGGCCGGGCCGCCCGAGCCATACGGGCGTTCCGTCCTTGTGCGCTGTCTCGATCGGCTGCCAATCCATCATGCCACCTCTGCCATCTCAGCGTCGCCGAATACCCGCTCGCGGATGATGGCCGCAATCTCCTTCCATTCCTTCAGCAGCCCGCGATCGTCAAGGAAGATGGGATCGAGCGGCGGCAGCAGGTAGGGCTCGTCCGTCTTCTCTCGGCCTGCCTCGGCCCGCCGGGCGTGCTCGTACCGCTGAGGCGACGGCAGCGCCGAGAGGTGCACACCAGCCGGCCGCCGAGCCATGTTCATGGCGTCCACGGCATCTTGATCCACCGCCGAGAAGGCGTGCGCAACGCACAGCGGCCACCGCTGGATGGCCTCGATAAGATATCGCTTCGCCTTGCGGTTGTGCACCCGGTGGCGCGCAGCGGCGACGGTATAGCCGATCGCATCGCCGACGATCATGTCGAGCACCAGCGCCTTTGGCATCGGCAGCATCTTCCGCCAGAAACCATAGGCGCCATGCATACGAACCCGGTGGATGCGCTCCGCGACAGCAGGACCACGAACCGACTGATCGACCCGCGCCTCGAGGCTGGCAATCGCGACGGCGACATCGGATTCGATGCTGCGATGCACGTTCGCGATCTGCGCCGCATATTCCAGCTGTTCGGCATTGATGGTGCCGTTGCGATGAAGCTGGGCCAATGCCCCGTCGTGCACGCGCGATGCATATTCGAGCGTCTCCGGCGTGCCCTGGATGCCCGCCCATTTCACCGGCAGCGACTGATCGGCCACCGACGCCTCGCGAAGCCGCTTCTTCTCGATCCGCCATTCCGCCTTGCCCATGCCCGACGGCTTTGGTGGAAGCGGCGCCGGCGGAGGGGGCGCGCCGAGCACCTTCATCTCGAACCGCTCACGCTCGCGTCGCGCCGCATTCGCCAGTGCCGCCATGCGCGAATTGAAGCGCGCAACGCCGGCGGGATCAGCCGCCATACGGTCGGCAAGATCCCTCCTCGCCTTGGCGATCCGCGCTTTCCGCTCGCTCGCGGCTTTCTGCTGCGGCGTTTCTTCCCCGTCGTTCATCACTTCGCCCGTTTCCCGTGCAGTTGTTCGGCCAGCAACTCGGCCTGTTTTCGATCGATCCAGCTGGTGAGCCATTCCGGATTGATGAGGATCAGCCCCTCCCGCTGCCACGCCTCGCGCGCCAGGTGCCGAGCCTTCGAAGGATCCGGTGCGCGACCGAGATGCGCATGTCGGCCGAGGGAGGACTGAATTGATCCCCGGCGCATCATTCGCCCCAGATCCGGCGCAACCGCGCCTCTTTGCTCGCCCCCGGCTTCGGCCAGCCTGGCGTCACCTCGCGCCCACGGAGCCGGTTGAGCCACAATTGGACCTCAAGCGGCTCGTGTCCCCAGCGCCGGGCCCAGCGGTTGCGGCCTAGCCGCGGATGGCGGGTTGCGCTCACGGGGCGGGATCCTTGGCTGGGGGGATGTTGTCGAACGCATGGATGCCGCCTTGGACGTGCTCGCAGGCTTGGGCAGTGCGAGGATGATCGCGCCCGTTGCGCAGAACCGACACGGCGCAGATCGATGCGGTGACGCCCTGCCTAAACCCCACATGGCGCTGATAGGAGCCGGAAGCCGCCAGCACCAAACCGAGGATTGATCCGATAACGATTGATGGCCACGCGGCCCGAAGCAAGTCCCTCATACCCCTGCTCCTGCGTGGCCTGGATCCTTGCTGACATGTGCTGCAGAAGCGCGGCCGGGTATTCCACGGCACGTCCCAGCGCACCCGATCGCCTCGGCAATGTCGGCTGCGGCCTTGGCGTACCCGTCGGCGAATGCGCGGGCCTTGATCCGGTCGGTTCGGCTTCCGCCCGGCATGCCGGCCAGCAGCCTCATGCTGACCGCCCGAAGGCCGGCCGCAGCGCAATGGGCGAGGAGCGCGGTCCGGTCCTGATCGGCGGTGATCGACCGCGTACGAATTTCGTCCGCGCTCACGACACCGACGCCCTGCGCTCGGCGTCCTCAACCTGCTGGCGGTCGAACAGCCGCAGCGAGCCGCCGGCGTCGCGGAACCACATCAGTTTCAGATTCGACCGGCGGGCGTTCATCTCGGCCAGAACATGGTCGTCGCCGCTCTCCTGACGCCGTTCCTGGCGCTCTCCAGCGATGAACCCGCGGGCAATCTCAACCAGCTCGGCGGCGGTCGGCATGAAGCGGCTTTTCGCCACCCAGACGGCGATGGCGCGTTCGAGATCCGAGACCGGCATGTCCGCCAGATCGGTGGTCAGCAGGGCTATCCGTGCGGAATGCGCTTCGAGGTCAGTTCTTTCGGTTGGACGAAAGCGCAAGCCAATCTCCGCCACCAAGAGCTTGATCCTGCTCGGCACGGATCTCTGCTTGAGCCTCTCGCCAGAGGTCGAGCGACGGGTCTGGCCTTGGTCCTCGTAGCGAATTGGCCTGCTGAATAACGGTTTGACGGTTTCCATTGCGATGCTCCACTGCGGCTGCGACCCATTCGATGGGCGCGCTGGGCTGTTCGATTTCGGCTTGTCGGAGGATGGTGATCATCTCGGCGTCGCTGGCTTTTTTGCGCCAGCGTCCGATGATTGATCGAGCATCACGCTCGGTGGTGCCGGAGGCGGTCAGCAGGGCAATGCCGCTATCGAAAACGACTTTGGTGAAATCTGCTGCCGGGTGCGGCACGACCGTGCCCGTAGCGTCAGCTACGGAATTCTGTCTCTGTCTCTGCTCTGTATCTGGGGGCGTTCCATGAAACGTTTCATGGTCGTTCCCGCCCTTGGCTCCGCTTGGAGGCAGGGGATCGTCGTTTTCCTTGGATTTCCGCGCTTGCCGGTGCTTGCGAACACGTTCTGTGGACACATCGGAGCGGTATTGGCGGGCATCCCAACCGTGCGGGCGCTGTTCACCGGTGGCCGCGTCGGTATCTATGAAACCGGCGTCGGCGAGCTTTGAAACAGCACGAAACGT
>JAQGHY010000071.1 GCA_028291455.1 Rubritepida sp. | reverse complement strand
CGACGTGGAACCCTTCGATGGGAGTGTGAGTCGCGAGGAAGACGGCATCGTCGCCCTCAAGTGCCTCGGTAACAAAGATCGAACGAGCGTCTTCAGCGCGCCAGCAGGCCGACACCGCTCTCATGCGTGGACTCCGGGGAAGAGGGTCACTGTCGTGAAAGCGTCGATCGGATGAGCGGCATCTTCTGTCAGGCGAACGCGCTGCGCCGCGTCTCCACTTGGGATCAACTGGATTGACTGATCATCATGAAGTTCACGGAGCGCTAAACTCAACAATGGCGACAGCCGGGCACCGCTCGATGCGTGCGAGATACGTTTGCAGGCCTGATTGAACAACCGTCCCTGGTCGAGATAAGGCATGCGGCGCGCCAAAAGTGAGATGAACTCGCCCGCAGCAAGTTGGGCTCCAGCGCCCAT
Organism: Rubritepida sp.; assembly: GCA_028291455.1. Taxonomy (GTDB): domain Bacteria; phylum Pseudomonadota; class Alphaproteobacteria; order Acetobacterales; family Acetobacteraceae; genus Roseococcus. The sequence goes on along the minus strand of JAQGHY010000071.1, from coordinate 29,429 downwards.
TTCGCAGCGCTTAATCTCGCGGAACATCCGCGCCGCGGGTGACGGGAAGTCCGGCGCATTACGGTCGTGCGGCATAGTTACGCCCAGTCCCAGGAAAGCGAGCCAGCGCCGCCAAGCGGGCAGTCGGGTCGTATTCATTTCCTTGCCCGACAGGCCGGAATTGGCCTGATCGGCAAAAGCATCGCGACCGGTCTGATATATCCATTCGACACCGCCCTGGCGATCGCTCTCTGCCGTGATCCAGGCGTATCCCTGCAAGATTGCGGTGTCTGCGCCATCGGCGTCCAAGGCAGCCAGCCGATCATGCACCAGGTCGGCGAAGTCGGCGAAATCCGACGGCAATGACGCGGTCAAAGAAACTTGGTCACGGCCGCTCTGTACAAGACCTAAACTCAACGCTGCAGTGTGCGCATCCGCCGCTAGCGTGGCCAGCGCTTTCACTTCGCTGCCGTCGCGCAGGAAGCCTGGATTGAGAAGATCGTCGTAGGCGCCGCGCTGGGAACTGCCACCAAGTGCCGACAGGCCGGCGACCAGAGACCACACGCGCTCCGGCGTCCCTTGTGGGCTTGAGAGCAGGCTCATCCTTCAGCCGCTTCGACGCCGGCCAGCCCTAAGAGTTGATCGTTACCATAAGGCGCGAAACGCGAGAGACTTTGATCCAGGCGGCGGCCTCGCAGTTCGCGTTCTGGGGCCGACACAACCAAAAGAGGGACAGTGCTGCTCGTTCGAAAGTTCTTGACCCGATCGAGCATGAACTGCGCCTGAATTATATCAGGCGACAGGACGATCGCCGTTGGCGCGTTTGCCAATTGATTTTTTCCTGTCCACTCACGCGATTCAACTACGAATCCCAGCCGCGTCGAGGACTTCTTCATAAACTCCGCGGCACGCGTAGCCAATCCATTCGGGACGACTATTTGATCCACTCCGGCAGCCGTTAAAATTTTAATTAGGCTAGCTAAACCCTTTTCCAAGTCGAGATTGTCTGGCGACACCAGCAACACTTCGCTGGGCAGGTTCGTTCGAAAATTTGATACGCTAGGCCAGCGCTTTTCTAGACCGGCCGCGGCAAGATGCTTGGGGGGAGCGATCTTGGCGTCTCGGCAATAGGGGCAGCGCCCACATGGTGGAGCGAAGGAAAGCGGTTCGATGATCTCGAAGGCAGTGCGTGTCACGCAGGCGCGCTTGGGACTCCGCATCACCGCCACGAAGGCGTCGAGGTCAGCTTTCGCCCCAGCAAGTTCAGCATTCCTAATTTCACTGATTTTCTGCCATAAGACGTCGTCGACGCTGCTGAGCGCATGAGCATCCAGAACCTCGATCGTCCAGGCGAATTCGGGTTGGTCGCCGGCGGTGGGTACCGAAAGCACCCTTAACACCCCAGCCCGCTGCATCAACGTCAGCAAGGTCATGTTCCATCCGCGATTCCAGTCGCCAGCGGTTGGCCGCAGCCCCTCGCGAAAGGCGTCCAGATCGAGTGTCATGCGCAGATGCTCACCAACATAGCGCTTGTCCGTCGCTGCCTTGAGCAAACCCGCCCAGCGCTGCTCGGCAAGGTCACGCGTCAGCCACCCGGAGGTTGCCAGATTGTAGGCTTGCTTAACGTCGCTGTGCTGGGAACCGTCGACGAAGACACACGCCGCCAAACCTTGTCCGTTGTCGCGCGATGCGCGGCCAATCTCCTGATACCAACGCGCGGGCCCCTCAGGCAGGCACATATGTATCACCGAGCGCACGTCCGCCTTGTCAATGCCCATGCCGAACGCGGAAGTCGCGACGACAAGGTCCACGCTGTCGTTTGCCCAACTCTGGACAATTCGCCTGCGATCATCCGCGCCGGTGTCACCGGTAAACAATTCGATGCGCCGATAGCCGTGATCAGCGTCTTTGAGCCGAGCGACGAGTTCGCCGGCGTCCGCAATCTGCGTCGTGTAGACGATCGCTGGCCTGGGAGCGCGGTCGATCAGATAGTCGACTGCGGTACGACGCTGACTCTCGCTTTCGAAATTAGCAACAACGATATCGTGCTCATATCTTGGGAGCCGTGCATCGACTTCGAGCCACTCGCCATCCAATTGCCATCCGGCTCGAAGAACTGATCGAGAGGCATCCGGCAGGGTCGCGGACAGGAGAACCGCGCGAATGCTCGGGTTGACCGATCTTAGTCGAGCGAGGAGCGCTGGCAGCCGCTGAAAATCCGGTCGAAACCCCCGGCCCCAGCTTTCGATGATGTGCGCCTCGTCAACAAAGACATGCGTGAGACGCGCCTCAAGGCCGTATTCGACCGAATGGGGCCTTGCAGCTTCTACGAGATGGGCCAAAATCGAAGGTGCGAGAGCCTTCTCGGGGGATAGCAGCAGGATTGGTACTTCGCCGCGCCGGAACCCATTGATGACCGCCTCGGACTCCGCGGGTGGCGTGTCGCCTGTCAGCGCTTTGCTAGACTCAAGACCTCGCATTCCGGAAAGCGCCCGCTCGTGATCAAGCGCCAGCGCGACCGTTGGGGTGATGACGATCGCACACGCCCCAGGCTGCACCTCTCGTTCGAAGTTAGCCGAGATCTGAAAAAGCAGGCTCTTACCAGAACCGGTCGGCATGCTGACCATGAGACCCGAACCGGGCGGTTGAGTCAGGAGCGCTCGTGTCGCGGCCTTTTGCGTGACCGTCCGATATCGTGCGTGATCGGTTAGCCGAAGAAGCACTCCGTCCGGGGACGCAGATTCATAGGCTTGCCGAGGGGCTGGTTCGAACCGCAATGCGGCACCTAACCCGTCGAGCCCATCGATATCTTCCTCCTCGAAAAGACGCAGCGATTGGTCCGAGTTTGTCCGAGCCAAGCCGAAACGCCCGAGCAAGTCGTAGTCGTCGCGGGTCAGAGTTAGATTTAAGTCAGCGAGGTCAATGCGTCCGCCCCGCAGGCGAATCATCGACCGCAGAAGGGCCATTCGATCCGCGCTGGAGAATGCGGCCGCTAACGCACGCATGCACCGTTCGATCGAACGTTCGACCCAGTTCGAAGCATCGTCTGGCTCGCCATTTTGACCAGTCTGACCTCGCGCTACCGCCAAGCTCGAATCGCCTCCAATGCCCTTCGAAGGTATTTATACCAACCTGCATGGTGTGCGACTCAAGAAGGAAATTACCGGCGAGGGCGAGGGCGAGGGCGAGGGCGAGGAAGGGGGGGGCGATCGTAAGGACTACTCAGCCTGGTTTTAGAAAAACTTCAGCTCGGCCCGAGCCATGATAATCATCGACGAAGCAGAGAGTGAGAGCGGGCGAATTCATTGGATTGATGTCCGACCCAGTGTTGCTGGGTATGGCGACATGATTCGTTTGTATATTTGCTCTCCGACTGAATTCGATACTGGCGCCTTCGCCTAAAAATTTGCTACATGCGGGTACAGGCGCAGTATTAATCTCTTCGGCCTGATGAAATAGGAGCCAGATGTGAAGGTAATCGCAGTTTGCCAAAATAGATAATTTTGTTACAGGGTTTATGCGGGCTGTTGGTCAACGGATCCCGAGCATCTTGTGAGTCTGAAGACTGAGTTGCCACTTTGGCCGCTGAAGACACAGATCAAGTGCGACCTGGGTGTTGGCAGCGGCCGCGGGACCGTCCATAGGTTGAAGCGAAAAGCGCCTAAACCGGAGTTGTTCAAGCGCCTCCAAGTCCATGCCAGACTGAGGCACGACGACCTTTAACTCATCGCCTGTCAACAGTCGCAGCGGCGCACCAGCCTTTGGGCTCACGCATACCCAATCGATCTCAGCCGGCGCAGGTGCGATTGTCCCATTCGTCTCAACTGCAATCTCAAAGCCCAGTTCGTGGAACGCGGCGATCAAGGCATCGTCCAGTTGGAGCAACGGTTCGCCGCCTGTGCAAACCACGAACGGGGTGCCCCCGCCTGGCCATGTCGCGGCCACAGCGCCCGCGAGCGCGCGAGCGTCTTGGTAGCGGCCCCCCATCGTCCCGTCGGTTCCTACAAATTCAGTGTCGCAGAACTTGCAAATTGCGTCGGATCTGTCCTCTTCGCGGCCCGACCACAGATTGCAACCTGAAAAGCGACAGAAAACTGCTGGCCTTCCTGCATGCGCACCCTCTCCCTGCAGCGTGTAGAAAATCTCCTTGACCGCATAGCTCATCGTGCCGCGGCTCCCTGGAGGCTGGCTGGCGCAGGGGACGGGGCGTCGAGATCGCTGATGCTCATGTCGGCGCGCGTCCACCAGGGTCGCTCAAGGAGAGGCCTGGGAAGAACGGCCTCGGGCTGACCTTCGAACGTCACAGTGTTGGTTGGTGTCTCATCCACTCGAATTGAAGCACAGACCAAGTGTCCACCGTCGGCCGCGAGGAAAGCATTGAGCTTCGCCATCATGCACGCGGCCAGCACCTCTGTTGTTGGATCGCCCGGCGTCACAAGAATGCGCGCAAGTCGATGCGGCTCCCGCTCTGCGAACCAATCGAGCAGCGGATCGTCGGTGGAGAGGTGGAGCGAGTGATCGACGTGCTCGTCGATCCATCTATGCCACGTGCCCTTCGCGCGCTCGAAAGGCACCACCATGTTCGCGGCGCCGTCGAGATGTGTGGGAGAGACTGCCCGCAGTGTCACCGTGACAATCTCATTGTGGCCGTGCGGGATCGCGCACTTCTCCGACAAGCCCGCGATCAATCGGTGTGCCATCGCGTAGCGACGACTGAAGACGAGGCTAAACATCCGCCGCCTCCGTGGCCTGGGACTGGCGTTCGTTTGCCACGAACTCGTTCCATCCCTTTAGCCGCAGTTCGCACGCGGGGCATTCCCCGCAACCGTACCCCCACTCGTGGCGGTGCGTGCGGTCACCGAGATAGCAGGTATGGGTTTCCTCACGGATCCGATCGACCAATGCAGCACCACCCAGATCTGCTGCGAGTTTCCAGGTCGCCGCCTTGTCGATCCACATCAGCGGCGTGTGCAGAACAAACCTGCGCTCCATACCGAGATTTAAAGCGACCTGCAGCGCCTTAATCGTATCGTCACGGCAGTCCGGATACCCGGAGAAGTCGGTCTCGCACATTCCGCCGACGATGTGCCGAAGGCCCCTGCGGTACGCTAGCGCCGCGCCAAAAGCCAGGAACAAAAGGTTGCGGCCAGGGACAAAGGTATTCGGCAGCATGTCCTCCCGCATCCTTATCTCGACATCGCGGGTGAGCGCCGTGTCCGATACCTCGGCCAGCGCATCGAGCCTGAGGGTATGGTCTTCGCCGAGGCGGCCCGACCAAGCGGGGAAGTCGGCGGAAAGCCCTGCTCGGAGTCCTGTCCGACAGTCGAGTTCCACTCTGTGGCGCTGCCCATAGTCAAAGCCGAGGGTTTCAACCCGCTCGAAGCGGTCAAGTGCCCACGCGAGGCAAGTAGCGCTGTCCTGGCCACCACTGAACAACACGAGAGCACCGTTCGATCCACTCACGTCGACCCTCCTTCCATTTTCACGCTTAGGCTCGCGCCAGCTTTAGAAGAGGCGGTTCAGCGCCAACGGCCGCCTTTCGCGCCTTCGAAGCATTCCCAACAACGCGCGTCAGAAAGGCGGTGAGTGTCGCGATATCTCCACCGGTGTTCTGGATCGCCTTCCAGTGCCGACGGTCGCCGCCACCAAAGTCCCACTCGCCCGCTGTCCACCTCACCTTGTCCTCCAAGCAATTCATTCCAGTGGCGAAATCCTCGTAAGACCGCGCCCCATCGGAGCGGTGCAACAAATCCATCACGTAGCCCATGGAGATGATGCCGGCACCGTGCACAAGTCGCGACGTTTTGGGGGTCTTGCCCTCCCATGCGTCCCGAAACACGTAGGCGACTGCCGTGAAAAATTCTTGGGCCAGGCCAAGGCAGAGGTCTACGCCGTTCTCCTTGGAAATCAGCAAGCGCATGGCTCCGTCGCCCAGAGAATTGAGGAAGAACTTCTGGATGGCGATATCGCTGATGATACCTGTTGGACTCGTGTGCTGCTTTATCAGGCCTTCCATCGGCTTGAGGCGGTTCATGCGTGCCGTAAGGTCAGCCGCAATGGATCGTTCAGACAAGCGCCGTGGAAGCCCGCCCTGTACCGTCGGGAGCAGTTCATAGATCAGAGTTTTCGGCAGTGGACGGGTGTTATTGATCAGCACGAACTGGCGTCGCAATTCCCCCTCGTCGCGGCACATCAAAGCCGAGACAAAGACCTGAAAGTCCTTTCCTTCAAGACCGGACAACGCCGTGATGCGCTGCTGGCCGTCCACGATCAGTCCGCACGGGCCATCTGAGATATCGATCGAAACGCGGAACGTGCCCCCGGGGCCGTCCTCGATCTCTACGCCTGTGGTGAAGGCGACGACGATAGGATTCGGCAGAACAGCCTCAGGAGTTTCCAGATAGTCCCGGATCTCTCGGATATGCGCCGCAATCTGCGGGCGCTGGAAACCGCTGAGATGCCCCTCAGCGTCCCGGGCCACGCGCTCGATGGCTGCGAAGCTGAGGACCTCCGAAGCGCTAGCCGCAAATGACAGCACGGTGCTCTGCGGGCTCTGGCGTGCCTTTACGGCCGAAAAGGTCAGCTTGGTCATCGGTGGGGGCCGTCTCCAGTTTTTCGAGGTCGTCGACGAGTGATTTAAAAACGGCAAGGTTGTGCATGCCACGACGCTTGTTGCGATTGCTCGCGCGGAAGATCACGACCTCGATCGAGGCCTGCTGGCAGACGATGCAACCGCACTCTTTCCAGGGCCGGTCGCGCAGCGTGCGGGCATAGCGCAATCGAAGGTCTGCTACGTTCTTAGGGGAGACGATGCCGCCGGGATCCTCAAGCAATGCGGGAGTGTCGTAGTCCATCACCGCGTCGAGCGTTTCCTCCAACCCGACCTCGTCGCGGTCGTAGGCGCGAAGCGCGCCGAGTGCCCGCCTCTCAAGACGGAGCAGATCCTCTTGGCGGCGCTCCCCTCGCTTCGCCAGGCGCTGGAGCTTCGGATTTTCGATTGCCTGTGGAATGCGGATGGCTGTGTAGTAATCCATGCGACCATCGGGGCGGCGAACATAATAGTTGCTCTTGGCATCCTTGAAGGCTCTTAGCAGCGGCGATGTGGTGTCGAAAGTCGTGATGTCAAAGGGCCGGAAATCTGCAATGTCGTCGGCCTTGGCAAAGCCCAACACGTGTAGGCAGACGTCTGGAGGGATGGCGTCACGAATAGCGCGCAGGCAAGCCTTAATCTGCGGTGTCTTGAGCGGGGCGGTCCCTCCGACAGCGAGGTAGCGGTACCCCATAGCACAGAGTCTCCGCGCAGCTTCTGCCATGCTGCCCGGGGACCAACCCTGGATCACACCAAGCGGGGTGAAGCGGTTCGCGAGCGGTCGCGCCGCCTGCAGGAATTTCTCTGCATTTTCCTGAGTAATGCCGAACCGCCGCCGCGCCTCGTCGCTACCGCCGGCTAGTCCGACCAGATGTGACTCGTCGAACTCAAAGATGATGTGGTCGACGGAGCAACCGTGCGTGAAACCAGCGTCCTCGTAAAACGCGAGCATGTCCTCGGGCGAGTAAGGCGGCACCTCAGCGTTGTGATAGGCGAATGCGCCGCAATCCCCGAACAGCGGCATCGCGGCGAAGCTTGGTGCATCAAGTCGAAGGAAAGCCCGAGCGCCTTCACGGCGAAACCGCTGTGCCCGCGCAGCAGTGTACTTTCCGCCCCCAACGGGACCGTCGCCCACGATCGCTCGCGAGACGAGTACTCCGTGATAGGGAGGCGGGTTCAGAAACTCGTGCGCATAAAGGTCGTCCCAATAGGGACGCCGCGTCGCTGAACTCCGATCTGCAACAAAATCGTATAGCGGGTCGATATAGTCCAAACTGTCGGCGTAAATGAACTTCATTTCGCCGTGCCTCTGCTGGCTTCATAGTCGAGCCTAATGAGGTTGTCTGCGAGCCCTCGGATGTGGCGGGGCACGCTCTGCACCTCATCCCATGCGAGTCCAAGGCCGTCCCAACTTCCTTCCGTCCAGGCGCAGCGGGAACGGATCGCGCGAAGCGCGGCGAGCAGCGCCTTCGACTGGTCGCCGCCGCCCTGCGTGCGTGCGACGAGTCTGTCCATAAGGAAGCCCATCGCCTGAATGCCGGCAGAATGCATAAGGCGACTTCGGGTGGGTGGGAGGCCCCACGCCTCCGGGAAAGCGTCCTTGGCTGCTGCCCAGAAGACGACCAACTGCTGATACATCGCTTCAAGGTCTGGCGGGCTACCGCCGCCCCCTTTGTGCGGCGAAAGCGCGCCAAGGGGCGAACTCAGACTGCCCTTGATGACAGAAATCAGAGCGGTGTCGATAACTACGCCCTTTGCGTCGTCGCTGTCGGAAATGCGGCGCACCAGGCCACGAAACGGAGACCCTGGACGGCGGGTCAGCCAGTTAACTAGTTCGCTGGGAATCCTGCGCATCGAGAGATCCCGGGGCAGGAACGCGGAAGTCTCTGGCAAGAGCTCATTGATCAGGCGAGCCGGAAGCGGCTTTGCCTTATTCACGAGTATGAACTGCTCCCGATGTGTGTCGATGTCCGCCGAGATGAAGCCGACAACCGGAACAACGATGTCGTGGTTCTTCGTGCGCGCGAGAGCGAGTGAGCGCTGCTGACCGTCCACGATCCATGCCGCCCGCTTTCCTTCCGGGTGAACGGGGATCGTCAGGGTGCCAGCCTGGGAGACCTCGATCAGTCCCTCAGGTGCAGGCCCGCGGGAAGCACGGAATTCGATCTCCGGCGAGAGGGCCAGGATGATCGCGTTCGGAAAGAGCACCGGGCCATGGTCAAGGAAGTCCGCGATCTGCTTTACGTGCGATCTAATCTCGGGTCGCTGAAACCCTTGGAGATTCCCGCCGTCATCGTCGCGGTGCACCCTTGCAATGTCGGCAACATCGAGGACGGCCCGTCCAGGCAGAAAGAACGCAAATACCTCGACGTTATTGCCCTGCCGCGCCCGCACCGCGCGGACAACGATAGGGTTAAGTTTTGGCTTGCGCGTCATTGCACCAGGCGACCCGCAGTGGCAGCGGCAAACAATCTGCGGAACCGACCTTGCTCGCAGGCCCGCCCGGCATGCCGCCGCAGGAGCCTTAGCGTTTCGCCAGATCGCCCTCCGGCCTTCGGCAAGAGTTCGCGTATGACGTCGATGAGTTCGGTGTCTGTGCCTGCCTCTCGTCGAATGGGCGCACGCAGAGCAAGAGGTCGAAGATGCTGAGCCACGATTTCGGCGTGGCTGGCCGAATCTGCGTCTGGCGCGGCGCGGACGACAGTCTCGGCAAAATGTCTAGCTGCCCGCTGCGCAAAATCGCCTCTCGTTCCTGGATTCGGCCCACCCTCACCATCAAAGCGTGCATCGTAGGGCATCCAGATAGACGCCAGTTCGCGGCGAACCATCTCCCGTGGTGGGCCTACCAACCGAACGCGGGCTAGGAGGTCGGATGTGAGGCCGGCTAGTTCGCCGGCGATGAGCTCCAGGTACGTGCCGGGCAGCGCCAGGATGATTAGGCCGTCGCGTCCTTGAATGAGGTCCCGGAGCGGTCCTTGAGGCATGCCCAGCGCGACATGCAGGGCCTGCCACCAAAGCTCAGCTGAAAACGCGCCATGGACCTTGGCGGCGATCGAATCCGGATCCCCCCCAGCGACAGTGAGGCTGTACGCGGGAACTGCTTCCCGGCAGTTGACCAGTCCGAGACCTGCCGAGACGATGCGGAGTTCGCCGCCGACGGCTTCGGCGGCCCGTCGAGCTTCGACAAGGCCGCGTCCTGCGTACAGTTCCTCGGCAACGACCTTGCTGCCTGAACGACGAAGGCGTGACGCCCAGGCTTCCGCAACCTGCGATAGGCGGTCGGGCTTCAAGGCCGACGCCCGGAGCCCTGGCTCGATGTTCGCCCTTTTCCGCCGACTGCAGGGCGTCAAGACAAGATGCTTCATTGCGCCATCTCGATCGGCTATCCCTTGCACGAATTTGGCGCAGTTTCTTCGAGTAACGAATATTTTTCAAGCCGTAACTGTGGCCGATATGAATTATTAATTTCTCCAGTTATCAGACCGTCGATACCGTCCAGGGCTGCAGTTTTAGGGATGGCACGGCCCTCAAACACTCGGCAATGGGCGGAGGAACAACCTGGGACGGGAGCTAGTGTGATGGAGATAGCGGCTCTAGGGTTTAGGCATGCGCCAGCTCAAGGTCGCGACGCCGCAATCCTGCGTCTCCGCAGATGATACGGGAGAGGGCTTCCGGTGCTCGTTGGCAGTCGAAGCTTGGGCCAATTGCTCTGGGGCTCTGCGTATTTGCTTTTGCTGGCCATTCGCCGCCTATCATCAAAGCAGCTAACAGCAACACTTGGCGCATTGCGATTTCCGTTTCAGCCACGTTGTCATTGAGCGGTGCATTACAGGGCATAGTTAAGACGGTAGGATATGGGGGTATGCTTTTTCTCTCCGAGTCTCGTGAAAGGCGACGCTGTATAGGCCCTTCCAGGGAAGCCCGCTGGCGGCTTTTTTGCCCCTGCCGCAGCTCCCCTAGCGTCCAGCCTCCGAAGCCCATTTCTGGCTTCTAGGAACCCCGGCTTTTGGCATCCCTTGGAAGGGGTGCAGCGCGGCTTCGCCCGTCATTTAACCATGCTCGCCACTATGAATCAGAAACCCGCCGCGTCGGGGAATCCCCTTCATGAATTTCGATCAGAATGATCTGATACGACGCCCCTACTTCACCATCGCCCCGGCATCGATCTGCACCGGCACCTACGAGTTCTCGTAGAGGCCAAAGCCCATCGCCAAATGGTTGGTCTGGCCTGTCCCCATATCGCAGCACCTGGCTCTGGGGCGGGCGGCGCTCATTCGTCATCCTCTCGAGGCTCAGCACGGACGGGCGTGAGGAAGATGTCACGCGGGCCGTTAAGCGGCCGTGGCGTGGCGAAATAAGCCTGCGCTCGGCCCAATCCGAGGACGCGGATTACAGCCGCCTCGTCGCTTTCGCCTTCGCTCTTCAAAATTACCTGCACCGGCGGTTGTTGAGGGCCGTACCTCGCTTCCAGCCTCAGTACACGCTGCTTGAATCTCTTCATCACTTGTTTTCCAATGCGTTCAGTCGCTCCTCGATATTGCCGAGTTCCATGGCGCGGCGGGTCGTCTCCAGGACGGATGCGATGATATTAGCTTCGTCCGGGGTGATCTCGCCCGAGGATGTGGCGGTGATTATCGTAGTGAGGGCCCGGGTGAGATCGGCGGCGCTATTAATCTCCGGCAAGGTGAGTCGAACGTGGCGGCCCCGTGGCGCCGGCCAGATACGGGCGAGAATGATTTCGGCGGCACGCATGTCGCCGGCCTTGGCCTCGCGAATCACGGCGTGAAGGATGTCCTCGGCTGCATCCTGGCCGATGGCATCGAGTGCGACATGGGCGCGATGACGCGAGCCCTGCGCGCGGCCTGCTGGGTTGCCCGACCGGCCTGGCTTCCAACGACAGACTTGCTTCCGCCCTGTTGTCGCAAGCGGCGTCGGGGGGATGATTGTGAGAGGGATGCGCGTCATTCTGCGTCCTCGCGAAGGTGTGAGTAGCTGCGGCTGCGGCCTTGCGCGCGTCGGCGGATGTTTTGCTCTTGTTCGGGGCCCGTTTTGTACAGGTACGGCATCTTTTTCCGGGGCAGCACCGTGGGTTCGAGCTCGAACCGCCCTTTGCTTTCTTGTACGGCCGGCGTGCTTTCGGAGCGGTCGCTGAGCACTATCCGATATAGGTCAGCGTCGGAGCGGCGCTCTCGAACTAACGTCATGCCGCCGATGTTGGTGCCCAATCGCTTTTCGACGGCGCGCCGGAGACTTTGCGATGTGGGGTGATCGCTCGGGTTAACCCGCAAGGCCACATCGGCGTGAAGTTCGCGGAGCCGGACCATCTTGGTGCCGTGCTAGCATCGCGGCACCAACGAGCCCATTGCTCGAACGACCCGAAAGATTTGCCGGTGGGGCTCTGATTTTGCAAGTTTCGCCGCCAGATAGTGATGGCGGCTGAAAGGTATTTGCTTCGATCCCCCATAGCCATCTGGACCGGGTCATAGGGGAAGGACCTGGCATCAGCGTCCTCCACCTTTGGGTCCAGCTTGCAGATGATGAAGCGGCGAAGGGTGTCTTCCTGGAGCTGAGTGCCGTTTCCATTAACGTAGAGCGAGGTCCGCGTGTGCAATTTCACCAAGCGCGACACGCCGAGCTCGCGAAACTCAACTTGCGGCTCTGTGAGAATTGAGGAGAGGAGATCGGAGGGCGGGACGCGCCCGTTTACATCGTCCAGTAACACTGCCGGACTGGCCTTCATGAGTGCGGCGCCGAGGCGGCTTTCCAATTCAGTCGGACGCTGACCGACGTTTAATATTCGGGGTGGGGCGCCGTTTGCGATGGCCGTGATGGTGCGCACAAGAAGGCCCTTGCCTGCGCCGCTGCCGCTCAAGGGTGGCGCTGTGATTAGGAGACCTGGCGCGAGGTCTATGAAGGGGCGACAAACCGCGGACAGTATGGCTACCAGTGCGGCAGCTTCATCTGCGCCAGGGCGTTCATCCTGGTTTACCCAACCCTTCTCGTCGCGCGCGGCATCCGCGAATGGAAAGGTCCGGAGCAGAAGGCGCAACTCCGCGAGAGCTTTGCAGGCATCGGCCTCGGTCGGGCGGCTGGGCACCACGACGTCCGGTACATCGTGGTGATAAAGGGTGGTCTTAGGGTCGAAGGCTTCCGTGTGGCGTATGTTCCCTTTCTGCGTGAGGCACGGGACTGAGCAGAAGCCGCTAAGCGCTGGAAACTCTTCGCGTCCCATATCGAGCACCATGGCTGCTGCAGTTCTTGGGAAAGCCGCGTCGATGATCTCACCTGTACCCGTGGTGCGATAAATCCGAGGTGCACACTCCTCCACGCGCCGCATGATGGCTATGTCGGTTAGCGTGATGAGCTCGGGCGTCCCATCGGGGCCGATGACTAACTCCTTCAACACACCTCCCATCGAAAAGAACGGGAGACGGGCGAGGAATTTGCACGCGGCCGCGGCCGTTTCTGCAGGGCGGGAAGCAACAACCTTGAGACCGGGAAGCGGTGCGGGCTCAATCATGTGAGCGCCCCGCCGGGGAGGGATTATCCCCCCTTATTTTCTTATCCCTTACGGAGGAGGAATTAGAAATCGGAGAAGAGAAATGGGGCGCCGAAAAGCTGATGCAAGGCATGTCTGGATTGCGGGGGATAAAGGGGGGGGGCCTCCTGCGCGGTAGATCAACGGACATGGCGCAACCCTGATCTCGCTACGCTCGCTGCCTCACGTTCGCCCAGCCCAGCACGCACCCCGGCCTGAACTAAGCGGGCTGTGGCCTCGCCTTCGGACATGAAGCCCGCGCACACCTGATCGCCAAGTCGGCAAGCAGCCTTGAACAGCGTGCTATTGCGGGTGCCCTCTGTTGCGGTCGCGGCTTCGTCGAGAATGCGCTCTATGGTACGATTGCCGAGGACGCGCCAAATGCTCGAGCCGGCGCCGTTGCCGTCTCGTATTTGGCGCTTCGACGGGACCAGCCATTCCGGCCATCGTGCCAAAGCATCGGAACGCCACACGGGCAGGCCAGTAGCAGGCCACCAGATTATGTAGCCGCCGTTGGCGCGCACATCCACGCCCGGCGCGATTTTGCCTGCGCTGTTCCTCTACCCAGATTGATGTTTGAAGAGGAGATGGTAACCGCCCGAGCGTGTCTCTTGTGTACGTGTCGGCGGCAGCTCGTTGATGTGCTTGTCGAGCCAATCGATGCCTCCGTGCTTTACATCGACGTCGAGCACATCGATGCCAGAGACGGCCCCGGTCGCAACCCCAATAAGCGGCGCCGGATGCTGCCGCCATAGACGGCAAACCTCAGCTTCATCGGTCACAGCATCCTTGAATCCGCTTGTCCTGGGGAATGGCGCCTTGTTCGGCTGGCAAGGGAAGACGGGGTACCCCTGCCGCGCCAATCGGACCGCGTGCTTCTCAGCGCGCGCAATAACGCTTCTCGTTTTGATTATGTGGAAAACCTTTGTGAAGTCGGACTACGATCGTGAGCAACCCGATGCGGTTCGGGCCGCCTGCGATGACGACGACGATCGTGGCGTGCCGCATCGGGCCTCAGCCCACGCGAGGAGATCCCCCTCTTCGTAAATCCGTCGGTATCCCCATTTCACGAACAGCGGGCCACCGCCGCGCGAGACCCAGGTGTCAAGCGTCGTCCTCGTTGTTTTGAGACCCATCTTGGTCAGGAAATGCGCAGCATCTTGCGGTGACAGGAAGTGCCTTTCCCTCATCGCGGGGGCGATGGCCGCAACCACGTCATCAGCGATCAGCTTCTGCATGAAATCCTCCAAAGGCGGCTAAAAGTGCCGCAGGGAGGATCAAAGCCGATCTGGAGTTTCCTCGTCAGGTGGAATAAATCAGCAAAATCAAGCCATTTATCCGCCGTCCGTTATGCCGAGTGCCCTTAGACGTCCGATCGCCCACATAGCCCTCTCCTTCGCGCTAACCTTCGCTTCCAGGATTGTGAAAAGGGCCTCGACGAGTCGCACGAATGGGCCGTCGACTGTTTTGCCGGGAGGCTTCCCTGTCGAAATTACCACGAAGGCTGCCGCCCCTACTGCAATTGCATTGGCCCGAAGGTGCTGTGGACGAGCTCGGGGCTTCTTCGGGAGCGCGGACGGCAATGCCTCGATACGATTTAGGAGGTCCATTATGTCGGACAGCGCTTCAACCACGTCGTCCTGCGGGGCGTGGATGATTCGAGTGACTGCCAGAAGCAAAGATAAACGAGACGCTCTTCCGATGGCCGTTTTCTTCCGGATGTTGTCGCGGACGGCTTTGACTTGGTCATGAAGTTTTCGCGCGGTAGTATCGAGACCCCTAAGCAGCTTGAGCTCCTCCGGGTCTGTCTCCCGCAAGACATTGTAAACGTTCCACGATGAAATGGAGAGGGAAGCCAGTTCGTCGGCTGCACTGCTCAGCCAATTATCAGGAAGACCCTCAGCCCCATCTTTCGTGAGGGGATAATGCTTTTCCAAAACGGCCACGATTCGTTCCTGGAGAGGCTTACCTAGATCAGCTTCCACGGGCCTATCCATCAGCTGAGCTTCCTCACGGGGCAACAGCCGCGCCAGACGGCTCATCGCCCATTAATTCAGCTGTGCGCTTGGCCACCGCATCGGCTGCCGCGAGCAGGAGGGCATCGGCGGAATGAATGTATCGCGAGGTGATCGTCTGGCCCTTGTGGCCGATCAGCGCGCCGATAGTCGGCTCGCTATACCCGAGATCTGCGGCCAATGAGGCAAAGGAATGCCGTAGCGTGTGCGGAGTCACCTCCGCCGGTAGCTCGGCCAGCTTCGCAATGCGGAGCCAGTAGGAGCGGAAGCCCTGCATATTCCCCTCGCCACGCGATGGTGGAAACATGAACTTGTTCCCCGCAATCGTTGGCACCTCGCGCAGCACATCGCATGCCGCACGCGACAGGGGCCGCATGCTCTTGCCCGTCTTTGTTTCTGGAAGGATGGCTGTACGCTTCGCCAATTCCACATCGGCAGGCGTAAGGTTCAGCGCTTCGCCGCGCCGCCAGCCCGTTAGGGTGAGCAAGCGGATCGCGGCTATGGCTGGAGGCCAGATATTCTTCGCGCGAGCCTGCTCTCGAAGAGCCTTTCCAAGCGCCGCATATTCGGTATCGCTCAACCGGCGTTCGCGTCTGCCCTCGGCGAATTTCCGGACGCCAGTCGCTGGATTGTCAGTCCGGAGGCCGCGGTCGATGGCGTAGGTCATGATGGCGCTAAGGAGGCTGAGGGCCTTCGTCGCTGTGCCTTTGCCGCCGCGCACGTTCGCGAGTCCCCGGCGTTTGGTGGTTTTTGCGCTTTTAGCTGTTTTCCCCTCGGCCACGGCGTGCATGAAGCTCTGCACGTCCTGCCGAGTCAGGGCGGCGACCGGGAGGGTGCCGAGCAAAGGCTTAATGTGAGCGTTGATCCGGCCCTTATCGATGGTGAGAGTATTGGGCTTTTTCGCTCGACCGGACCGTGTCAGCAGGCGGCCTTCCTCAATGGCCTTCACGTAGGCGTCGCAAAGATCGGCAACGCAGGTAGCGTCGCGGCGAGCCTGCTTTAGGCCGGATGGGTCCAGGCCCTTCGCTACATCCCCCAAAATTCGCTTAGCCTCCTCGCGTGCCTGATCGGGTGTCCAAGGGGAGCCATGGCGGCCAATGGTGAACCAGCGCTGCCGCCCGTCTGCCGTTCGATACCGCAGCACATAGGACACGGCGTCTTTTTGCCGCTGAGCAGCGAAGCCTAGAACATCAGAGTCATAGATGATTGAAGCCGGTGCAAGCGCCCGGATGTCCCGCAATCCAAAACGTTTCTTTTCAGCCACCTGTGTGCCCTTGCCAGCAGAATTCGTATCGCGCGCATATCGCGCGGGAGCCTTCAAATCTTATCATAGCCCGGCAAGAGGGATCATAGGAGTTTTTCAGGTCATTCATGGCTTTGTAGGAGGCTATCTAGGCCGCGCAATGACGCGAAAATCACTCAATCTGGCCTCCGAAGGCAGAGGTCGATGGTTCGAATCCATTCGGGTCCGCCACGCCATTCCCTAGCCGTGACGCTGCTCAATACGGTCAAGCACTGCTCTCGAGACCGTTATGCGCCGACGATTTCATGATCTCGCGCCTCCGGGCGATCCGCCTGCGGCAGTCACGCTCCGGGCAGCTAGCCGGTGCCGGGATGCCATAGCTCGTAGGATCCGCGTTGCGCGTGGTGGGATCGTTGGCACATCTTCCGCCGGGCCGTCGCCATTCCGATGCCGAGACCCGAGCACTTCGCGGGATGCTGTCTGTCAGGTAGGAAGCGTGAATGGACAACAATATGGCGACCCGACCTTTCAGCCCGCTGAAGGGCGACCCCTATCGCGCTTTCGAGGAGCTGCCTGTCGAGGTGCGTCGCGCCCTGCAGGAGTCGCTTGTCGACTGGTGTCCATTGCGAGCCCAGGAATGGCATAACCACCTCCTCCGCAGGGATCGTCTGCGTCCCGCCAAGGCGGCGAGCGTCCTCGTCAGGACGATCCGCAAGATGGACCATGCGGAAGTGGTCGCCTTCGCGAGGACATGGCCCAAGGGAGCAAAGGCGTATCCGCACGTCGCCGCCGATGCGACTCTTCAGCGCTATGTCGGAAAAGCCGGCATTCCCGGGGCCTGACCGATCATCGCCCCCCTGCGACGATTTTTAGCGGATCGCTTCGATCGGCATTTGACAAGCGCCCGTTGATCTGCGCGTATTGCTGCGCCTTCGTCTAGCCGTTCCGATCCCAGAAGCTCTCCAAAAAGACCAACTGGTAAGTCCCATTCGTCCGGCTTGAGTTGGCGGTTTGCGCCGAATTTCTCGCGCATTTGATCAGGAGATTAAGCGGATGGCTTCAGGCACCGTTAAGTGGTTCAATTCGACTAAGGGCTTCGGCTTCATCACCCCCGCGGGTGGCGGCTCCGATGTGTTCGTTCACATCACTGCCGTTCAGGCTGCTGGCCTTCAGGGTCTCAACGACGGTCAGCAGATTTCGTTCGACTTGACGGAAGAGCGGGGCAAGACCTCCGCTGTGAACCTCAAGGCTGGCTAACTCCTCGTACTTTGAGGTTGCTGACGGAAAGGGCGGTCCCGGTGGGGCCGCCCTTTTTGTTTTCGGGCTGATTATTTCGCCGTCGCCGCCGTTGCGGTCAGGCCTGGCGCACGTCGTGCGCCACTAACCAGCCCGCCGGACAGCGACAGTTACCGCCCACCCGCACCGCTGCCCATTCCCGAACTGCCGGAACCCAACGATCCGCCGGAACCCGTTGAACTCCGCGAGCCAGCTCCGGCACTCGGCCGGGCCACGCCGGACGCCGAGCCCGACAGTCCGGAGCCGGCACCAGGTTGCGTGCTTGGCGTCGCTGGCGTGGTACCCGACCGCGCTGTTCCGGTCGGCGCCTGCATGGCCGGCGGCGGCACGGCTGCCGTCGGACCGCCGGAGGCGGCTGGCGGCGTTCCGACGCTCTGAGCCCACCCCAAATTCGGAGCAAGCGATACCGCGACGCCCAGGCTCAAGCTCATCAATGTCGTATAGGTTTTGCCATGTTTCGCCATGTGGTTTCCCCTCTGACTGCCCTGCACGGAATGTGCATGCGTCGGAATTGAAACAGCCTCACAGCCATGAGGTTGCGCGCCGGCACGGGGCGCGTGGCGGTGTCAGAAGTTCAAAACCGGACACCTGCACGGTGCCGCATCCGCCATCACCTGGCCGCCGAAGTAAGGATGGCGCGCCCGAGTTCCCGGCCTTTCACCTGGTGCCTGGCCGCGGGGGATTTGCCCATTCCTAAATCGATGTTTCCCTGCGCCGAATGCGCCGCGCGCAAACGCTCCAGGAGTCGTTATGATGATGAATTCACCTCCACGCTTCGGCATCTGGGCCCTGGTCCATGGCAGCCGCGCCGCGCGTCAGGACCCGGAGGAGCCTTTCGACGCCTCCTGGGCTCGCAACAGCAAGCTGGTGCTGGAGGCCGAGGCGCTGGGCTTCGACAGCACGCTGGTCGCGCAGCACACCTTCAATCCGCACAACCCCGATCTCGGCCAGCTCGAGGCGTGGACGGCATCCGCGGCACTCGCGGGGATGACGAGCAAGATCGAGATCATCGCGGCCATCAAGCCGCTGCTCTACAATCCGGTCGTGCTCGCGAAGATGGCGTTACAGATCGAGGAAATCAGCGGCGGCCGCTTCGCCATCAACCTCGTCAATGCCTGGAACCGCGCCGAGATGGACAAGTCCGGCCTGCCCTTTCCCGAGCATGACGCGCGCTACACCCTCGGCGACGAATGGCTCTCTGTGGTCGAGCCACTGATGCGCGGTGAGCGTGTCACCCATGCGGGCGAGCACTTCCAGGTGCAGGACGCGATCATCCATCCCAAGGCGGCCACCCGCTCGCGCCCGCGCATCTACATCGGCGGCGAGTCCGAACCAGCGCGCGCGCTGGCCGCGGCGCAGGGCGACGTGTGGTTCATCAACGGCCAGCCGATCGAGGATGTGAAGGCGCTGATCGCCGATGCGTCGCGCCGGCCCCGCAAGGACGCGCCGCTGCGCTACGGCCTCTCCGCCTTCGTCATCGCCCGGGCGACGGAGGCCGAGGCACAAGCCGCCTATGAGCGGCTGGCCACGCTGGCCGAGCTCGACAAGCCTATCCTGGCCCGGCAGGCGATCCACATCGATCCGGCCGTGGTGATGAAGCAGACGATGGCGAAGTCGCCGCGCGTGGGCACGAATGGCGGCACGGCGGCGGGGCTCGTTGGCACCTACCAGCAGGTGGCCGACCGGCTCAGCGCCTTCCACGAGGCGGGCATCGAGACCTTCATGCTGCAGTTCCAGCCCTTCGAGCAGGATATGCGCCGCTTCGCCGCCGAGGTGATGCCGCGTGTCTCGCGCGGAGCCCGGGTGGCCTGATCGCGATCTAAAATCCCGCGAAGGGATCCGGTCCCGGAGCGCCGCTGAAGGCGCCGGAGCGGGCACGGCTGGACAAGGCCGGCGCCGAGGGCGTCGCGGCCACCCAGATCCCGGGGAAAGTGCCGCCGCGCCAGCCGTATTTCTGACCGTTGACGATCGAGTTCTGCGCCAGGGAAACGGCCTCCGACGAGGTGATTCCCGTCTTCGAGTGGAAGTTGATCAGCTTGGTCAGGCCGACGGTGCTCAGGTTGCAGCCCTGCGCCGAGCACTGGAACATCTGGATGATCTCGGGGTTGATGGCTCGCGTGCGGCCCGACTGGGTGTCGAGCACGCGGTTCAGGCATGGGCGACGGTCCCCGGCGTATAGGAGGTGCCCATCGTCGCGGCCAGCGAGAAGGACGCGACGACGTAATCCTCATCCGCCTTGTAGGTGTACTGCATGTCGTTGACGACCCAGCTGCGGGTGTTGCGGGTCTGCACCAGAACCATGATGTAGCGCCCGGCGCCGATCTCGTTCTTCATGGCCGGGACCAGCGCATTCCACGATGTCAGATCCTGCGCCCTGGTCTTGCAGGGGGGATCGAACAGCACGCCGGCAGGGCGCGGAATCTGCGACTTCTGCCAGACCAACGCTTCTTGGATGGGCACCCTGTCGCCTCCTGAATCCGGCGGCCGCCGGCGCCGGACGCTAGAGGAGATTCGATGCGCGACAGAATCATTTCCCCGCATGCAGCCTTGGGTTGTGCCGCTATTCCAGGACGATGTTAGCCCCGCGGATGACGGCACCCAGCGTCTCGATCTCATGGCGGGCCAGCGCGTCCAGCTCGGGAATTGTCATCGCCACGGTCCGCGCGCCGCCTTCCTCCGCCCGGCGCCTTACCGTCGGGTTCTCCGCGAGCTTGCAGAGTTCGGCGTTGAGGCGCGCCAGGATCGGCGCCGGCACCCCGGCCGGCGCGAAGAAGGCGAACCAGGCATCCATGGTGAAGCTGGGAAGGCCCGCCTCGGCGGTGGTGGGCACGTCGGGCAAGCCGCTGCTGCGCTGGGCGCTCGCCATCGCCAGCGCCTTCACGGTTCCCGCCTGCACCAGTGCGATCGCGGATGAGGGCGTGGTGATGAAGATCTCGACGCGGCCGCCCGCGACATCCTGCAAGGCCTGCGCCGCACCGCGATAGGGGACGTGCACCATCTCCGCGCCGATGGTCCGCGCCAGGACCTCACCCGCGATGTGCTGGATCGAGCCGTTGCCGGCAGAAGCAAAATTCACCCGGCCCGGATTGGCGCGGGCATAGGCGATGAATTCCTGCAGGGTATTCGCCGGCAGATTGGGCGCCCCGAGGATCACGTGCGGGGCCATGGTCGCCATCGCGACTGGCGTGAGGTCGCGGATCGGATCCCAGCTCAAATTGTGGATCATGGCGGGGTTGCCGGCGTGGTAGCCCGAATACTGCATCAGCAGCGTATTGCCGTCGGGGGCGGCGCGCACCGCAGCCTGGATGCCGATGTTGCCGTTGGCGCCGGGGCGGTTGTCGATCACCACGGACTGGCCGAGCGCATGCGAGAGCCCCTCGACGAAGAGCCGCGCGGCGAAGTCCGAGCCGCCGCCGGGCGGGTTGGGAACGATGATGGTGATGGTGCGGTTGGGCCAGGCTTGGGCGCGGCCGGTGGCCGGCAGCAGGGCGAGCGCGGGCGCCGCCAAAAGGGCGCGTCGCTTCAGGTGATGCATGGGGAAGTCCTCCGCCGGGTTCGTTCGTTGGGGCGGAGTGTCGCGGTGTAGCGCCGGCTGGGCAAGGGCCCGGCCGGCGGAATGCGGGTCAGTCTTTCTTCAGTGCTTCGGGCTTGTGCGCGGCCTCCGCGCCGGTCTTGTCGCTCTCCACGAGATACTGCGGCGAGGCGGGAGTCGCCTTGGCCGCATGACCCTTGATGCTGGTCTCGCGCGTGAGTTTGCGGACCACCTTGCCGCTGGTCTCGCCTTGCGACGTGTCCCAGCGGACGTGGTCGCCCTTCTTGGGTTCCGATGTCATGCCGCTTGCTCCGCCAGATCGTGAATGCGCCGCAGGTCCGTGAGGAAATCCGCATAGGCCGCGCGCTTGCCCGCTTCGTCGGGGATGCGCAGCAGGAAGGAGGGATGCATCGTGATATAGCCGCGCCGGTGGCCGAACACGGTCTCGCCGCGCTCCTTCATCACCGAGACCGGCTTGCCCGCAAGCGCCAGCGCGGCCGTGCCACCCAGCGCCACCACCAGCTTGGGGCCGATGAAATCCAGCTCCAGGTCGAGCCACCAGCGATAATGCTTCACCTCGCCTGCCGAGGGCTTCTGGTGGATGCGGCGCTTGCCTCGCAACTCGAACTTGAAGTGCTTCACGGCATTGGTGACGTAGGCCTTGCTGCCGTCGATCCCGGCCTCTTCCATGGCCCGGTGCAGGAGCTGGCCGGCGGGGCCGACGAATGGGCGGCCCTGCACGTCCTCCTGGTCGCCCGGCTGCTCACCGACGAAGGCGATCGGCGCATGAACGGGCCCTTCGCCCAGCACCGCTTGCGTGGCCCCCGGCACCAGCGGCTCGGAGGCGGCGATGAGCCGGTTGAGTTCGGCGAGACTCTTCGGCGCGTCCGGAGGCGTATTCGCGAACAAGTCCATCATCGGTTCCAGCTGCATAAATGCATAACGCGCGGGGAGCCGATCGGCTGGCGGAATTCAGGTGCTGCAGACGATATTACCGGCGGGGGGAGGGGGCGTAGGCCCTCCCGCTATCCTCAGTCCAACCGCGCGTTCGCACTGCGCACGATCTGTTCCCAACGCGTGTTTTCGCGGGCCAGGAAGGCCGGGATCTGCGCGCGCGGCGTGCGCATCGGCTCCGCGACAACTGTGGCCAGCCGCTCGGCGAAGACGGAATCGCCCACTGCGGCGTCGCAGGCCGCGACGAGGCGTGTGGTGATTTCGTCGGGCACACGCCCCGCAGCCACCAGCATGAACCAAGAGGGGATGTCGAAATCGGTGATGCCGAATTCGCCGAAGGTCGGCACATCCGGCATCAGCGGCGTGCGCTGCGGCAGCCCGACCGCGAAGGCCTTGAGCTGGCCCGACCGCACGAGGGCCAGGCTGTTCGGCACGAGGTCCACCATCAGCTGGATTTCCCCCGCGACGAGGCCCGTCACCGCCGGGCCGGCGCCGCGATAGGGCACGTGCACCATGTCGCCCCCCGCGATCGCGGCGAAGATATGCGTGGCCAGGTGCATCCCGCTGCCCATGCCGGAGGAGCCGTAATTCACCTTGCCCGGATTGGCGCGGGCATAGGCGATGAGCTCGGTCACGTTGCTTGCCGGGACCTGCGGATTGACCGCCAGGATATAGGCCACGGAGGCGACGGTCCCGAGCGGGGTGAAGTCCCGGTCGGGGTCATAGGAAAGGCGGCTGTAGAGATACTTGTTGAAGACCTGCGTGGCCTGCGTGGCCAGAAGCAGCGTGTAGCCATCGCCGGGCAGGCGGGAGGCGTATTCGGCCGCGATCAAGCCGCCGGCGCCGCCGCGATTTTCCACCACCACGGGCTGGCCCAGGCTGCCGGTCAGGCGCTCGGCCATCAGGCGGCCGAGCAGATCGGAGGCGCCGCCGGGCGGAAAGGGAACGATCAGGCGCAGCGGACGGTTCGGCCATGGCGTTTGCGCATACAGGATGGCGGGCGCCAGCAGCGGTGCGGCGACGACGAAAGCGCGGCGGGGAAGCTTCATCTTGACGCCGCGCGGCGCGCGATGATTGGGGTGCGGTGCATCATGCGCAGGTAATTCCGTCCAAGGTGTCGCGCCGCCGGTGATATCAGAAATCTGGTCCCGTCGCGGTAGCCCGAAGCTTCGGGCATTACCAGCGGAGCCCCACCGGCTCCAGCCTCCTGCCGCGCGCCGCGAGTTCCGGACTCGGCAGCACGTCGCAGGAGGGCCAAAGCCCGGTTTCCAGGCCGGCCGCATAGCCCTCCGGCAGGCCCACGCCCCGCATCGCCGCCGCGGCGGATGCATGGTCGTAGTCGAGCGGCAGGATCTCGATCCGCAATCCCCCGGGACCGGGCGTCAACACGGCGAACCACACGCGGGGGGTGCCGTCATTCGCGGGCATGCCGATCGCGCCCGCATTGATCCAAACCCCATGCTCGCCGATGCGACGGGCGAAAGGAATGCCGCAGTGACCGGCCAGGACGCCGTCGCAGCCGGTGGCGGCGAGTTCGTCCGCCAGCACCGGCCCGGGCGTGGAGGCGAAGAGGAAGCGACTCGTCTCCTCCGCGCCGCCATGCAGCACCGCGAGGCGGCGGCCATCGGCGAGGGTGAGCACGATCCGCTGGGGCAGGCCGGCCATCCAGGCGCGGTGGTGCGGCTTCGCCTCCCGCAGGGCATGGGCGTACCAGGCGCGGGAGAGGACGTCGCAGGCGGTGCCTTCCTCGAAGCCGCAGCCGCAATCCTCGCTCTCGGCGGCGAGGCTTTCCTCGCAATTGCCCATCAGCACGGTGACGCCGCTGGCCATCATCCGGTCGCAGCAGGCGGCGGCATCGGCGGCATAGGCGACGACGTCGCCAGTGCAGAGGATGCGCGCGGGCGGGATGCCCCGCCGCTCCGCCTCGGCCAGCACGGCCTCGGTCGCCTGGAGGTTGGAATACGGCCCGCCAAAGACGAGCATCGGGGCGTCCAGCGGGATGACCGGGATCATGCGAGGCTCCGTCGCAAGGCGGCGCTGATGCGGTCGGCCGCAAGCGTCAGCGTGACGATGATGATAAGGATGGCGAAGACACGATTGAAGTCGAGCAGGTCCACGGCGTTCTTCAGCTCCTGCCCCAACCCCCCGGCGCCGACGAGGCCGAGCACGGTGGAAGCGCGGATATTGAACTCCCAGATGTAGAGCAGCGCGCCGAGATTCTGCGGCATGGTCTGCGGGATCAGCGCATAGACCGCGACATGCAGCCGCGAGCCGCCGACGGCGAGGATGGCCTCGGCCGGGCGGGGATCGGCCGCCTCCATCCCCTCCGACCAGAGCTTCGCGACCGAGCCCGCCGAATGCAGCGCCACGCCCAGCATGCCCGCGAAGGGACCGAGGCCCACGGCCGCGACGAAGAGCAGCGCGAAGACGAAGCCATCCACGCCGCGCAGCCCGTCCAGCAAGGCACGCGTGGGATGGTAGAGCGCCGCCGACGGCGCGATCTGCCGCGTCGCCAGGAAGGTCATCGGAAAGGCCAGGAGCGCGGCGGCCAGAGTGCCCAGCGTGGCGATACCGACTGTCTCACCCGCCCTGCGCGCGAGGTCCCCGGGGCCGGAGAAATCAGGCGGCCAGGCAGTCGAGAGCCAGCCGAAAAGCCGCGGCAGCCCGGCCGCCAGCCGTGCCGGATCCGGCGCGACCACCCAGGCCGAGCCTGCCACCAGCGCCAGGAACGCCGCCCAGAAAAGGCGGCGCCTCAGGCTCACGCACGCAGCCGGTTCAGGTCGCGGCCGGCGGTCTCGATGAAGCGGTATGTATCGGGCGTGGCGGCGACCCAGCCGGTGTAGTTGGCGGGCATGATCCGCGCGGCGACCTCGGGCGTGATGGCCAGCACGGCCGTGTAGATGGCGGCTTTCGTAGCGGCGTCGAGGTCGTGGCGCACGGCCAGCGCGTCGTTCGGCAAGGGCTCGCTGCGCCAGACGATCTGCGCCTGGTCGGCACGGACCCGGCCGGAGGCGACCATGGCGGCGAAGTTGCGGTCGTAGTCGGTGGCGAGGTCAACCTGGCCGGAGGTGACGGAGATCACGTTGGCCGCGTGGCTCGCGCCGTCGCGGTAGCGGAAGAAGGTGCGGACATCGATACCGCGCTTGAAGAACCAGTGATGTGGGATGAGCCAGCCGCTGGTGGAGCCGGCATCGGCGAAGGAGATCGACATGCCGCGCGCGTCTTCCGGGAAGTTCGCGATGGTCAGGCCGGTGCGGGCGAGGATGATGGCGTGATAGGTCGGCTGGCCGTTGTAGAGCACCGTGGCGAGCGCTTCGGCGCGGGCGCGATCCTTGGCGAGGACGTAGCCCCAGGGGCCCATCCACGCGGCATCCACCTGGCCGCTGCCGAGCGCCACCGCGATGCCGGCCCAGTCCGTGGTGACAGTGAGCTCGTAGGGGCGGCCCAGGGTCTCGGCGAGATGCGCGAAGAAGGGCTCGAAGGCGCGGCGGGTATCGCCGGCAGTGGGCTGGAAGGGGCCGACGGCGAACCGGACCGGCGTGCGGGACTGCGCACTGGCGATGGCGGGCAGTAGCAGCGGGGCGGCAAGCAGGGAGCGGCGGGGGATCATGGGAATATCCTTGGCTATCTGGAACACACGGCCCCGCCGAGCACGCAGAACGTCGCGCAATGCGGATGGTTCAGCGCGACGGGGCGCGCGGCTTCGGCCAGCGTGGCGCCGAGCTCGAAACGCTCGTCATAGGCGAGCAGCGTGCAGGCGAGCACCGCGGGCGTGGCCGCGCCCTTGCGCTTCACCACCATGCGGGAGGAGGCGCACATCAGATCGTCCGGGCCCTTCTCCAGGATGCCCCAGCAGGACTCGGTGATCTCCGGGACGTCGCGATCCGCGTCCATCTCCGGGAAGAGCATCAGGGCCACGGGGTCCGCGGCATCGACTGGAATGCCGTTCGTGGCGAAGAGCCCGGCAAACCCGACCCGCATCGCGGCCTCCTCCTGGCCGCCGAAACCGGCACGGGCGGCGACATGCAGCGGGAAGCCCTCGCGCGCCAGCCAGACGAGGCCTTCCAGGGTGCGGGCGAAGCTGCCGGCGCCGCGCTCGATGTCGTGGATCGCGGCGTCATGGTGGTCGAGGCTGACGCGGATCGTCAGGCGATCCACGCCATGGCGGTCGCGCAGCGCCAGCAGCGGCTGGGCGTAGCGGCGCATGGGCTGCATGGCATTGGTCAGCACCAGGGCGCGCAGGCCGCGGCGCAGCACATCGTCCAGCATCGGGAGAAGATCGGGGTTCATGAAGGGCTCGCCGCCGGTGAAGCCGACTTCCTCCAGGGGCAGCGTCGCGGCCTCGTCGAGGTAAGTGCCGACCTCCTTGGCGGAGAGGTAGACCAGCGCGTCGTTGCGCGGGCTGCTCTCGATGTAGCAATTCGCGCAGGTGATGTTGCAGAGCGTGCCCGTGTTGAACCACAGCGTGCGGAGTGCCGTCAGCGCCACCGTCGCGCGGCGTTCGCCCTTCAGGGTCAGCGCCTCGTTCTGGAACTTTTGGGGATCGAGGCGGGCCGTCTGATTGCGGATGGACATCGGCGCCTCCTTCAGCGGGATGCGAAACGGTTCTTGAGCGGAATGGCCGCAAGCGAAAGCGCGGCTAGGCCGAGCAGCGCTGCGATGATCTGCGGCGTCAGGATGGAGGCCAGATCGAGCGTGCCGCCGGCATCCAGGATGGAGCCGAGGCCGGCACCCGCCAGGCTGAAGACCGCCGTGCCCGGTATGATCCCGAGGAAGGTCGTGACCACGTAGACCAGCAGGGTCACGCCGGCGAAGGCAGGGACCAGGTTCACCAGGAAGAAAGGGAAGACCGGCACCAGCCGCAGCACCAGCAGGTAGGAGGCGGCGTTGCGGCGGATGCCCTCCGCCAGCCGCTGCGCGGGGGCGCCGAGGCGGTCCAGCGCATCCGGCCCAAAGATCTTGCGGGCAGAGAGAAAGACCAGCGTGGCGCCGATGGTGGCGCCCAGCACGGTCAGCAGCGTGCCGGCGACCGCGCCGAAGAGAAAGCCGCCCGCCAGCGTCAGCACGATGGCACCGGGGATCGAAAGCGCCACGGCAGCGGCGTAGATCGCGACGAAGGCCAGACCGGCCAGCAGCGCGTTGCGTGCGACGAGGGCGGAAAGCTCGCCGCGATGCCGAGCCAGCGTGTCGAGCGAGAGCAGCGAGCCGAGGCCGGTCAGCCGCAGCGCCAGGATCACGGCGACGACCGCGACCAGCAGCCAGAAGCGGCGGTCGCGCAGGATGCGTCCGATCATGGCAGGAATCTCTGGACCAGCCCGACGAAGAAGCGGGTGCGGGCCGAAAACAGGCTCGGCGTGTAGTAGCTGCCGGCGGCACGCTTGGATATTTCCGAGAGGGTCGGGTAGGGCGCCATCATCTGCGCCACCGCGCCGATCTTCAGCTTCGACTGTATGGCGAGCCCCCAGAGCCCGATCATCTCGCCGGCATGCGGCGCCAGGATCGTGGCACCGAGGATGCGCCCGCCTTTGCCCAGAATGATCTTCGCCAGACCCTCGGTATTGCGCTCAGCCTGGGCGCGGTCGTTGCCGTCCAGCGCCTGCGTCAGTACGGCTACGGGATGGCCGGCCGCGCGCGCATCGGCCTCGGTCAGGCCGACATGGGCGAGCTCGGGATCCGCATAAGTCACCCAGGGGAGCGCCGCGTAGTCCACCTTAGCCGGCAGGCCGAAGAGCACGTTCCGGATCAGGATGCCGGCATGGTAGCCGGCGACATGGGTGAATTGCGGACCGCCCGCGACGTCGCCGATGGCATAGATGCGCTTGTTGCTGCTGCGCAGCCTCGCATCGACGGTAATGCCCTTGGGCGTGGTCTCCACCCCTGCCTTGTCGAGGCCCAGCCCATCCACGCCGGGCTTGCGGCCGGCGGCGACCAGCAGATGCGTGCCGGTGATGGAGCTGCCATCGGCCAGAGTGACCTCCACGCCGGGGCGGACCCGGGTGATCTGGGCCCCCTCGTGAAGGGTGATGCCCTCGCGCTTTAGCATGCCGCGCAGGAGCTCCACGGCTTCGGGCTCGTCGCGCGGCAGGATAGCCTTCTGCTCGATGACCGTGACGGCCGAGCCGAGGCGCCGGAAGGCCTGCGCCATCTCGATGCCGATAGGGCCGCCGCCCATGACCAGGAGGTGGCCGGGCAGCTCCGCGAGATCGAAGACGGTTTCATTGGTGAGGAACGGCGTCTCGGCCAATCCGGGCACGGGCGGGACAGCGGCGGAGGAACCGGTGGCGACGACGAAGCGCCGCGCCTGGATGCGCTGGCCGCCCGCCTCGACCTCGGCCGGGCCGGTGAAGCGGGCGGGGGCCTGGATGACGGTGACACCCAGGGCCTCGAAGCGCTCCACGCTGTCGTGCGGGGCGATGGCGGCGATCACCCCGCGCAGATGCGCGCCCACCTTGGCGAAATCCACCACGGGCTCCTGCAACTCGACGCCGAAGCGGCGGGCGTCGCGGGAGGATTGCGCCGCGTGGGCGGCGGCGAGCAGCGCCTTGGATGGCACGCAGCCGGTGTTCAGGCAGTCGCCTCCCATCAGGTGCTTTTCGATGAGCACCACGGAGGCGCCCATCTGGACCGCACCGGCCGCGACGGAGAGGCCGCCGGAGCCAGCGCCGATGATGCAGAGGTCGGCATGGAGGAACCCGCCGCGCAAGCGAGGTCGGCGGCCGGGAGGCGCGGGTGTCTCATTGGGGGTCATGCTGCGCCTTCCGTGGTCGTTCTCATCTTCGCCGACATAGGGGCGAAGGTTAGCCTCTAATGCATCTGCTTGCGTTCATGCGCGTCAGTTCGCAGCCGCACGCTCCATCAGCAGGGGGCCAGCCATGCCGCCCAGCCCGGTTACCACCAGCACCGCCATCCCGTGCCACACCAGCACCATCAGCGTCGCGTTCAGCTCATGCACCAGCGTCAGCCCGATGCTGGCAAAGGCCGCGGCCGAAAGACCGCCGAGGGTCGCCACCGGCAAGGGCCGCAGCAGCGCCGCATGCCGCGTCAGCCAAACCATCCCCGCCGTCATGGGAACACCCAGGCCGATGATGAAGCCGAGGCACGGGTAGCTGACGGTCAGCTCCATGCCGTCCGGGCCCAGCCGCGCGGCATCGGCCAGGCAGCCCCAGCCCATCACGGCGAGCCAGGCGATCACCGCCGGGACCGGCAACAGCGCCCAGCGGCGGTCACGGTCGGGCATGGCGAGCTGGAAGGCCGCGAAGCCCGAAAGCAGCGCCACCAGGGTC
>JAQGHY010000063.1 GCA_028291455.1 Rubritepida sp. | reverse complement strand
CGCACGGAGCCATCGGGATCGAGCAGCGGAAGGTTCTCGCCCCACCACCAGGGAATGCCGTTGATGACGAAGACGACGGGCGTATCCGGCCCCAGCAGCGGCGCGATGGCCGCGGCCACGCTCCCCAAGGCCGGCGCTTTCACCGTCACCACCACCGCATCCTGCGGGCCGAGCGCTGCCGCATCCTGTTCGGCACGGACCTTCACGTTGAAGCTGCTGTCGGGCAGCTGCACGGTGATGCCGTTGGCGCGGATGCCCGCAAGTTGCGGGCCGCGCGAGATCACGCTCACCTCCGACTTGCCGGCCTGGGCAAAGCGCGCGGCCACGTGGCTGCCAATGGCACCCGCCCCGAACACGGTAACCTTCATCGAGAATGTCCCTTCATCGCGGCGAGCATCGCCACCGCGGATTCCACGAGGCGCGCGACGATCAGCGCGCCATGGCCGGCATTGACGCTGGACGGATCGGCCGCGGCGACACCGCCCAGCGCAACCTCCTCCAGCTCGATCGGCACGCCGAAATCCACGCCCGCCGCGCGGATGGTGCCGAAGCCGCTGACCGGAAGGTTCAGGAAGGGCGGCAACTCCGCGCGCGGCACCATCAGCTCGGGCGCGCAGAGTTCCGGCCGCAGATGCAGCGCGACGGAGGCGATGGGATCGCCGCCATGGCCCTGCGCGCGCGGATCGCCGCCCAGCTCCTTCTGCCAGGCTCCGGCGGATTTCCACAGGTGCAGCACCGGCGCGACGACACCATGCGCGTGCCGCAGCCTACGCTGGGCCTCCTCGACCGACGCGATGTTTCCGCCATGGCCGTTGAGGATGAGGATGCGCGTCACGCCACCCTCATGCAGCGCGACCAGCATGTCCGTGACGACCGCCGTCAACGTCTCCGGGCTGAGCGCGACACCGCCGGGTACGCCGCGGAAGAAGTCCGCTCCGCCGAAGGCCAGCGGCGGCAGCACCAGCGCGTCGCCTGCTGCGTCTGCAATGCGCAGGGCGATGGACTCGGCGAACAGGTAGTCGCCCATCGGCAGGCCGGGACCATGCGTCTCGGTGCTGCCCATGGGCATCAGCACCGCCGCACCGGCGGCGATGCGCCGCGCGACTTCGGGTGCCGTCAGTTCCGCAAGCCGGCTCAACGCAGCATGTCCACGGCGATGCGCGACAGAGCCTGCACGCCAAGCGCGATGCAGCGTTCGTCGGGCTGGTAATCGGCATTGTGCAGCCGGTCGTCGCGCCCTGGCGCACCCGCGCCGATGCGCAGATGAAAGGCCGGCGCACGTTCCGCGAAAGCCGCGAAATCCTCCGCACCCATCGAGGGCTGCCCCTCTTCCACGACCTCGCCGAAATGCGCGCGCACCGAGGCGATGGCCGGCTCCAGCACGCGGTCGTCGTTCACCAGCGAGGCGACCATGCGGCGGTAGTCGATCGTCGCCTCCAGCCGCATCGCGTGCGAGGTGTGCTCCACCAGCCGGCGGATCGCCGCCTCCGCCACGTCACGCGCGGCGGGGTGCAGCGTGCGCACCGTGCCCTTCAGCATCACGCGCTCGGGAATGATGTTGTAGGTCGTGCCGCCCTGGAACATGCCGACCGTGACGACGCAGGGATGCAGCGGCTTCTGCTCGCGGCTCACCACTGTCTGCAGCTGCGTGACGAGATGCGCCGCGCCGACGATGGGATCCACGGCCGCATAGGGATGCGCCGCATGGCCCGAGCGGCCGCGCAGCACGATGTCGAAGCGGTCCGAAGCGGCGAGCGAGGCGCCGCGCACGAAGCCGAACTGGCCCACCGGCATGTCGGGGTGGTTGTGGAAGCCGATGGCCATGTCGATGCCCTCGGCCGCGCCATCGGCGATCATCGCCGGCGCGCCCTCCAGCACCTCCTCCGCCGGCTGGAAGATCAGCACGATCCGCCCCGCCAGGCTGGGCGCGAGGCCCTTCAGGATCTCGGCCGCGCCGAGCAGCGTGACGGTGTGGATGTCGTGCCCGCAGGCGTGCATCTTGCCGTCGGTACGGCTGGCGAAGGGCAGGCCCGTCTCCTCATGGATCGGCAGCGCGTCCATGTCGGCGCGCAGCGCCAGCGTCGGCCCCGGGCGCCCGCCCTCGATCACGCCCAGCACGCCGGTGCGCCCGACGCCTGTGCGGTGCGAGATGCCCATGCGCGACAGCTCCGCCGCCACGATACCCGCCGTCCGCACCTCTTCCAAGGCGAGTTCGGGATGGGTGTGGATGTCGCGCCGCAATTCGATCAGCCGCACTTCGAGCGCCGCTGCCTGTTCGCGGATGCGCGCTTCCGGGTCATTGATGATCATGAACGCCCTCGGTCGGTTTGTGATGCAATGCAGCATTCTCGGCGCCGCCCCGTGGCCTGTCCAGCCGTGCTTGCGGCGGGCGAAACCTTGTGCGATAGCCGTTTCCCAAGAATGTCTAGTCATCAGACAAAGTCGGTTTTTTTGGGGCGGGAGGTGCAGAATGTTCAAGAAGCTTTTGCGCCGCCAGGCACTCCTGGGTGCCGGACTTTTCCTGCCTTCGCTGGCCTGCGCCCAGATCCGCGAGACCCCCTGGCCAGCCCAGCCCATCCGCCTCGTTGTCCCCTTCGCGCCCGGCGGCACCACCGACCTCATCGCCCGCCTCGTCGCCACGCCCCTGCAGGAGCGACTGGGACAGCCGATCATCGTAGAGAACAAGCCCGGAGCGGGCGCTACGGTCGGCAGCCTGACGGTGGCCCAGGCGCCGGCGGACGGTTACACGCTCGTCCTGTCGAACATCGCCAGCCACGCCATCTCGCCGGCTCTCTACGGCAACGTCCGTTACGATCCGGTGAAGGACTTCACGCATGTTTCGCTGCTGACGCTGAACCCCTCGGTCTTCGTCGCGAATCCCCGCTCGGGCATCGCCGACATGGCCGATTTCGCCCGTATCCACCGCGAGCGCGGCCTGGACATGGCGAGCAGCGGCGCCGGCTCCTCGAACCATCTGCTGATCGTGAAGATGGGCCAGCTCCTGGGGCGCGAGATCAACCACATTCCCTTTCGCGGCGCGGGCCCGGCCATGACGGCCGTGATCGGCGGCCAGGTTCCGCTCATGAGCGACAGCCTGCCGTCGGCCGCCTCGCATATCCGCCAGGGCAGCGTGCGCGCCATCGCGATGAGCAGCGCCGAACGCCATCCGTCCTTCCCCGAGGTGCCGACGCTGCGCGAGCAGGGCTTCGACGTCGTCGCCAGCAGCTGGTTCGGGCTCTCGGGCCCGGCCCGACTGCCGCACCCCGTGGTGGAGCGCCTCTCGCACGAGGTCGCAAACATCCTCTCCTCTCCGGAGACCCAGGCGCGCTTTGCCGAGATCGGCGGCTCGCCCGGACGCTTGTCGCCGGAGGAATACGCCGCCTTTATCGCTGCCGAGGTGGTAACGTGGGCGCCTCTGGTTCGTGAAACTGGCGCGCGTCCTGACTGATTCGTAAGATTTGAACAGATTTGCGGTTGCCGCTTGGCAGTTTAGTCGTAATGCCTGAAGTTTCCGCACGACGCTGGGAGTATGAATTTATGCAGTTGAAGATCAACGGGAAGGATCTCGCCTCCGGCGTGTTCCTGGTCGCTGTCGCGGTTGTGGGGCTGTACCTCAACCAGGATCACAGCCTGGGCTCCGCGCGGCGCATGGGACCGGGCTACATGCCCATGATGGTGTTCTGGCTCCAGGTGGGCCTGGGCGCCTTGGTGATATTCTTCAGCCTGCTGAGCGGGCCTGACCCGCTCGAAAAGTGGACCGGCATGGATGTCGGCACGCTCGTGGGCGGCCTCGTCGCGGGCTACATCGCCTGGCGGGTTTCCCCCTCTCTGTGGGGCTTCTTCGGCCAGACCTACAATGCCGTCGGCTTCGGCCTGATGGTCGGCTTCTTCGTCATGGCGATCTCCGCCGGATGGAAGCTGCTGGCGATCATATGCGCCTCGATCTGCCTATTCGGGCTGGTGCTCGAGCAGGGCGGCTTCTTTGCCGCACTTACGGGCCTGATCGTCGTAAGCTGCTGGGCCGAGCACACCCACACCAAGAAGGGCGTCCTCGGATGCCTCGTGTTTCTTCTGATCATGTGCTGGTGGGTGTTCATCTACGAACTCGACATCCGCGTAAATCTGTGGCCGCAGAGCTATTAGGGCGGGATAGGGAAAAGCGACCATGGAACTTCTTCTTTCAAATCTGGCGCATGGCTTCGGGGTTGCTCTCAGCATCCAGAACCTGCTCTTCGCCCTGCTCGGCGCGCTGATCGGCACAGCCATCGGCGTGCTGCCAGGCATCGGCCCGGTGGCGACCATCTCGCTGCTGCTGCCGATCACCTTCGGCCTGCCGGCAACGACCGCGATCATCATGCTCGCCGGCATCTTCTACGGCGCGCAGTACGGCGGTTCGACCACGGCCATCCTGCTCAACCTTCCAGGTGAGGTGAGCTCCGTCGTCACCACCCTCGAAGGCTACAAGATGGCCCGCAACGGGCGCGCGGGCGCGGCTCTCGCCACCGCCGCACTCGGCTCCTTCTTCGCCGGCACCGTCGCCACAGTCCTGGTCGCGGCCTCCGGCCCGATGCTGACGCAGGTCGCGCTGAGCTTCGGCCCGGCCGACTACTTCTCGCTCATGCTGCTCGGCCTGATCATCGCCTGCGTGCTTGCGCAGGGTTCGATCGTCAAGGCGATCGGCATGGTCGTGTTCGGCGTGGCCCTCGGCCTCGTCGGCACCGACGTGCAGACCGGCCAGCAGCGCTTCACCTTCGGCATTCCCGAGCTTTCCGACGGCATCGGCTTCGTGCCGATCGCCATGGGCATGTTCGGCATCGCCGAGATCGTGCTGAACCTCGAACGTCCGGAATCGCGCTCGGTCATGAGCACCAAGGTCGGCCAGCTCTGGCTCACCAAGGAAGAGTTCCGCCGCGCTACCCCGGCCGTGCTTCGCGGCACGATCGTCGGCAGCTTCCTCGGCATCCTGCCGGGCGGCGGTGCCTCCCTCGCGGCCTTCGGCTCCTATATGATGGAGCGGAAGATGTCGAAGGGCCGGCATCTGTTCGGCACCGGCGCCATCGAAGGCGTCGCGGGTCCCGAGGCGGCCAACAACGCGGCCGCGCAGACCAGCTTCATTCCGCTGCTCACGCTCGGCATTCCGTCCAACGCCGTCATGGCGCTGATGGTCGGCGCGCTGATCATCCAGGGCATCCAGCCGGGCCCGCGCATGGTCGAGGCGCAACCCGACCTGTTCTGGGGCCTTATCGCCTCGATGTGGATCGGCAACGTCATGCTGCTCGTCATCAACCTGCCGATGATCGGCATGTGGGTGAAGCTGCTGCAGGTTCCCTACCGCTTCCTCTACCCGTCGATCCTCGTGTTCTGCTGCATCGGCGTCTACTCGCTGAACAACAACGTGTTCGACGTCTACATGACGGTCGCCTTCACCGTGTTCGGCTACATGTGCAACAAGCTGAAGCTCGAGCCGGCACCGTTGCTGATCGGCTTCGTGCTTGGGCCAATGATGGAAGAGCACCTCCGCCGCGCCATGCTGCTCTCGCGTGGCGATTGGATGGTCTTCCTCCAGCGTCCGATCTCGGCGACCATGCTGGGCATCGGCGTCGTCGCCCTGGTCCTGATGGCCCTGCCGAACATCCGCGCAGGCAAGGAAAAGGCCATGGCGGAATAAAAAACGCCTTCGGCTGATATCGACGCCCCGGGGGGAAACCTCCGGGGCGTTTTTTATTTAGGGTGCTTCTTACCTCAAGCGCCGGCGCGAGTTCCGCTCGCTTGGCTGCGGCATGGCCCGCGGGATCGTCTGGTTTGTGCGCCCATTTCGCAGCGCACCCCTCCCGCGCCCCGGCTGCCATCGGCCGAAGGCGGTGGCATCACCCTCCCCCGCATGGCAGACTCCCCAGTGCACCGGGCCGGCTCATCCGCCGTCCCTGAACCACGCCTCTCCCCCAGCAAAGGTCAGCCTCCCACCCATGGCGATTGTCGAGGCCCTCCTTGCACTGATGGCGGCCTGTCTCGGGCTCGCCGTGATCGCCCGTTTCGCGGGCCTCCCCTATGCCGTGGTGCTGATCCTGGGCGGCATCGCGATCGCCTTCGTCCCGGGCCTGCCCCATATCACGCTCGAGCCCGAGCTCGCCTTGGCCTTCTTCCTGCCGCCGCTCCTCGTCGGCAGCGCCTTCCGCACGGACTGGCGGGCCTTCCGCCGCAACCTGCGGCCCATCCTTCTGCTCGCGCTTGGCTGCGTCGCCTTCACCTCCGTCCTGATCGGCTACCTCGCCCGCGTGCTGATCCCCGACATGCCCTGGGCGGCCGCTATCGCGCTCGGCGCCATCCTGGCCCCGCCGGACGCGGTCGCCGCGGCCGCCGTCCTGCAACGGCTCAAATTGCCGCCACGCATCGTTACCGTGCTGGAGGGCGAGAGCCTGGTGAACGACGCCTCGGCCCTGGTCATCTACCGCTTCGCCATCACCGCCATGGCCGCGGGCAGCATTGCGCCGATGGAGGCGGCGGGCAGCTTCTTCCTTGTGTCCCTGGGTGGCATCGCGGTGGGCTGGCTCATCGGCCGCGCCGTGATCTGGACCGTCTCGCGGCTGCACGACACGCTGCTGGAGACGACGCTGACCTTCCTCGCCGCCTATGCCACCTTCCTGGCGGCGGAGGCGCTGCACCTCTCGGGCGTGCTGGCTGTGGTGACGGCGGGTATCATGTATGGCCAGGCGCAGTACCAGGCCTTTTCAGCCCGCACGCGGCTGGCGTCGCACACGGTCTGGGAATTCATCGAGTTCGTCCTGACCTCGCTGATCTTCATCCTCATCGGCCTGCAGCTGCGGGAAATCCTGGAGCGGCTGGAGGGGCGCGGCGTCTGGGACCTGCTCGGCCTCGGCGTCGCCATCTCGCTGGCGCTGATCGTCTCGCGCTTCGTCTGGATCTTCCCAGCCATGTGGCTGCCGCGGCGGATCCCCTGGCTTGCAGGGAACGACCCGCCTCCGCCCGTCGCCCATATGATCGTGCTTTCCTGGGCGGGGATGCGTGGCGTGGTCTCGCTCGCGGCCGCCATCGCGCTGCCGCTGGATTTCCCGCAGCGCGACATCATCGTCTTCCTCGCCTTCTGCGCGATCCTGGCGACACTGGTGGTCCAGGGCACGACCCTGGAATGGGTCATCAAGCGCCTCGGCCTCGTCACGCCCCCGCACCCCAACGGCATCGATCCGGAGGAGGCGATGGCGCGCCATGTCGCCGCCGACGCCGCGCTCCACGCCGTGCAGGCGCGCGCGACGGACGTGCTGTACGGCCCGATCGCGGCCGACCTCATGGCCGAGTTCAGCGACCGCGAGGCGCATCTGCAGCGCGTGACGCGCGGCGGCGGCCCGGCGGCAGCCGAGCGCGCGGCGCGAAGGGCGATCCGGCTGGAGGCGCTGGACGCGGCGCGGGCCGCGCTTCGCAGCCATCAGATCGAGGGCGAGTTGCCCGAGGAGCTGCTGTCCCGGCTCGGGCAGGAGTACGACTACGAGGAGAACCGCCTGCGCCAGGCTTTGGGATAACGCCATGAGCATCGCCGACACGCTGCAACAGGCCCGCCGCGCGCTGATCGACCTCTCCACGCGCAACCGCCTGCTGAGCCTGCCGGCGCAGGGCCGTTCGCGCGGGGTGGTGCGCATCGCCGACGAGGATGCGGGCGTCGTCCTGGCGCAGCTCGGCGAGGGCAAGGCCTTCGGCTTCGAGGCCGCCCAGGCGGGTGAATCCAAGGTCCGCCGACGCGCCGACGGCGTCGCCACCGCGAGTGCGACCGCCACCCGCGAGGAGTGGCAGCACGACACCAATCTGCGCGTGGCACTCACGCCCGACGAGTTGACCCGCCGCCTGCGCGACGTGATGGCCGATGCCCGAACCGCGCGTGAGGAAACCGGCGTTGCCAGCCTGTATCTCGCCATCGGTGGGCTCGTCTGGCGCGATCCGGAAACGCCCGGCACGGAGCGCATGGCGCCACTCGCGCTGATCCCCGCGACGCTGGAACGCGAGGGGGTGAGCAACCGCTTCCGCCTGCGCGGCAACCCCGAGGAGATGGTCGAGAACCTCTCGCTGCGCGAAAAGCTGGGCACGGATTTCCGCATCGCGCTGCCGGAATTCGACGCCGCCGGCTGGTCCGCCAAGGTCGCCACCGCCATCGCCGGGCGCGAGGGCTGGCGGGTCGATCCCCATGCGCTGGCGCTCGGCCTCTTCGCCTTCGCGAAGTTCCTGATGTGGCGAGACCTCGATCCCGTCGCGAATCCCGGCCTGCTGCAGCACGCGACCCTGCTGCGCCTGCTCGACCCCGTCGCCCCGCCGCCGGAAGCGCCGCCCTTCGCCGACGATGCGGATGTGGATGCGGCGATCCCGGTCGAGCGGCTGGACCATGTGGTGGAGGTCGACGGCAGCCAGGCCCTGGCGGCCGAGGCCGTGCGGCGCGGCGGCAGCCTGGTGATCCAGGGGCCACCGGGCACCGGCAAGAGCCAGACCATCGTGAACATCATGGCCCAGGCCGTGCTGGACGGGCGCAGCGTGCTCTTCGTGGCCGAGAAGGCCGCCGCGCTCGAGGTGGTGAAGCGCCGGCTGGAAACCTTCGGCCTCGGCGCCGCGGTGCTGGAACTGCATAGCGAGAAGCAGTCGAAGCGCGCCGTGCTGGACGAGCTGCGCGCCACCCTCGCCTTGCCGCCACCGGCCGTGCCGCAGCGCGAGGCGGCGGTGCAGCGGCTCGGCGATCTGCGCGGGCGGCTGAACCGCCACGCGGCCGCGATGCGCGACCAGGTCGGCGAAACCGGCGTGACGGTGCAGGAGGTGATCGGCCGCCTCGCCGCCCTCCGCGCCGGGGGTGCGACACCGCCGCCCTTCACGCTGGACGCGGCGGGCTGGGATGCCGCGCACCTGCGTGCTTTGCGCGATAGCGCACGCGACCTCGCGGCGAACAGTGGCGGTGCGCGGAGCCCCTGGCGCGGGGTTTCGGCCGGGCTGGATGCGATAGGCGCCACGCGCTTCCAGTCCGAACTGCCGCGCCACATCCGCGCCCTGGCCGCCGCACCGGGCGGCATCGCCGAGGCAGAACGTGCCCTCGCCGCCGAAGCCCTGCGCGCGGAAGCCCCGATGCAGCCCGCCGATGTCGACGCCGCGAAGGGGCGCCTCGCCGATCTGCGCCACCTCGCCGCCGCTACGCACGAGCCACGTTTCCTGCCCGGCGCGCTGGACCTGCCGGGCCTCGCCGCCGCACGGGGCACGCTGGCCCAGCCGGGCGGCGTCTTCGGCTTCCTCGATGGCGCGCGGCGCGAAGCGAGGGCCGTCCTCGCTGCGGCCCTGCGGAATCCCGACGATGCCGGTGCCCTGGAAGCGCTGCTCGCCGCGCAAGCCGCCAAAGCCCGGCTCGGAACCGGCGGGCCGGACGCAGACGCCATCGCCCGTGCCCTGGGCTGGATGGAACAGCACCGCGACGCCTTCGCCACCCCGCCCGCCACGCCCGCAATGCGCGAGGCGCTGGCCGCCTGGTCCACGATCCACGAGCTCACCGGCCTCGATGCCGCCGGCAGCTTCACCGAGGTCGCCGAACACCTCGCCGCCATGGCCGACGAGCCCGAGGCGCTGGCGCCCTGGCAGGGCTGGGCCCGCGCCGTGGCAGCCGAACCCGCCTTGGCGCCGCTCGCCCAGGCGCTGGAATCCGGCGCGCTGCCGCCTGAGACGGCGGAAGCGGCGCTGGACTTCGCCATGCTCGAAGCCCTGCTGCGCGTGGCGCTGCGCCAGCATCCGGAGCTCGCCGCCTTCGACGGCGCCGCCGCCGATCGCCTCGTCGCCGATTTCCGCAACGCCGATGCCGCGCGTGTCCGGCTGGCCCGCAGCGAGGCCGCCGCCAAGCACGCCGAGCGCCTCGTCGCGCTGCGCAACGGCGAGGAGGCCGCCAGCCTCGCCTTCCTGCGCGGCGAGTTCGAGCGCAAGCGCGGCCACGCCCCGCTCCGGACGCTGATGACGCGCGCCGCGCCGCTCATCCGCAAGGCCAAGCCCATCCTGATGCTGAGCCCGCTGACTGTGGCGCAATTCCTCGCCAGTCCGCATCACGCGACGTTGCCCGGCTTCCCCGTCTTCGACCTGCTGGTGATGGACGAGGCCAGCCAGATCGAGCCGGTGGACGCGCTCGGCGCCATCGCCCGGGCGAAGCAAATCGTGGTCGTCGGCGACGACAAGCAGATGCCGCCGACCCGCTTCTTCCAGCGCATGACCGAGGACGACGCGGAGGCACCGGAGGAGGATTCCACCCTCGATGCGCGCGACGTGGAAAGCATCCTCGGCCTGGCCAATGCGCGCGGCATTCCGAACGCCATGCTGCGCTGGCACTATCGCAGCCGGCACGAAAGCCTGATCGCCACGAGCAACGCCGAGTTCTACGGCAACCGCCTGCTGGTGCTGCCCTCGCCGCGCCCGCGCAGCGCAGCACTCGGCCTCTCGCTGGTCCGCGTGGATGGCCGCTTTACCGCCAGCGCCAACGCCGCCGAGGCGCAGGCTGTCGCGGAGGCGGTGATGCGCCACGCCCGCGAAACGCCGGGCGAGACGCTCGGCGTCGCCGCCTTCTCCGTCACCCAGCGCGACGCGATCCTGGACGCCGTGGAGAAGCTGCGCCGCACGAGCCCTCAGACCGAGCCCTTCTTCAACGCCAACCCCGCCGAGCCCTTCTTCGTGAAGAACCTGGAGAACGTGCAGGGCGACGAGCGCGACGCCATCCTCATCAGCGTCGGCTACGGGCGTGACGCGAACAATCGGCTGGCGATGCGTTTCGGGCCGCTTTCCGCCGAGGGCGGCGAGAGGCGGCTCAACGTGCTCATCACCCGGGCCAAGCGGCGCTGCGTCGTTTTCTCCGGCATCGGTGCCGAGGAGGTCGATCTGGAGCGCGCCAAGGGCCAAGGGGTGGCCGCGCTGAAGGCCTTCCTCGCCTACGCCGCCGGCGCCGATACGGCACGGGTGCAAACCGGCGAGGCCTCGCCCATCGCCGGACTGATCGGCGGCCTCATCACCCAGTCCGGGCGCGAGGCGGTGCCGCATGTGGGCCTCTCGGGCCTCTTCCTCGACATGGCCGCGCGTGGACCGGATGGCTTCGAGCTCGGCGTCGAGGTGGATGGGGGAGACTGGGCCAACCTCCGCTGCGCCCGCGACCGCGACCGCGGCCGGCAGATGGCGCTGGAGGGGCTGGGCTGGAGCCTCACGCGAAGCTGGTCGCTCGACTGGCTGAACCAGCCCGAGGCCGCCCGGGCGCGGTTGCGCGCCCCCCTTGGCCTCGCGGCGCCACAAGCGCCCGCCGTCACCGCCGATCCGGGACTGGGCAAGCCTTACCGCGAAGCCACGATGGACAAGCCGCCCGCCAACCGCGCCGAACTGGCCCAGCTCATCGCCGGCATCATCGCGACCGAGGCGCCGGTCCATCCGGACGCCATAGTCGGGCGGCTGGCCCTGCTGTTGGGCCCCGCCGCGCCGGATGCAAAGACCTTCGCCGCCGCGCTAAACGAGGCGCGCCTGCTGCACGGCGCTCACGAGGCCAACGGCTTCTGGTTCGCGGAGGAGAGCGGCCCGATCGCCCCTCGAAACCGCCATGGCTGCGCGCCCTATCTCCGGCGCCCCGCCATGATCCATCCCGACGAGGTCGCAGCCGCGGCGCGCCTCCTGCTTGGCGTGCAGCCCCAGGCGACCGAGGAGGAGCTGGCGGCCGGCATCGCCCGGCTCCTGGGCCTGGAGGCCTCCGCCGCGCCCGCGATGGCCGCGCGGCTGGCGATGCTGCTGGGCTCCGGCCAAGTGATTCTAGCGGCTGGGAATGATCGACTCCGTCAATAATTATGCCGAAAACAATTCATTGGCAAAAAATATGGTGCACCGCCATATCTGCATCCGTGGCCGCAACGATGGGCGGCCGGACCATCATCACCCCGAGGAGACACGCTTCATGCTGACAGTTGGCGACAAGTTCCCGAGCTTCGATCTCACCGCCGTCCAGGGTGGCCCCGAGGGCCTCGGCGGCCCCGGCAAGTCTTTCATCCAGGTGTCCAGCGAGAGCAATCCGGGCCAGTGGAAGGTCGTATTTTTCTGGCCGAAGGACTTTACCTTCATCTGCCCGACCGAAATCGCCGCCTTCGGCAAGCTTTCCGGCGAGTTCGCCGATCGTGACACCGTCGTCTACGGCGTGAGCACCGACAACGAATTCGTTCACCTCAACTGGCGCGTCCACAACGACGACATCCGCGATCTGCCGATCCCGATGCTCGCCGACGTGAAGCGCGAGTTGTCCTCGGCACTCGGCGTGCTCGACAAGGATGCCGGCGTGGCGCTGCGCGTCACCTACATCGTCGATCCCGACGGCGTGATCCAGCATGTGGCCTGCAACGGCCTCAATGTCGGCCGCAACCCGCAGGAGACGCTGCGCATTCTCGACGCGCTGCAGACCGACGAGCTCTGCGCCTGCAACTGGACCAAGGGCGAAGAGGCCCTGCAGCCGCAGGAACTGTTCGAGGCCGCGTAAGCAGCCAGCCTATCCCGGCCACGGCGCGAGCCGTGGCCGGAATGGGGAGCCCCCCGCTCCCCGCCTCGCTCTCTCGTGGAGAGCACCGACGCCATCCCCCACAATCCAACTTTTTTGGAGCCGCGCGCCATGTCGCTCGAAGCCCTGCGCAATGACCTTCCGGAATACGCCAAGGATCAGAAGCTCAACCTCGGCACGCTCGCGGCCGAGCCTTCGCTGACCCAGCAGCAGCGCGCCGGCACCTTCGTCGCCTCCGCCATCGCCTGCCGGAACGCTCGCGTCATGCGCAGCATTCTGGCCGAATTCGGCCCGCAGCTGAGCCCCGAGGCGCTGAATGCGGCCAAGGCCGCCGCCTCCGTGATGGGCATGAACAACATCTACTACCGCTTCACCCACCTCGTCGGCGGCGACTACGCCACCATGCCGGCGAAGCTGCGCATGAACGTCATCGGCAAGCCCGGCGTCGACAAGGTGGATTTCGAGCTCTGGTCCCTCGCCGTCTCGGCCATCAACGGCTGCGGCATGTGCATGGAGAGCCACGAGAAGGTCGTCGTGCATGGCGGCCTCGGCAAGGAACAGGTCCAGGCCGCGATCCGCATCGCCTCGGTCGTCCACGCCACGGCCGTGACCATCGACGCCGAGGAAGCCCTCGCGGCCTGAGGCGTCCCTACCGGTCGGGGTAATCCCGCCCCGGCCGCGGCCGGTACGCGGGTAGGCTCCAGCCGGTCCGCAGCGAGGTGGCGCGAATGGCGAAGCATACGAGGGAGCCGGCCAGGAAGGCGGGCTCCCTCCAGATCCCTTCCAGCCGCAAAATGACGAAGACTGTGGCGCCGACGGCCGCGGCCGTCACATAGATCTCCCGCCGCAGGATCAGCGGCACCTCGTTGCAGATGACGTCGCGGATGATGCCGCCGAAGGTCGCGGTGACGACGCCGAGCACCACCGCGGCCCAGGCATGCGCCCCCGCCAGCAGCGCGATCTCGGCACCCAGAACCGCATAGAGCGACAGCCCCACCGCATCGGCCCAGAGCAGCGCGCGGAAGCGGCTCTCGACGCGCGGGACGATGAAAAACACCAGCACCGCGACCACCACCGCCACCCCGACCAACTCGGGCGAGCGCAGCCAAAACACCGGCGTGCGGCCCAGCAGCAGGTCGCGCAGGGTGCCGCCGCCGAAGCCGGTGACGACGGCCACCAGCACGAAGCCGACCACATCCATCTGCTTGCGTGAGGCGACGAGGGCGCCGGAAGCGGCGAAGACGGCGATGGCCGCGAGGTCGAGCCAGCGCAGCCACGCGTCCAGCAGCACGGGCTGATTATTCGGCGGGCTGCATATGCTGCGCGCGGTGTGAGGCGGCCATGCTGCGCGCCCCGCCGGCGCAGAGCAGCGAGAGGCCGAGCAGGGTCGCCACCACCGGCAGCACCATCCAGGTATAGCCGTAGTCGATCAGCAGCCCCATCGGCACCGGCATGAGCGCCGAGCCCAGCGGCAGGCCGGCGCTCACGAAGCCGAAGACCTTGCCGATCTCGCCCGGCGGGCAGGCGTCCTTGAGCATCACGTCCCGCGGCGTCCGCGAGGAACCCATGCAGACGCCCGCGGCCAGCGCCACGAAGGGCAGGATGAACTCCGGATAGGGCACCAGGCCGAGCGAGAGCA
Source organism: Rubritepida sp. (assembly GCA_028291455.1). Lineage (GTDB taxonomy): Bacteria > Pseudomonadota > Alphaproteobacteria > Acetobacterales > Acetobacteraceae > Roseococcus. Next base: position 3,117 of record JAQGHY010000063.1, on the reverse strand, counting down.
GCAGGCCGCTGGCGATCAGCGTCAGCACCGTGACGAAGCCGAGCAGGTTCTCGCTGCCCTTCTTATCCGCCCACCAGCCGCCGACCAGCGTGCCGCAGGTGGCGCCGACCATGTAGCCGGTCAGCGTCATCGAGGCGACCTCGATCGGCGTGGCCCAGAGCTTGCCCAGCACCGTGATGAGGAAGGATGTGATGCCCGAGCCGGACATCGCCGAGAGCAGGAAGAACACGAAGAAGGCGAGGATGGGCTTGCTCGTCAGCAGCTTGGCCGCACCCACGGGCTTTGCGCTGCGGACCTTGGGCTGGTCGCTCAGGATGCGCGACTGCAGCAGGATCGTGCCCACGACGGGCAAGCCGAGCAGCCCGACGATCAGCAGCGCGCCGCGCCAGTCCGTCACCAGCAGAAGCCCCGCGACGATCGGCGGCGCCAAAGCGAAGCCGAGGTTGCCGGTGAAAGTGTGCAGCGCGAAGGCGCGGCCCACGAACTCCTTGCGGATCGAGCCGGCGAGGATCGCGTAGTCGGCCGGGTGGATCACGGAATTGCCGATGCCCGAGCACACCGCCAGCAGCAGGATCAGCCGGTAGTCGTGCACGAAGGCCATGGCGCTGACGGAGAGCGCCATCAGCAGCGTGCCGCCCACGAGAAAGCGCCGCGCGCCGTGCTTGTCCACGAGGAAGCCGACCGGCGTCTGCAGGATCGCGGTGGTGCCGCTCATCAGCGCGACCGCCAGGCCCAGCATGGCGAAGGAGACATGGAACTCGTCGCGCCAGATCAGGAAGAGCGGCGGCAAAGCGAGCATGTAGAAATGCGAGAGGAAATGGCCCGTGCCGATGAGGCCGCAGATCTGCGCATCGCGCTTTGGGGTCAGGATCATTTCGCTCATTGGCGCAAATTGTAACCGGCCCTCGGAATCGTCAATCGGAAGTGGCGGCCTTACCGGAACTTCATGGGCGGGGACATTTCGTCGAGCGGCCAGCGCGGGCGCGGCGCCAGGGACATGGCGTCGTTCTGCCCGGCGCGCAGCCGTTCCAGCCCGGCCCAGGCGACCATGACGGCATTGTCGGTGCACAGCCGCAGCGGCGGCGCCAGCAGCGCAAGCGGGGTGGCCGCGGCGAGTGCCGCGCGCACCGCCTGGTTGGCCGCAACGCCCCCGGCCACGACCATTGCCGTGGCCTCCGGCAGCATCGCGGCGGCATGGCGCGCGCGGTCCGCCAGGACGGCGGCGACACTGGCCTGGAAGCCGGCGGCGATGTCCTGCGGCCGGGCCTCGCCCTTGGCCACCATCTGCGCCACGGCCGTCTTGAGGCCGGAGAAGGAGAAGTCGCAGCCGGGACGCCCGAGCATCGGCCGCGGCAGCTTCACCGCCGAGGCATCGCCGGTCGCCGCCAGCCGCTCCAGATGTGCGCCGCCCGGCCAGGGCAGGCCCAGCAGCTTGGCCGCCTTGTCGAAGGCCTCGCCCACCGCGTCGTCCAGCGTGGTGCCGAGCCGCCGGTACTCGCCGAGCCCCAGCACGGCCACGCATTGGCAATGCCCGCCCGAGACCAGCATCAGCAGATAGGGATAGGCGGGCGGCGCCTCGAACAGCCCCGGCAGACGGGCCGTCAGCGCATGCGCCTCCAGGTGGTTCACGCCGATGAAGGGCAGTCCGGCGCCCAGGGCCATGCCCTTGCCGAAGCTCGCGCCCACGATCAGTCCGCCGATGAGCCCCGGCCCGGCCGTCGCCGCGATGCCGGCGAGATCGCCGGCCCGCACTCCCGCCTCGTCCAGCACGCCCTGCACTAGCCCGGCCAGCCTTTGCAGATGCGCCCGCGCGGCGATCTCGGGCACCACGCCGCCGAAGCGGGCATGCTCTTCCGACTGGGTGAAGACCGCCTCGGCCAGGATGCGGCCCGTGCCGTCCAGCACGGCGGCCGCCGTCTCGTCGCAGCTCGACTCGATCCCTAGGACGGGGCGCATTTGACCGCTGTGGGTTTCGTTCATCACCCGCGCCCTATATGACGCAGCGATGTCCACCGCCATGCCTGGTTCCCCCGTGCATCATCCGGGAATGCGCGCCCTTCCCCTGCGCGTGGGGACCCGCGCCTCGCCGCTGGCCCTTTGGCAGACCCGGCACTTCCTCGAGATCATCACCCGCTTCTGCCCGGTGCTGCGCGGCGTGAACGCCTTCGAGGAGCATGCGATCCGCACCACGGGCGACATCATCCAGAACCGCCGCCTCGCCGATATCGGCGGCAAGGGACTGTTCGCGAAGGAAATCCACGAGGCGCTGCTCGACCGCCGCGTCGATTTCGCGGTCCATAGCCTGAAGGACCTGGAGACCGAGATGCCGCCGGGCATCGTCCTCGCCTGCACCCTGCGGCGCGAGGATGCGCGGGATGCGCTGATCCTCGGCCCCGGTTGTGCTCCGGCCGATGCCGGCTCGCCCTATTCCTGCCTGCCCGCTGGCGCCGTCATCGGCTCTTCCTCGCTGCGCCGGCAATCGCAGCTCCTGGCGGCACGGCCCGACCTTCAGGTCGTGACCCTGCGCGGCAATGTGCAGACGCGCCTCGCCGCCATCGCAGCCGGCGAGGTCACGGCCAGCCTGCTGGCGCTCGCCGGCCTCAAGCGCCTCGGCCTGGAGCACGAGGCCGCCCTGGCCCTGGATCCCGAGGCCATGGTCCCCGCCGCCGGCCAGGGCATCGTCGCCATCACCGCCCGGGCCGACGACGTGGAGCTGCTGGAGCTGCTCTCCGGCATCGAGGACTGGGAGGCCTCGGCCGTGTCCAAGGCCGAGCGGGCGCTGCTGGCCGCGCTCGACGGCTCCTGCCGGACGCCGATCGGCGGCCATGCGCGGCTGCTGCCGGATGGCACGCTGCACCTCACCGGCCTGGTTGCGCGGCCCGACGGTTCCTTCCTGCTCAAGCGCACCATCCACGGCGCGGTGAGCGAGGCGGTTCGGCTGGGCACCGCGCTGGGCGAGGAGCTTCGGCTGGACAGCCCGGCGGATATCTTTGCCTGACGCGCCTGCGCGCGGCGTCCTCATCACCCGCCCGGAACCCGGCGCGGCCGAAACCGCCGCGCGCGTCACCGAACTCGGCTGGCGGCCAGTGCTGGCGCCCGCGCTGGTCCTCACCCCCC
>JAQGHY010000061.1 GCA_028291455.1 Rubritepida sp. | reverse complement strand
TGCCCTTGTCCTTCACCAGCATGATCAGCGTGGAGATGATGTTGAAGGCCGCCACGATGATGATCAGCGTCAGGATCAGGAACATCACGTTCCGCTCCACCTGCACCGCGGCGAAGAAGCTGCTGTTCGCGTCCTGCCAGTCCACGATGCGCAAGGGCTGCGTCAGCGCCGCGCGGATCTCGCGGTTCACCGCCCTCACCCGCGTCGGGTCCTGCACGAAGACCTCGATCTGCGACACCGCCTCGGGCCCCGTCTGGAAATAGACCTGGGCCGCCGGCAGCGGCATGAAGACATAGGTGCTGTCGTACTCGTTCATGCCCACTTCGAAGAGCGCCACCACCGTATAGGCGCGTAGCCGCGGGATGGTGCCGATCACCGTGGCCCGCCCCTGGGGGCTGATGAGCGTGATCTTGTCGCCGATGCTGAGGCCGAGCCGATAGGCCAGCCGCGTGCCGATGGCGACCGCGTCGTCCCCCTGGAACTGCTCCAGCGAGCCCGCGCGGATATTGCCCGCGACGATGGCCTTGGCCCGCAGATCCTCCGGCCGGATGCCGCGAGCGAGGCCACCCGTCGCCGCATTGCCCGCGCCCGTGAGCAGCACCTGGCCCTCGACCACCGGCGTCGCCGCGACCACGCCCGTCTGGCGCCGGATGGTGGCGGTGATCGCGTCGAAGTCGCGCAGATTTCCGCGGTCGGCGGCGTAGATGCCCATATGGCCATTGAGCCCGAGAATCCGCCCCAGCAGCTCCTGCCGGAACCCGCCCATCACCGACAGCACGATGATGAGCGTGGCCACCCCCAGCATGATGCCCACCAGAGAAAAGGTGCCGATGATGGAGGTGAAGCGGTCGCTCTTGCGCGACATCAGGTAGCGCATGGCGACGGTGCGCTCGAAAGCCCCGAACATCAGGCGCTCAACTTCGCCATGGCATCCTCATAGGACAGCTCCTCGCGCTCGCCCGTCATGCGGCGCTTAAGCTCGACCTTGCCGTTCGCCGCGCCGCGTGGGCCGATGATGGCCTGCCAGGGCAGGCCCATCAGGTCGGCATCGGCGAATTTCGCGCCGGCGCGGTCGGGACGGTCGTCCAGCAGCGCGTCGCCCGGGAAGGCTGCATATAGCTTCTCGCAGAGCGCGTCGCAGGCGGCGTCGCCGGGCTTGAGGTTGATGATGGAGAGCTTCCAGGGCGCCACCGCGTCCGGCCACTTGATGCCGTTCTCGTCGTGGTTGGCTTCGATCAGCGCGGCCACCAGCCGCGAAACGCCGATGCCGTAGCTGCCCATCTCGGGGATCACCTGCGTGCCGTCCGGGCCGGCAACCGAAAGGCCCATCGGCGCGGAATACTTCGTGCCGAAATGGAAGATATGGCCGACCTCGATGCCGCGCGCCGTCACCTTGCGCTCGGTTGGAACCTGGGCCCAGGCTTCGAGGTCCTGCTTCTCCTCGGTCGCGGCGTAGTACTTTGTCCAGAAATCGACCAGCGGCGTCAGGTCGCCGTCATAGTCCGGCGCTTCGGCCAGCGGGTCGTGCTCGAGCAGCTTGCCGTCGAGGAAGACCTCGCTCTCGCCCGTCTCGGCCAGGATGATGAATTCGTGGGAGAGGTTACCGCCGATCGGGCCGGTATCGGCCTGCATGGGGATCGCCTTCAGCCCCATCCGCGCGAAGGTGCGCAGGTAGGCGACGAACATCTGGCGGTAGGTGTGCTCGGCGCCCTCCTTCGTGAGGTCGAAGGAGTAAGCGTCCTTCATCAGGAATTCCCGCCCGCGCATGACGCCGAAGCGCGGCCGCACCTCGTCCCGGAACTTCCATTGGATATGGTAGATGTTGCGCGGCAGGTCGCGGTAGCTGGTGGCGTAGCCCCGGAAGATGTCGGTGATCATCTCCTCATTGGTCGGGCCGAAGAGCATCTCGCGGTCGTGCCGATCGCGGATTCGCAGCATTTCCTTGCCGTAGTCGTCATAACGTCCGGACCGTTGCCACAGATCGGCCGGCTGGATGGTCGGCATCAGGATTTCCTGGGCGCCGGCGCGGTCCTGCTCCTCGCGGACGATCTGCTCGACCTTGCGGAGCACCCGCAGCCCGGCCGGCAGCCAGGCGTAGATTCCCGCCGACGTCTGCCGGATCAGCCCCGCGCGCAGCATGAGCCGGTGAGACACGATCTGCGCTTCGGCAGGGATTTCCTTGAGCGTGGGCAGGAAGGCACGGGTGAGACGCAAAGGCCGGGTTCCTCGTCAGCGCGGTTGGAGTCCGATCGCCTCGGGCTTCTTCGGCCTGACGCATGAATCAGTCTCACAGCAAAAACCCAGGCATGAGCGATTCCCTTGAATCGGCCGTGTCCAGGTGGCGGAACCCTAGATGAGAAAAGGCTTTGCTGGAACCGGCGCTAGGGGCGCGCAACAATGCTGCGCTGCACCATCTAGAATCCTACGAATATGTCTTGAATTGTCCGGGCCAAAGCTATAACAAAAAGAAAGGGCCACCCCCGTTAGGGAGCGGCCCAAGTTTAGGGAGGAAACGCCAGTCACACGGCAGAAAGAGGAAAGCCCTCTCTCTAAAAACGAGATTGCCGCAAATCGACCTTATGGCTCAACGTCAAAGGACGCTTCAGACGGCGAAAAAAAGGGCTTCCATTCAATGGATGCCCAAAATCAAGGCGGCGGTCCGGGGAAGCTCAGACAGCCGCCTTTTCTTTGTGCAGATCACCGTTCGGGGATGGCGAGCCAGGGGTCGCGGAAGCTGATCAAGTTGCTGTCGATGAGCAGAAAGACGCCCACCCAGATCACCGCCGCCAGGATCGTGGTTATAAGGACCACGCGGCCGATCCGCGGCTTGATCGGCGCGCCGCGCCAGCCGCCCGCCTCGAGCTCGCCTTTGGCGTCTGGCGTGATGCCGAGGGGGAGGACGCAGAAGAGCAGCGTCCACCAGATCAGCGAGTAGACGACAAATCCAAGAAACCAGCCCATGAGTCTCTCCCTTGAGGGCTTCGCCCCTCAAATTTCCTGGCTCCGACGAAAGAAGGTGCAGGAAACTAAGTTTCCTGCTGGAGATCGCGAGGGGCAAAGCCCCTAGCAACTACACCCGTAACAGATGCACCTCGACATTGGGCCGCTTCTTCAACCGCCGCCCAACCGCCTTGCGCAGCACCGACCGAACCGCCTCGGTCAGCGCATCATCTTCGCGCCGCAGACCCTTCGGCAGGTCGCTCACGCCCCGCGCCAGCTCGTCCGCAAGCTGCCCTGGCTCGGGCCCGTCAGAATCGAACAGGCCGGGTGCCGATATCCGTGGACGTCCGACAATCCGGCCCGCCTCGTCCACCGCCAGGCTCGCCACGACGACGCCGTTGAACAGCATCCGCTTGCGGGCGCCCATCACGGCGCCCTCCATGGGCAGCAGCCGGTTGCCGTCGATCACCAGCCGCCCGACGACGGCGCTGCCGACCACATCAGCCTTACCGGGAGCGAGGCGCACGATATCGCCGTCCTCGATCAGGATCGGCTCGGCCCCGCATTCGCGTGCCAACTCGGCGTGCTTGGACAGGTGACGCCACTCGCCGTGCACCGGAATGGAGATCTTCGGCTTCACCAGCGCATAAAGCCGCTTCAGCTCGTCGCGCGCGGGGTGGCCGGAGACGTGGACCGCATGATCGTCTGCCGTCATCACCCGGCAGCCGGCCCGGGTCAGCTCGTCCTGCACGTGCAGGATGCCCTTTTCGTTGCCGGGGATCATGCGGCTGGAGAAGATGACCGTGTCGCCCTCGCCCAGCGAGATCGAGGGATGGGTGTCGGCCGCCATTTTCGACAAGGCCGATCGCGGTTCGCCCTGGCTGCCCGTGCAGATCAGCAGGAGCTTGTCGTCCGGCAGGCTATCGGCCTCCTCCTCGGAGATGAAATCCCGCACGGATTCGAGGTAGCCGCACTCCCGGGCCGAGGCCACGGCATTGCGGAGGGAACGCCCAAACAGCGCCACGTCCCGCCCCGCCGCCTGTCCGGCCAGCGCGATGGATTCGACCCGCGCCAGATTGGTGGAGAAGCAGGTCACGGCGATGCGCCCGCGCAAGCCACGAATGATGGCATTGAGGTTCCGCCGCACCTCGGCCTCGGAGCCGGAATGCCCCTCGACCATGGCATTGGTGCTGTCGCAGACCATTGCCAGCACGCCCTCCTCGCCGAGCTTGGCGAAGGCCGCCTCGTCCGTCGGGGGGCCGATGAGCGGATGCGGATCCAGCTTCCAATCGCCGGTATGCAGCACCGTCCCGTGCCGCGTGCGGAGTACGAGCGCGCTCGCCTCCGGCACGGAATGCGTGACGCGGAGGAATTCGAGGTCGAAAGGCCCGACCTTGTGCTTGCCCGGTAGCGGCACGGTGATGAGCTTCACATCATGCCCAAGCCCGGCTTCCGCCAGCTTCCGCCGCAGCACCGAGGAGGTGAAGGGCCCCGCGATCACCGGGCAGCGCAGGCTCGGCCATAGATGCGCGACGGCACCGACATGGTCCTCATGCGCATGGGTGATGACGAGCGCCACAAGGTCGTCCCGCCGCTCCGCCAGCCAGGCTGGATCGGGCACCATCACCTCGACGGCCGGGTTCTCCGGGCCGCCGAAGCCGATGCCGCAGTCCACCGCCAGCAACTTGCCGTCGCAGCGATAGACATTGAGGTTCATGCCGATTTCGCCGGTGCCACCGAGCGGAATGAAGGCGAAGTCGTCCATTGGTTCTTTGATTGTCACAGGAGATCTTTATGAGAGATGGGGATGGGATTGCGGGCTGCTAAAAGGCGCAGCCCTTCCAGGGTAATATCGGGGTCGATACGTTCGATGATGGTGGTTCCCTCGGCAAGGAGGGGCGCCAAGCCGCCGGTCGCGATGATCTTCATATGGGGCGTCTCGGACTCGCCGCGGATACGGGCGACGATCCCCTCGATCATGCCGACGTAACCCCAGAACATGCCCGACTGCATGGCGGAAACCGTGTTGCGGCCGATCACCGATTGCGGCCGGCCGATGCCGATGCGCGGCAGGCGGGCGGCGGCGCGGTGAAGGGCCTCGATGGAAAGGTTGATGCCGGGCGCGATGACGCCGCCGAGATAGGCGCCGTCGCCGTCCACGACATCGAAGGTGGTGGCGGTGCCGAAATCGATAACGATCAGCGGACCCTTATAATGGTGATGCGCCGCCAGCGCATTCAAGAGGCGGTCCGCGCCAACCTCCTGCGGCTGGTCCACCTTAATGTCGAAGCCCCAATCCAGGATGGAGCGCGCGATGAGCGGCTCGGCCCCGAACCAGTCGCGGCAGACGCGGCGGAGGTTGTAGAGCGCGACAGGCACCACGGTTCCGATGACGCAACGGTTCACATCGGCAGGCTTGAGGCCGGAGAACTGCATCAGCGTCAGCAGCCAGACGGCGTATTCGTCGCTGGTGCGGTCCGGGTCGGTCGCGATGCGCCAGCGCCCACGCCATTCCGCGCCGTCATGGACGGCGAAGACGACATTGGTGTTGCCGGCATCAATCGCGAGAAGCATGTCCGTCCCCAATCACCTCGCCGGCATGAAAAACCTGCAGGCTTCCGCCGACGGTGAGCAGCAGCCCGCCATCCTCGGCGAGCCCTTCGTAACGGCCCGAGACCGGATTGTCGCCCTGCCGTATGGTCAGGACCGTCCCGCGCGGCGGGCCACGCTCGATCCAGGCGCTGCGGATGGGTGCAAAGCCGTCGAGCAGCCGGAGATCCTGCCAGTATTCCAGCCGCTCCAGCAGCGTTGCGGTGAAATCCTCGGGCGGAATGGGGCCGAGGGCGGCGACGGCACGGCCCTCGACCTCGGGCGCATGGGCGAGGTTCACGCCGAAGCCCAGCACCAGATGTGCGATGCCGCCATGCTCGTCCAAGGCCGCCTCGGCCAGAATGCCGGCGATCTTGGCGCCGTCCTCCATCAGGTCATTGGGCCATTTGAGTTGCAGAGCCCGGTCCGGCGCGTGATGCGTGGCGGCATCGTGCAGCGCCACCGCCGCCAACAGCGCCTGGCCGGCGATGTCACGGGCGGCGCCACCGGGCCGCAGCAGCACGGAAAGCTGGAGATTGCCGGCCTGCGACTGCCACGCCCGCCCTGCCCTTCCGCGCCCATGCGTCTGGCGCCGCGCGAGGACGGCGAGGCCAGCGGGCTCGCCGCGCTCCGCCAGATCGGTGACGAGGCTTTGCGTGCTCGGCAGGGACTCGTGGATGCGGAGGCGGAACGGGCTACCGGCGGCCAGGTTCAACCGATGATGGCCGCCACCGCCAGCCGCGCGGCGTCCAGCAGGGGCGCGGGGAAGAGGAAGAAGAAGAGCGTGAAGAACCCCGTCCCCGCCAGCACCACCGAAATGCCGGCCGGGCGTACATCGAAGGCGGGCAGCGCCTCGTCGAAGTACATCACCTTCACGATGCGCAGGTAGTAATAGGCCGAGACCACCGAGGAGAGCACGCCGACCGTCGCAAGAATCCAGAAGCCCTGCTCCACCGCGGGCAGGAGCACGTAGAGCTTGGCGAAGAAGCCCGCGAGAGGCGGTATGCCCGCCATCGAGAACATGAAGATCGCCATGGCCAGCGCCATCGCCGGATCGGTGCGGCCGAGGCCGGCCAGATCCTGCACGCCCTCGACCGCGCGCCCGTTGCGCCGCATGGCGATGAGAACCGCGAAGGCGCCGAGGTTCATGGCGATGTAGATGGCCATATAGACCAGCACGCCGCGCAGCCCGCTTTCGCCGCCGACCGCGAGGCCCATCAGCGTGAAGCCGACATGGCCGATGGAGGAATAGGCCATCAGCCGCTTGATGTTGTTCTGCCCGATCGCGGCGAAGGCGCCGAGCACCATCGAGCCCAGCGAGGTCAGCACGATCACCTGCTGCCACTGCGCCATCACGTCGCCGAAGGGCCCTGCGAGGATGCGCACCAGCAGCGCCACCGTGGCCACCTTGGGCGCGGAGGCGAAGAAGGAGGTGACCGGCGTGGGCGCGCCCTCATAGACGTCGGGCGTCCACATGTGGAACGGCACGGCCGCGATCTTGAAGGCCAGGGCGGCGATAATGAAGACGATGCCGACGATCACGCCCGACGACACGCCCTGCGCGGAGGACAGCGCATCCGCCAGCCGGTCGAAATTCGTGGTTCCCGCGAAGCCGTAGACCAGCGAGGAGCCGTAGAGCAGCATGCCCGAGGCAAGCGCGCCCAGGACGAAGTACTTCAGCCCGGCCTCGGCACTGCGCGGATTGTCGCGGTCGAAGGCGGCCAGCACGTAGAGCGGGAGCGAGAGCAGCTCCAGCCCCAGATACAGGCTCATCAAGTCGTTGGCGGAAATCATCGCCATCATGCCGACGGTAGCGAAGAGGACGAGGACCGGGAATTCGAAGCGCGAGAGCTTCTCCTTCTGGTTCCAGTCCAGCGCGAGCAGCAGGCTCAGCGCGGCCGCAGCCAGGGTGAGCAGCTTCATGAAGGCCGAGAAGTCGTCGGCCACATACTGCCCGCCGAAGGCGGTGCCCTCGTTCTGCCCGAGGACCAGCACGCCCGTCACCAGGAAGGCGCCGATCACCGCCATGGTGCAGGGGAAGGTCATGTCGCGCTTCGGGATCACCCCGAAGAGGAGGATGGCGAGGCCGCAAAGGGCCAGCACCAGCTCCGGGAGGGCGAGGTTCCAGTTCATCAGATACCTGCCAGATGCGCGGCGGAGCCGATCGCGGCCTGATGCTGCTGCACCATCTGCGACACCGTCACCGAGAAGAAGGAGAGGAAGGATTGCGGATAGATGCCCATCCACAGGGTCAGCGCGATCAGCGGCGAGAAGATCGCGACCTCGCGCGGGCTGACGTCCAGCAGCGCGCGCAGGCTGTCCCGGGTAATCTTCCCGAAGGCGACGCGGCGGTAGAGGGTCAGCATATAGGCCGCGCCCAGCACCATGCCGAGGGCCGCGCCGAAGGCGACCCAGGGGTTCACCGACCAGGCGCCTAGAATTACCAGGAACTCGCCGGGAAAGCCCGCCGTCCCCGGCAGCGCCACGCTCGCCATCGTGAAGAGCATCAGGATCAGCGCATAGGCCGGCATGACCTTGGCCACGCCGCCGTAATGCGCGATCTCGCGCGTGTGCTCGCGGTCATAAAGCACGCCGACGCAGAGGAAGAGCGCGCCGGAGACGATGCCATGCGAGAGCATCGTGAAGAGCGCGCCCTCGATGCCCTGCTGGTTGAAGGTGAAGATGCCGAGCGTGACGATGCCCATATGGGCGACCGACGAATAGGCAATCAGCTTCTTCATGTCCTGCTGCGCCAGCGCGACGAGGCTGGTGTAGACCACCGCCACGATGCTCAGCGTATAGATGAAGGGCGCGAAGTAGAGGCTCGCCTCAGGCAGCAGCGGCAGGCTGAAGCGTAGGAAGCCGTAGGCGCCCATCTTCAGCAGTACGCCGGCAAGGATCACTGAGCCAGCCGTTGGCGCCTCGACATGGGCATCCGGCAGCCAGGTGTGGACCGGCCACATCGGCACCTTCACCGCGAAGCTCGCGAAGAAGGCGAGGAAGAGCCAGACCTGCATGCCGAAGGGGATGTCGAACTCGGCGAGCTCGGGGATGCTCGTTGTCCCCGCCTGATACCAGAGCGCGATGATCGCCAGCAGCATCAGTACCGAGCCGAGCAGCGTGTAGAGGAAGAACTTGTAGGAGGCGTAAACCCGCCGCGCCCCGCCCCAGATGCCGATGATCAGGAACATCGGGATCAGCACGGCCTCGAAGAAGACGTAGAAGAGCATGAAGTCCAGCGCGCAGAACATGCCGACCATCATCGTCTCGAGGACGAGGAAGGCGATCATGTATTCCCGCACGCGGGAGCGCACCGACTCCCAGGAGGCCAGGATGCAAAGCGGCGTCAGGAGCGTCGCGAGCAGGACGAAGAGCACCGAGATGCCGTCCACGCCCATCATGTAGGCAATGCCGAATTCCGGCATCCAGGAGAGATGCTCGACGAACTGGTAGTCCGCCGTCGACTTGTCGAACTGCGTCCAAAGGACGAGCGACAGCACGAAGGTGATGAGGCTGGTCCACAGCGCGGTCCAGCGCGCATTGCTCGCCACCACCGCCTCGTCGCCGCGCACCATCATGATGGCGGCCGCGCCCACGAGCGGCAGGAAGGTCAGCAGCGAGAGGATCGGGAAACCCGCGGCATTCATGGCTCAGTGCCCCATCAGGAAGAGGGTCACGAAGACCACGAGGCCGATGATCATGGTGAAGGCGTAGTTCGCCACCCTGCCCGTCTGTAGCCGCACCACGCCGCGCGCCGTGCCGGCCGCGAGGCTCGCCACGCCGTTGGGCATGCCGTCGATAATGCGCATGTCGCCGATCTGCCAGAAGCGCATCGCCAGGCGCTTGGCGGGCTCCACGAAGATGCGGGCGTAGAGCTCGTCGAAGTACCACTTGTTCAGCAGGAAACGGTAGATGCCAGGGAAGGCAGCCGCGATCCGCCCGGGGACGGCCGGTAGGAAGCCGTAGAGGATCACCGCAAGCACGATGCCGCTGATCGCCACCGTCATCACTAGCATCGGCACCCATTCGGGCACGTGATGCATCGCTTCCATCATGTGCTTGGCCGGCAGGTTGAAGATCGCGCCGTTCCAGAAGTGCTCGTACTCGTGCCCGATGAAGTAGGGCGCGAAGACCATGCCCGCGAAGGCCGCGCCTACGGCCAGCAGTACCAGCGGGATCAGCATCACTGCCGGGCTCTCATGGAGGTGCTCCATGGTGTGATGGTCGGCGCGGGGCTTGCCGTGGAAGGTCAGGATGAGCAGGCGCCAGGAGTAGAAGGCCGTCAGGAAGGCCGCGATCACGCCGCAGATGAAGGCGTAGTTGCCCACCCAGCTATGCGCCGCAAACGCGCCCTCGAGGATCGCGTCCTTCGAGTAGTAACCGGCGAAGAGCGGAATGCCGGCCAGGGCCAGCGAGCCGATCCACATCACCACATAGGTGATGGGGATCTTGCGCCAGATGCCGCCCATCTTGCGAATGTCCTGCTCGTCGGACATCGCGTGGATGACGGAGCCCGCACCCAGGAACAGCAGCGCCTTGAAGAAAGCGTGCGTGAAGAGATGGAACATCGCCGTCTGGTACAGGCCCACGCCGGCAGCGAAAAACATGTAGCCGAGCTGCGAGCAGGTCGAATAGGCGATGATGCGCTTGATGTCGTTCTGGACGCAGCCGATCGTCGCCGCGAACAGCGCCGTCGATGCGCCGACGATGGTGACGATGGAGAGCGCGACCGGCGCGTATTCCATGATCGGCGACATACGGCACATCAGGAAGACGCCGGCCGTGACCATCGTCGCCGCATGGATCAGCGCGGAGACGGGCGTCGGCCCCTCCATCGCGTCCGGCAGCCAGGTGTGGAAGCCGAGCTGGGCCGACTTACCGCAGGCGCCGAGGAAGAGCAGCACGCCGATCAGCTCGATCGAGTTCACGCCCAGGAAGCTGGCATCCACCTTGCCGGCGGCGGCCGCGAAAATCGTGTCGAAGTCCAGGCTGCCGAAGGTCAGGAACGTCAGCGCCATGCCGAGCATGAAGAAGATGTCGCCCACGCGGTTCACGATGAAGGCCTTCATCGCGGCGGCGTTGGCGCTCTCCTTCTCGTACCAGTAGCCGATGAGCAGGTAGCTTGCGAGGCCCACGCCCTCCCAGCCGAAGAAGAGCTGCACGAGATTATCGGCCGTCACCAGCATCAGCATCATGAAGGTGAAGAGGCTGAGATAGGCGAAGAAGCGGCTCGGCGTCGCGTCATGCGACATATAGCCGATGCTGTAGAGGTGGATCAGCGTGGAGATGAAGGTCACCATGCCGACCATGATCGCGCTCAACGTGTCGTAACGGAGCGCCCAGGCGAATTCGAGCTCACCCACATCCATCCAGGTGAAGAGCGTCACGGTGCCGGGCTGCCCGCCCATCGCGACCTGCCAGAAGCTCAGCGAACCGCAGATGGCGGCCAGGACCATGCAAAGCACGGTGGTCCACATCGCCGCGCGATCGCCGATCCAGCGGCCGAGGAAGCCGCTGATGGTCGCGCCGAGAAGCGGGAAAAAGACTGCGCCCACGAACATTCGCGCTAACCCTTCAGGGTCGAGATATCGTCGACCTCGATGCTGCCGTGACTGCGGTAGTAGATGACGACGACAGCCAGCCCGATGGCGGCCTCGGCCGCCGCGACGGTCAGGATGAACATCGCGAAGACCTGGCCGGTCAGATCATCCAGCCGCGACGAAAAGGCGACGAGGTTCAGGTTCACGCTCAGCAGGATGAGCTCGATGCTCATCAGGATCACGATGACGTTCTTGCGGTTGATGAAGATGCCGAAGATGCCGAGCACGAAGAGGATGGCGCCCACCGTGAGGTAGTGCGCGAGGCCGATGGTCAGCATCAGTGGTGGCCCCCGTGGTCGTCATGGGCGATGGGCGCGGGGACGACCTTCGCCGGCGGCGGCAGCGGCCGG
>JAQGHY010000054.1 GCA_028291455.1 Rubritepida sp. | reverse complement strand
CTCTTCCGATCTCGGCAGCACGGACGGCACGGCGCAACTAGGCCGCGTGGTCGCCGCCCCACGCGGGCGCGGCGCGCAGCTCGCCGCCGGGGCGCGGGCCGCGAAGGGGGATTGGCTGCTCTTCCTGCATGCCGATACGCGGCTCGGTAACGGATGGGTCCTGGCCGTGGCGGCGGCCGAACCGGACCGCGCGGCCTATTTCCGCTTCGCGCTGGACGACGCCTCGCCTCAGGCGCGGCGGCTGGAGGCGGCCGTCGCCTGGCGCTGCCGCTGGCTCGCCTTGCCCTATGGCGACCAGGGGCTGCTCATCTCGCGCGCGTTGTACGACGCGGTCGGCGGCTATCGCGCCATGCCGCTGATGGAGGATGTGGACCTCGTCCGCCGCCTCGGCCGCGCCCGGCTGGTGGGGCTGCCCGTGCGCGCCGTCACCTCGGCGGAGCGCTGGCGGCGCGACGGGTGGCTGGCCCGCTCCGCCCGCAACATCGGCATTCTGACGCTATGGTTCTGCGGCGTTTCGCCAGAACGGCTCGTGCATCTCTATCGCGGCAGGAAGTGACGCCTCAGGCGTGGCCGGCTTCGCCCGAGAGCAGCAGCGGGTCTACCTTCAGCTTCGCGAGCGCGCGGCGCCAGCGCGTGTCGTCGTCGCCGCCGAAGAGCAGGTCTTCGTCGGGCGTGACGGAGAGCCAGTCGTTGCGGGCGATCTCCGCTTCCAGCTGGCCCGCGCCCCAGCCGGCATAGCCGAGCGCGAGCAGCCCCTGCTTCGGCCCGCCGCCCGAGGCGATGGCCTTCAGGATCTCCAGGCTCGCGGTGAGCGCGAGGCCGCCTTCGACGGGGAGCGAACCCTCGGCCTTCCACTCGTCGCTGTGGAGCACGAAGCCGCGGCTTTCTTCGACCGGGCCGCCGGCGACGAGGCGGATGCTCCGCTGCGGCGGCAGGGGCTCGACGCCGACCTGCTTCAGCAGTCCCTCGAAGGAGAGGGTGGGGATGGGCTGGTTGAGGATGATGCCCATCGCTCCGCCGGAGGAATGGGCGCAGAGGCAGACCAGGCTGCCGGCGAAGGTCGGGTCCTGCAGGGCTGGCATGGCGATGAGCAGCTGCCCCGCGAGCGGGGTGCTGGATGCATCGAAGGCCGCTTTCCAATCTTGTTTTGGCATGGCGTTGCATGTGGAGACGCACCCCCGCCGCCGCAAGCGTGACAGCTTACGGGGAAGCGCCTAAACCCGAGCTCACTTACCCCCTCGGAGGAACCCCCGGATGACGATTAAAGTCGGCGACAAGATCCCCTCGGCCAAGCTGATGCAGGCCACGGCCGACGGCCCGCAGGAGGTGACCACCGAGGCCCTCTTCGGCGGCAAGACGGTGGTGCTTTTCGGTGTCCCCGGCGCGTTTACCCCGACCTGCTCGGCCAAGCACCTGCCCGGTTTCGTGACGCATGCGGCCGAGTTCAAGGCCAAGGGCGTGGATACCGTCGCGTGCGTGTCGGTGAACGACGTGTTCGTGATGGGCGCGTGGCGCAAGGACCAGTCGGTGTCCGACGAAGTCATGATGCTGGCCGATGGCAGCGCGGCGTTCATCCAGGCGATGGGCCTGGAGTTCGACCTGACGGCGCGTGGCCTGGGCGTCCGCAGCCAGCGTTTCGTGCTGGTGGCGAAGGACGGGACGGTGACGCATGTCGCCGTCGAGGCGCCGGGCGCCTTCGAAGTGAGCAAGGCCGAGACGGTTCTCGCGGCGCTTTAAGCTTACCCCTCAGACGCCGGGCGCGCGCTCCGCGCGCTTGGCTTCGCGCCTCAGGGATGATGCGCGGGACCCTGAAGTCGGTCGGCGCGCGCCGACCGGCTTCTTTGGGTTCGCCGCTTCTTAGCGGTTCGCCCTGGCCACCACAGCCTCGAATAGCACCTGGCATCCCGCCTCCGCCTCTTCCGGCAGGATGCTCTCCGCCTCGTTGTGGCTGAGGCCGTCCTTGCAGGGCGTGAAGATCATCGCCGTCGGGATCAGCCGAGCCACGTAGACCGCGTCATGTCCCGCGCCCGAGATGATCTCGCGCGACGGATAGCCCAGCCGAGCCGCCGCCTGGCGCACCAGATCCACGCATTCGGCGTCGAAAGGCTGCGCCGGGATGACGAAGAGCTCCGTCAGTTCCAGCTTGCAGCCGGTCTGTTCCACGAGCGCCGTCGCCTCGGCCGGGAACGTCTTCGCGATCCCGTCCACCTGCGCGCCGTCGGGATGGCGGAACTCGATGCTGAAGCGCACCTCGCCCGGCACCACGTTGCAGCTGTTCGGCAGCACCTGGAGGCGGCCGACCGTGCCGCGGCCATCCTCGCCGCGCGCACGCATCATCTCGTCGACCCGGGCGATGACCCGCGCCGCCGCAACCAGCGCGTCGCGTCGCGTCGAGGGCGGCGTCGTGCCCGCATGCGCGTCCTGGCCGGTGATGACAGCCTCGTACCAGACCTGCGCCTGCGCGCCGGTGACGATGCCGATCTGCTTGCCCTCGCGCTCCAGGATCGGGCCCTGCTCGATATGCAGCTCGAAATAGGCATCGGCCGGGAAGGACTTGGCCGGGTGGCTGCCCTTGTAGCCGACGGAATCCAGCGCCTCGCCGACCGTCACGCCATCGGTATCGGCGAGCGCATAGGCCTTGTCCTGTTGATAGACGCCGGCCCAGACGCCGCTGCCCATCAGCGAATGGCCGAAGCGGCTGCCCTCCTCGTCGGTCCAGTTCACCAGCTCCACCGGCGCCTCGGTCGTAATGCCGAGGTCGTTGAGCGAACGCATGACCTCAAGCCCAGCGATCACGCCCAGCGCACCGTCGAACTTCCCACCGGTGGGCTGGCTGTCCAGATGACTGCCGAACAGCACCGGCTTGCGCGTGGGGTCCCGCCCCTCGCGCCGCGCGAACATATTGCCGATTGCGTCCACGCGGACGGTGAGGCCGAGCGCCTCGCACCATTCGGTAAAGCGCTCACGCCCGGCCTTGTCCACATCCGTGAGGGTCAGGCGCTTCACGCCACCCTTGGGCGTGGCGCCGATCTCGGCCATGGCCATCAGAGTGTCCCACAAGCGCGGGCCGTTGATTCGCTGGTTTGTGCTCATGCCTTCCGTATTACCCCGCTCAGCGCGGCTGCAAAAGCAGGGCGAAGCCGGGGATGTAGGTCGTCAGCATCAGCACGATCAGCATGATGATGATCTGCGGCCAGATCGCCCGCGAAATCCGCGCCAGCGACAGCCCGCTGATCGCCATGCCCACGAAGAGGCAATAGCCGATCGGCGGCGCCGCCATCCCGATCGAGACGTTGGTCACGATGATCGCCCCAAAATGCACGGGGTCCACGCCGAAGCGGTTGCCGATCGCAATCAGCATCGGCCCCAGCACCACCATGATGGCGATCTCGTCCATGACGGCGGCCAGCAGGAAGAAGGCCAGGTTCAGCGCCGCCAAAGCCAGCCACTTCTGCCCGAGGCTATCGGCCATCCAGGTCGCGAAATCCACCGCGATCCGCTCCTGCGCGACCAGCACGCCGAAGCCGGTGGAGACGGCGATGATGGCCGTCACCATCGCACTCGTTCGCGCCGAGCGGAGGAATAGCCCGGGCATATCCGCCCAGCTCAACCGGCGCTCCAGCACGCCCACGACGAGCGCGTAGACGCAGGACATCGCGGCCGCCTCGGTCGGCGTGAAGACGCCGCCGTAGATGCCGCCCAGCACGAAGACCGGCGAGAACAGCGCCCATTTCCCGTCGGCCACGGCTTGCCGCACCTCGGCCCAGCTCGCCGCCGGCTGCCTCGGCACCTTGTGCTTCCGCGCATGGAACCAGCACAGGATGATCAGCCCCGCCGCGATGGCGAAGCCCGGAATGACGCCCGAGAGGAACAGCCGCCCGATGGATTGCTCGGCCACGATCCCCCAGATCACGAAGGCGATCGAAGGCGGGATCAGCGGCCCCAGCACCCCCGCGCTGACCGCGAGCGAGACCGAGAACGCCTTGTCGTAACCGGCCTTCACCATGGCCGGGATCATGATGGCGCCGATCGCCGCCGTGGTCGCCGGCGCCGAGCCGGAGATCGCCGAGAACACCAGCGCCGCCAGCACCGTCACGATGGCCAGCCCGCCCGTGCGATGCCGCACCAGCGTGGAGGCGACCTCGACCAGCCGCTGCGACAACCCGCCGCGGGACATGATTTCGCCCGCCAGCATGAAGAGCGGGATGGCCAGCAGGCTGAAGGATTGCGATCCCGCGACGAGCTGCTGCGCCAGGAAGGCGGGCTCGATATCGGCCACCACCAGCGAGCCCAGCGTCACCAGCGCGATGGCGATGGCGAAGGGCACGGCAAAGATCACCAGCCCCGCGAACCCGGCTGTCAGCAGAAGGGAAACGCTCATGCCTCGGCCAGTTCGGCCGGCGGTGGCGGCGGCAGGATGATCCGCTCCAACGCGAAGACGCAGACCAGCACACCGCAGACCGGCGCCATGCCGTTCAGCAACTCGATGGGATATTCCATCGCGGCCGAGGTGCTGCCGGCCGTAAAGTCGAGGAAGCGCAGCCCCGACCAGGCGAGATAACCGCCGAGGAAGGCGGTCAGCAGGTTCACCCCGACCTCCCAGGCGACGCCCGCCCTGGCCGGCAGCCGGTCGGTCAGCAGGGTCAGCCGCACGTGAAAGCCTTCGCGCACGCCGAGCGCCAGCCCGCCCATGGTGCACCAGGAGAAGGCGAGCATCGCCACCTCCTCGCTCCAGGGCGGCACGCTGGCGAAGACGTAGCGCATCACCACCTGGAGGAAGATCAGCCCGAGCATGAGGGCCGTCGCGAAGACCAGGCTCCATCGCAGGAGGGCGGCGAGGCCGGCGAAACCCGGCGCGAGCAGCCGCATCAGCGCGCGGCCGCCAGCGCCTGCTGCACGATGTCGGCGCCGATGGCCCCGCGGAAGCTCTCGTACATCGGCAGCACCGCGTGGCGGAATGCGGCGGGGTCGGCGATGGCGTTCACCAGCATGCCCTTGCCGCGCAGGGATTCGACCAGGGCCGTGGCATTGGCGAGGGACTGCGTGCGCTGGGTGGCCGTCGCCGCCTCGCCGGCCTCACGCACAACGGTGCGCAGGTCGGCCGGCAGCCTCTCGAAACTGCGCTTGGAGGCAAGCAGCGCGATCATTGAATAGATGTGGTTGGTGAGGGACAGGTACTTGGTCACCTCGTTGTACCGGTTGGCATCGATGACCGCGAGCGGGATCTCCAGCCCATCCACGGCGCCCTGCTGCACGGCGGTGAAGGTCTCGCCCCAGGCCATCGGCACGCCCGTGCCGCCCAGCGCGGTGTACATGCCGATATAGATCGGGCTCTGCAGCACGCGGAACTTCACGCCGCGCACATCCGCTGGGTTCACGATGGGGCGGACGTTGTTGATCATCTGCCGGAACCCGCCCTCCATATAGCCGAGGTTCACGACGCCGCGCGTCTCCAACCGCTGCGACAGGCTGCGGCCCATATCGCCATCCAGCCCGCGCTGCGCCTGCGCCTCGCTGGCGAAGAGGAAGGGCATGTCGTTGATCTGGAAGGAGGGCTCGATCTGCGCGATCACGGCATTGGTGATGACCGCCATGTCCACCGTGCCGAGGCGCAAGCCATCCAGCATCGGCCGTTCGTCGCCCAGGGCGCGGTTGGGGAAGAGCTGCACGTCGAGCCGGTTGTTGGAGCGCCGCTCAGCCTCCGTCTTGAAGGCATGGGCGGCGATCGCATAGGGATCCTGCGCGCTGTCGCTGGTGGGCCAGCCGACGCGGATCACGCTGCGCGCCTGCGCCTTGGCGCTGCCGATGATGGCAAAGCCGGCCCCGGCCAGCAGGGCCCTGCGATGGGTCTCGATCATGTTGTTTGCCTCCCGTTATTTGTTCTTGGGAGTAACGATAATTTCGGGACGGTCAATGTGAAAGGCCGGCCCTTGCCCTGCGCCCACGGGACTGCAACCTATGGGGCATGGCCCATGCTCTCGAAACCGCCCCCGCCCTGCTCCGCAACTCCGCGCTCGATACGCCCGCCATCCGCCAGGCGCGCATCGACCTCGCCGCCTGCTTCCGCATGGCCGCGAAGCTCGGGCTGCAGGAGGGCATCTGCAACCACTTCTCCTGCGTGGTGCCCGGCCATGACGATCTGATGATGGTGAACCCCTACGGCTACGGCTTCGCCGAAGTCACCGCCTCCAACCTCGTCATCTGCGATTTTCAGGGCCGCGTCGTCGCCGGCAACGGCGTGCCGGAAGCAACGGCCTTCTACATCCACGCCCGGCTGCACATGAAGCATCCCCGCGCCAAGGCCGCCTTCCACACGCATATGCCCAACGCCACCGCGCTCTCGATGCTGGAGGGCCCGCCGCTGGTCTGGGCCGGGCAGACGGCGCTGAAGTTCTACGGCCGAACCATGGTGGACGAGGACTATAACGGCCTCGCCTTGGACGAGCAGGAGGGCGACCGCATCGCCGCCTCGCTCGGCGACGCCGATATCGTCTTCCTGAAGAATCACGGCGTGATGGTGGTGGGCGCCAGCATCGCCGAAGCCTGGGACGACCTCTACTACTTGGAGCGCGCGGCCGAGGTGCAGCAGCTGGCGATGGCGACGGGTCGCACCCTGAAGCCGGTGCCCGAGGCCTTGGCCCGCGCCACCTACGACCAGATGCGCCTGGGCGACCGCGAGAGCGCCGTGCTGCATCTGGAAAGTGTGAAGCGGCAGCTCATGAAGGAGCAGCCGGACTTCGCCGACTAGCTACAGTTCTGCCGGCCCGCCGCATCCCGCCGGCAGGTGAAGGGCCGCCCACCGCGCATTCCGCGCGTGGTGCCCTGCGCATCGGTCTGGCCGATGACGGAGTCATTGCCGATCCGGCCGGTCGTATTGCCCTGCCGGTCCGTCTGGGTCTGGAAGTTCTGCTGCCCGACGCGGCCGGTCGACTGCCCGGCGCCATTGTTGAAGCCCTGAACCGGCGCATTGCCGATCCGCCCCGTCGTATTGCCGAAGCGGTCTGTCTGAACCTGCGCCATGGCGAGGCCCGGCATGGCAAGAAGCAGGATGAGGATAAGGCGCATGTGGGTCATCGCTCCTGAACGTTTGCTACGGCCCCAGGTTTAGCCCGGCCCGCAGCGCCTTACCCTCCGCGCCCTCAGGGTCGATCAGCCCCTCGCGGAGAAACAGGTCGATCAGCACGAGGTTCACGTTGAACTTCACGTCCTCGGTCTCGCGCACCGCCTCCAGCAGCCGCGCGGCGGGCCAGAGCTCGAAGCGCTCCACCTCGTCGTCGTTCGGCTTGGGCGTGAAGCTTTCGGGAAGCTCCAGGTCGTAGACATGCAGTACGTCCCGCCGTAGCCCCTCGTCGTTGCTCATCATATAGGAGAGCCGGCCCGCCCGCCGTGCCTGCATTGCCAGCTCCGCCGGCAGAGAGGCCTCTTCCTCCGCCTCCTTCACCAGCGTCTGCTCCGCATCCAGCCCGGCGGGAATGCCGCCGGCGACGAGGTTGTCGAGCTGTCCAGGCGCCACCGCCTTGTCCTTGGCGCGGACCCCGACCCAAACGTGCAGCCCATCCGCGCGCCGCACCAGCCCGTTCAGATGCACGCCCTGGCCGATGACGCCGAAAGCCGGGATCGCGCCGCGGTTCAGCGTGCCCAGCGCCGGACCGTCCGGCTCGGCGCGCACGTCGAACAGCTCCTTGCGGACCCGCCCGAAGCCCTGCTTCGCCAGATCCGGCAACACAGCCGCCAGCGCATCGCTGCGCTGACCGGCACTCCGCAGCCGCCCGGCCATCGCGACGCCGCGGCCCTCAAAATGGAAGTCGCGGGGATGGAAGGTCAGCGCCCGCGCCAGCTCGGCCGAAATCCACCCGACCTGCTGCGTGCCGAAGTGGAACGGCAACAGGTGGCCCAGCGAAGGCGTGTTGTTGCAGGCGTCGATGTGTCGATGCAGGGGCTGGCTCATCCTCAAGCTGTGCCAGCGCAAGGCTGCGGGCGAAAGAGCGCAGGTTCCCAAATCTCCCTCCCCGCGCCACATGGAGGGCATGAGCGCGAAAAACGACAATCAACGCCGGACCCTGCTGACCATCCTCCCCTACCTCTGGCCGAAGGGTGAGATGGAGCTGAAGGCGCGCGTCGTCATCGCGCTGCTGTGCCTGATCGCCTCCAAGGCGGCCAACGTCCTCGTCCCCATCGCCTATGCCCGCGCGGTCGACGCGCTGACGCCCAAGGGCGGCACCGGCGCGCTGGTGGCCCTGCCGGTCGCGCTGATCGTCGGCTACGGCCTGCTGCGGCTGACCTCGGCCGGGCTGGCGGAACTTCGCAACGCGGTCTTCGCCAAGGTCCAGGCGCGGGCGGCACGGCGCGTGGCGCTCGAGGTCTTCCGCCACCTGCACGCGCTTTCCATGCGCTACCATATGGACCGCGCCACGGGTGGCCTCTCCCGCGTCGTCGAGCGGGGCACGCGCGGCATCGCGACGGCGCTGAACTTCCTGCTGTTCAACATCATCCCCACGCTCATCGAGATCTTCCTCGTCGCGGGCATTCTGTGGTGGCTCTTCGCCGTATCCTTCGCGTTGACAGTGCTGGTGACGATCGGCGGCTACATCGCCTTCACGCTGCTCTTCACCAATTGGCGGCTGGCCTTCCGCCGCGCGATGAACGAGACGGACCAGGAGGCGAACACCAAGGCGGTGGACAGCCTGCTGAACTACGAGACGGTGAAGTACTTCAACAACGAGCGCCACGAGGCCGCCCGCTACGACGAGAGCCTGACCCGCTACGAGCGCGCCTATACCCGCTCCGAAGTCTCGCTGAACGCGCTGAACACGGGACAGGCGCTGATCATGGCGGCCGGGCTGATGGTGGTGATGCTGCTGGCCGGACGGGGTATCGGCAACGGCACCATGACGGTCGGCGATTTCGTCATGGTGAACGCCTATCTCATCCAGCTCTACCTGCCGCTGAACTTCCTCGGCTTCGCCTATCGCGAGATCCGCCAAGGCCTCACCGACATGGAGGAGATGTTCCGCCTGCTCGACGTCCCGGCCGAGGTCGCGGATGCGCCCAACGCGGTGCCGCTCACGGTGACCTCCGGCGCTCTATCCTTTCGCGACGTGCATTTCGCCTACCGTCCGGACCGCGAAATCCTCAAGGGCGTCAGCTTCGAGGTCCAGCCGGGCCGGATGCTGGCGATCGTCGGGCCCACCGGGGCGGGCAAGTCCACCATCTCGCGCCTGCTGTTCCGCTTCTACGACGTGACCGGTGGAAGCGTGCTGGTGGACGGGCAGGACGTGCGCGACGTGACGCAGGACAGCCTGCGCCAGGCCATCGGCGTGGTGCCGCAGGATACCGTGCTGTTCAACGACACCATCGGCTACAACATCGCCTATGGCCGCCCCGGCGCCTCCGAAGAGGAGGTGATCCAGGCCGCCCGCCACGCCCAGGTGCACGACTTCGTGATGAAGCTGCCCGAGGGCTACAAGACGCGCGTGGGCGAGCGCGGCCTGAAGCTTTCCGGCGGCGAGAAGCAGCGCGTGGCCATCGCCCGTACCATCCTGAAGAACCCGCGCATCCTGATCCTGGACGAGGCGACATCAGCGCTCGACACCCGCACCGAGCAGGAGATTCAGACGGCGCTGCGCGACGTCTCGCGCGGGCGGACCACGCTGGTCATCGCGCACCGGCTCTCCACGGTGGTGGAGGCCGACGAGATCATCGTGCTGGAGGATGGGCGCATCGCCGAGCACGGCACGCATGGCGCGCTGATCGCGGCCGGCGGCCTCTATGCGGAGATGTGGCGGCGCCAGTCCGAGGCGGTGGCGGCCGCCGAAGCCGCGGCGATCGCGCAGGCGCAGGCCGAGTTCGGCAGCGGCGTCAGCGCGCGGCTGGTGGGCGAGGGCGCACGCACGGAATAACCGGCCTCATACGCCGCGCAGCCGCGCGGAATGGGCGCGGTTGGCTCCCGCCTGGTTCAGATCCGTCAGCACCTGTCCGGGGATGTTGCGCAGTATGAGGTGATTGATCCCCAGGACCTTCTGCGGAAACATTTCGCGGTGCAAAACCGGGTTGGCGGCGCTGTGGGACAGCTTGTCGGCGTCGCTCCAGGGCTTGCAGAAGATCTCGCATTTGTCGCCCTCACGCCGCGCCCGCACATAGGCGGAGCTTCCGCCGAGAATAACGTCGGAAAGATTGACGCCCCGTAGCTTGCCGCGGAAGTTCAGCGCATCCGCATAGGCGACCAGTTCTTCCTTCCACTGGTCGCGTGAGGAGTAGCCCCGCCGTCCCACGAAGGTGACGCTGTAGAGACGAGTGCCGGTGACAGCGCCACCGGCGGCATCCTGCACGAACTGGGCAAACAAGACCGCGCGTTCGTCCCACTTGGCCTTGATATCGCCGCCGAAACTGTGAAAGCCGAACAGGCCCTGTTTCGTCGCGTAGATGACGGCATTGCAGCAGTTGATGCTCGGGAAGCCGAGCTCGAAGTTGTTCTGGCCCAATTGCATTTCGCCGAGGTAGCGCATCTTCATATCCCCACATCGGATGGTGCGACTACACTCCGCACTGACCTACCGACTGTGGGACGGATCGGTATGCCTGGAAAGGTCGCACCACCGCCGT
The DNA here is from genome assembly GCA_028291455.1 of Rubritepida sp. Taxonomy (GTDB): domain Bacteria; phylum Pseudomonadota; class Alphaproteobacteria; order Acetobacterales; family Acetobacteraceae; genus Roseococcus. The sequence goes on along the minus strand of JAQGHY010000054.1, from coordinate 7,559 downwards.
TACGGCTGCCGTTCGATCCTCGGATCGGGCACCCGTGCCGCCGCCAGCACCGCCACCGACGCCGCCCCGCCCGCCAGCAGCGTCCGCGCACAGGCATCCGCCGTGGCGCCGCTGGTCAGCACGTCGTCGATCAGCAGCACCCGCCGCCCCTGCAGCCGCGCCGCCGCCCCCGGCGCAAGGCCGAAGGCGCCCGCCAGCACCGCCTCCCGCTCCCGTGCGCCGAGGTCGCCGAGCGGCTGCGTCGCACGGATCCGGCGCAGCAGCATGGGCATAAAGGGCTTTCCCGAAAGCCGCGCAAGCCGCGCGCCCAGCAGCGCCGCCTGGTTGTGCCGACGCTTGAACAACCGCCAGCGGTGAAGCGGCACCGGCACCAGGATATCCGCCGCGCGCAGCAGCTCCGCCCCGGCGCGAGCCATGTGGCGGGCCAGCGGCGCGGCGAGCTCGGTGCGGTCGCGGTGCTTGAACGGCAGGATCAGCGCCTTGGCGCCGTCGTCGTAGCGCAGCGCGGCGCGGGCGGCCGAGAAGACCGGGCGCGCGGCCACGCAGGCCTCGCACCACATGCCGTCGGGCTGGCGCACGCCCGTCCCGTCATGCGGGAAGGGCACCCCGCAGACATGGCACATCGGCGCCGTGACGAAGGAGAGGCGGGCGAAGCAGGTGGCGCACATGCCGCCCTGCTCGCCGACAGCGGCATCGCAGGTCAGGCAGGCCGGCGGCAGCAGGGCATCGAGCAGGCCGATGCCCAGCCGTTTCAACCCGAGGGCGAGTGCTACCAGGCGCCGAAGCGTGCATCCCCGTCGCGCGCCACCTCGTGCACGAGGTCGATCTCCCAGGAGAGGTATTCGTGCATCGCGGCCTCGACGCCGGAGTTGCGGTCGTAGGGCCGCAGATACCAGTCGACGCAGGCCTCGTCCGGCGGAATTTGGCGATCGGCCTCCATGGGAAGCCCCGCCTTGCGCCATGCCGCGACACCGCCCTCCAGCACCTTCGCGCCGGGAATTTCGGCGGCGGCGAGATGCGCGAGGATGGGATCGGGCGCCGTGACCACGACAGGACCGGACACCGACGGAACCCGCCCGCGTACCGCCCAGATCGAGCCCGGAATATGCCCGCTCCGGAAATCGACCGAGCGCGCCAGATCCACCACCGTCGCGCCGTTCAGGTCGTGCGGCGCGACGACCGGCATCCGCGGCACTTCGGGAATCTCGGGCTTCCAGGGACCAGTAGCCAGCGGCCCGGCCAGCGCATCCGTCACCACGTAGACCTCCCAGCCGCCCATCTGGCGCAGCCAGGCGCCGGACATGCGGGCGCGCACGGTATCGTCGTCGGCCAGGATCACCCGCGCCCCGCGCACCGCGACCCACTGGTCCGTCGCCTGCACCAGTTGCCCGCCGGGAGCATGCCGGAAGCCGGGAATGTGGCCCGCCGCGTATTCCCCGGCCGCTCGCACGTCCAGCGCGTAGGTGCTGTGCGCATCCTCGTCCAGCATCGCCTCGGCCGCGGCGCGGGAGATCGGCTTCACGCCGTTCTCCGCCCCGAAGGCGGTGGCCCGCTCCAGCGCCAGGGCGGCGCTCGCGGGAGTGCCGGGCGCGTAGCTGCGGGTCTGCCCGGTCTCGCATTTGAAGCCGGCCAGCTCCCAGCCCATGGTGCCGTTGCGCAGCGCCACGATCCGGTTGGTCAGCCCCGCCCGGCGCAGGCTCTCCGCGCCCATGATGCTCCGCGTGCGGCCCGCGCAATTCACGACGATGGTGGTATCCGGGCTCGGCGCGATATCGCCGATCCGGTAGGCCAGCTCGCCGCCCGGCACGTTCACCGCGCCGGGGATCGTCATCTTCTCGAACTCGTCCATCGGACGGCTGTCGAGGATGACCATGTCCAGCCCGGAATCGACCATCGCCTGAAGCTCCGGCGGATCGACGCTCTCGGTCCCATAATGATGCTCGACCCATTCGCCGAAGGCCTTGGAGGGCACATGCACGCCGGTGAAGACGACATAGCCCGCCACCTTCCAGGCCGGAGTGCCCCCCTGCAGCACATGCACATCGCCATAGCCCAGGCCGGTCAGGTACTCGGCCAGCTTCTCCGCATAGCCCTCGCCGCCGTCGACGCAGACAACGCGAGTAGCCTTACGCGGCAGCAGCGCCCGCGCCCGCAGCTCCTTCTTGGAGAGCGGGCATGGAACGGCCCAGAACAGATGCCCGTGGCCGAACTCGCCCTCCTCCCTCGCATCGAGGATGGCGAGCTCCCGGTCCGCGGAAATCCAGGCCTTGAGATCGGCCGCGGAGACCTGCGGCATCACGCCTTCGTCGGCTTGAGGAAGTTCTTGTTGTAGTAGGAGACCTCGCCCGTCTGGTCGTCGAAGGCGCGGCGTCCGTCGAGCTTCTCCAGCGCCAGCCCATACATGTGCAGGTGCCGCGTCGGCCTGTCGCCCATCGTGTGGATGGAGTGGATGTCGTCGGGCATGAAGCAGATGCCGCGGCCGGGCTCGACCATGACTTCCTCGGCCACGCGCATCTCGCAGCGCTCGGGGTCCGAGCCATCGTCCATGCGCTCGTAGACCTTGTTCAGCTCCTGCCCGTCGACGGCGACGATCACGGCCCAGGTGGTGTGGTCGTGCGGCTTGGTCGAATTGCCGGGGTTGAGCGCGTTCAGGTAGAGCGCGAAGCGGTTGTTCTCCTCCTCGCGCAGCATGTAGCGGTTGCTGCCCTTCTCGCCGTTGGGCGGCGGCGGGAATTCTGCGCTCGGGAAGAGGTGCTCCTGCCCGGCGAGTGTCAGCAGCTCGGCGCGGATTTCCTCCAGGGCCGGGCGCGTCACGCCCATGCGGGCCTCGATCTCGCGAATTCGGCCGATCGTCGCGGCCACGGCGGCCGTGCGGGCCGCTTTGACATCCATCGTGTTCATTTGCGTTGCTCCTCCTGATGGTTTCGCGACGATAACCCCGCTTGCGCCGCCGCGCCACCAGTCGCAGATGAGGGTCGTGGAAATCGCCCCCGACATCTTCGACCGCACCCTCGTCGCCCTCCGCCGTGAGCGCGCCGCGCCCGGCATCGCCCGGGTCGCCCCCATCCTCGATGCCGCGGCCGAGACCCTGCTCGACCGTCTCGACGACACGACCCACCGCTTCACCCGCGCGCTCGATGTCGGCGGGCGCGGCGCCGTCGCCCCTGCCCTGCGCCGGCGCGGCGTGAACTTCGTGGTCTCGATGGACCTCTCCCCCGCCATGGCCAGCCGCGCGGGCGGCATCCCGATCGCGGCCGACGAGGAGTGGCTGCCCTTCGCGCCCGGCAGCTTTGACCTGATCGTGGCGAGCCTGAGCCTGCATTGGGTGAACGACCTGCCCGGAGCCCTGCTCCAGCTTCGCCGGGTGCTGACGCCCGACGGGCTGTTCCTCGCCTCCCTCCCCGGCCTCGGCACGCTCCAGGGCCTGCGGGAGGCGCTGGCCGCCGCCGAATCCGAAACGCGCGGCGGCATCTCGCCCCACATCTCCCCCTTCCCGGAGTTGCGCGACCTCGCGGGGCTCCTGCAACGCGCCGGCTTTGCGCTGCCCGTCGCGGACCAGGAGCGGCTGCCGCTCGCCTATCGCACCCCCATGGGCCTGATCGCGGACCTGCGCGCGGCGGGGGAGAGCAACGCCGTCCGCGCGCGCGACCCCCGCACGCCGCCGAGGGCGCTTTTCCCGTTGGCCTTCTCCAATCTCGACCTGGAAATGGAGCTGCGCCTACTGGTCATGACGGGCTGGTCGCCGCATGAAAGCCAGCAGAAACCCGCCCGTCCCGGCAGCGCCACCACCCGCCTGGCCGACTTCCTCGGTACCGTCGAGATCAAGGCGGGCGAGAAACCGGGTTGAACACTCGGCCTCCTGCGCTCATCTTGAACACATCAACATCATGAGTACGGGCCGGACCCGAAATATGGAAAATTCAGGCGGCGAATCACGCCGCATCCTACGTCACCTGCCCGAGGACTTCGAGGGCGCCCGCCGTGCCGGCGCCCTCGCGGCCGCCTGCCTGGACATGATCACGCCCCATGTCCGCCCCGGCGTGACCACCGGCCAGCTCGACCAGCTCTGCCATGACTTCATGGTGGAAGGCGGCGCCGTGCCCGCCACGCTGGGCTATCGCGGCTATACGAAGTCCTCCTGCATCTCGATCAACCACGTCGTCTGCCACGGCATTCCCGGCGAGCGCGTGGTGGCCGAGGGCGATATCCTCAACATCGACGTCACCACCCTGCTCGACGGCTGGCACGGCGATACCAGCCGCATGTATGCCGCCGGCGAGATCAGCACCAAGGCGCGGCTGCTGATGGACGTCACCTACGAGGCCATGATGCGCGGCATCGCCGCCGCCAAGCCGGGAAACACCTTCGGCGACATCGGCCACGCCATCCAGACCTATGCCGAGAAGCACCGCTTCTCGATCGTGCGGGATTTCTGCGGCCACGGCATCGGCCAGAAGTTCCACGAGCCGCCGAACGTCCTGCATTTCGGACGTCCGGGCGAAGGCGCGAAACTGGCGCCGGGCATGTTCTTCACCATCGAGCCGATGGTGAATGCTGGCCGGCCCGAGGTGAAGATCCTCGACGACGGCTGGACCGCCGTGACGCGCGACCGCGGCCTCTCGGCGCAGTTCGAGCACATGGTCGGCATCACCGAGACCGGCTGCGAGATCTTCACGCTGTCGCCCGGCGGCCTGACCAAGCCGCCGTATATTTAGACCCTCAAACGCCGGGCGCGCGCTCCGCGCGTGTATTTAAAGCCCTCAGACGCCGGGCGCGCGCTCCGCGCGCTTGGCTTCGCCGCGATTCAGGCGTGCCAGGCCGGTGGCTCGGGTTGGCGGCGACGGCCGCTTTGCGGCCTAAAGGCTCGGTACTCTTTCCTCGCGAGTTGAAGCTTGGCCTTGGCGGTGCGATCCTCTCGGCGCCGCGAGGGAAATGAGCCGCATGTCCGCCAAACGAGGCCTCGCCGAGGCCGGGGGCCTCTTCCCGATCGAGGCGCCGAACGCCGTGGTCGGATCCGAGGGCCATCGCGCCCGGATGCGCGACAAGCTGATCGCCAAGGGCCCTTCGGCCCTGCTCGACCACGAGCTCGTCGAGATGGTGCTGTTCCTCGCTTTGCCACGCCGCGACACCAAGCCCATCGCCAAGGCCCTGCTCAACCGGTTCGGTGGCTTCGCCGGCGCGCTGAGCGCACCCACCCAGGAACTGCGCCAGATCGAGGGCCTGGGCGAGGCCGGCATCGCCGCCCTCCGTACCGTGCAGGCCGCCGCACTCCGCCTCAGCGAGGCCGTGGTGAAGAGCCAGCCGCTGCTGGACAATTGGGACCGCCTGCTGAGCTACCTCACGGCGCTGCTGGCGCGCGAACGGGTGGAACAGTTCCGTGTCCTCTTTCTCGACGCGAAGAACCGCCTGATCGCCGACGAAATGCTCGGCCGCGGCACCGTGGACCACACGCCCGCCTATCCGCGCGAGGTGGTGAAGCGCGCCCTGGAGCTGCATGCGACGGCGATCGTCCTGGTGCACAACCACCCCTCCGGCGACGCCACGCCATCCCGCGCCGACATCGAGATGACGCGGCAGGTGAAGGCCGCGGCGTCCATGTTGGGCATCACCCTGCACGACCACCTGATCATCGGCCGCGACACGCCGCTCTCCTTCCGCAAGGAGGGCCTTCTCTAATGCCGTGCATCATCGTGGACGCTTCGACCTGATCGCGAGCCGCAACACCGTCCTCTTCCTGGTGATGTCGCTGATCTGGGGCGGCTCCTGGGCGGCCGCGCGGATCGGGCTGGACGGCATGCCCGCGATCTTCTTCGCGGCGGTGCGCTACGCGGTATCCACCGTGATCCTCTGCGTGGCGGTCCGTGGCTGGACGGGGCTCTACGGGCGCGAATATCTGGGGCGCACGCTGCTGACGGGGCTGCTGGTCAATGCCGGCTGCTACGGCCTGCTCTTCTGGGGCATGCAGACCGTGCCCTCCGGCCTTGCCGGGCTGATCAACCTCGCGGTCACTCCCGTCGCGCTCTTCGCGCTGGCGATCTGGGTCGGCGACGACCGGCCCTCATGGCGCCACGCCGCCGCCATAGCCACGGGGCTCGCCGGGCTGATCGCGCTGTTCTGGGGGCGCCTGCAGGATGGCGGCGGGATGGAGGAATGGCCGCGCTTCGCAGCGATCATCGCCGGCACGCTCAGCTATTGCGCCGGCAGCGTGCTCTCGCGGCCGCTGGTGCAGCGCTTCTCCCCGTTCCAGGTGACGGCCGCGCAGGTTCCGATCGGCATGGTAGGCCTGGCCATCGCCTCGGCGGCCATCGAGCCGATCCATGCGGAGACCTGGCTCGCGCTGCTGCGGCCGGCGGCGCTGGGCAGCCTGGCCTACCTCGTGCTGGCCGGAACCGTCGCGGCCTACACCATCTATATGCGGCTGGTGCGAGACTGGGGGACGTCGAGGGCGGGGCTCTACGCCTTTCTATCGCCCGTCGTCGCTCTGGCGTTCGGCCATTGGCTCTTCGGCGAGCGAATTGGCGCGACGGAGATCACCGGCGCCGTCCTGATGCTGGGCGCGTCCGCGATCGCCCTGCGCGGGAGATCCTAAAGCGTGATCGCCGCAGGCTGAATCAGCCGGAGGCGTGAATCTCGCGACAAACAATAACCTGGAGCATGGGCGTGTTATCTATCTAACACGATCGTGCTCTAGGTAGCAGCCACCGGACGGGCGCCCAGGATATGTGCGATCGCATAGGTCAGGTGGGCGCGGTTCAGCGTGTAGAAGTGGAACTCGTCCACCCCATTGGCCTGGAGGATGCGGACCTGCTCGGCCGCGACCGTCGCCGCGACCATCTGCCGCGTGCCCTCATCCTCATCCAGCCCCTCGAAGAGCTTTTCCAGCCAGGCCGGGACCGAGGCGCCGCACATGGCGGAGAAACGCTTCACGCTGTTGAAATTCGTCACGGGCATGATGCCGGGAACGATCGGCAGGGTGATCCCCGCCGCCAGGCAGCGGTCGAGGAAGCGCAGATACACGTCGGTATCGAAGAAGTACTGGCTGATGGCGCGGTTGGCGCCGGCATCCATCTTCCGCTTCAGGAAATCCAGGTCCGAATCGGGCGAAAGCGCGGCCGGATGGGTCTCGGGATAGGCGCCGACGCTGATATCGAAGTCGGCGATCTTCCGCAGGCCGCGCACCAGATCCTCGGCCTGCGCATAGCCGCCGGGATGCGGCTCGTAGGTCGAGGCACCGGCCGGGGGATCGCCGCGCAGGGCCACGATATGCCGCACGCCCGCCGCCCAATAGGCGCGGGCGACCTCGTCGACCTCCTCGCGCGTGGCACCCACGCAGGTCAGGTGCGCGGCCGGCGTCAGTGTCGTGTCGCTGGCGAGCTTAGCGACCGTGTCATGCGTGCGGGAGCGGGTGGAGCCGCCGGCGCCGTAGGTGACCGAGACGAAGCGCGGGGCGAGCGGCTCCAGCCGGCGGATGCAGGTCCAGAGGTCGGCCTCCAGCCTGTCGTTCTTCGGCGGGAAGAATTCGAAGGACAATTTCGGCGCGGGCAGGCTCGACGGCGTAG
>JAQGHY010000050.1 GCA_028291455.1 Rubritepida sp. | reverse complement strand
GCGACGACGCTCCGCGCGCTGGGGCCGAAGCCCTGGAAGGCGGCCTACGTCCAGCCGAGCCGGCGGCCCTCGGACGGGCGGTACGGCGAGAATCCGAACCGGCTGCAGCACTACTACCAGTACCAGGTCATCATGAAGCCGAGCCCGCGCGACCCGCAAAGCCTGCTCATGGAGAGCTACCGGGCCCTCGGCCTCGACCCCGCGCTGCACGACATCCGCTTCGTCGAGGACGATTGGGAAAGCCCGACGCTGGGCGCCTGGGGCCTCGGCTGGGAGGTCTGGTGCGACGGCATGGAGGTGACGCAGTTCACCTATTTCCAGCAGGTCGGCGGCATCCCTTGCGAGGTTCCCTCCTGCGAGCTGACCTATGGGTTGGAGCGGCTGGCCATGTACATCCAAGGGGTCGAGAACGTGTACGACCTGGATTTCAACGGCCGCGGCGTCACCTATGGCGACGTCTTCCTCCGCGCCGAGCGGGAGTTCAGCGCGCATAATTTCGAGCATGCCGACGTGGCGCTGCTGAAGCGGCACTTCGAGGATGCGGAGCAGGAATGCGCGCAGCTTGTCGCCAAGGGCCTGGCTCTTCCGGCCTATGACCAGTGCATCAAGGCGAGCCACCGCTTCAACCTGCTGGATGCGCGCGGCGCCATCAGCGTGACGGAGCGGGCCGCCTATATCGGCCGCGTGCGCATGCTGGCGAAGGCTTGCTGCGAAGCCTGGCTCGAGGGCGCGGCATGACCGAGCTCCTGATCGAATTGCTCACCGAGGAAATTCCCGCCCGCATGCAGGCGCGGGCCGCCGATGATCTCTGCCGCCTGGCGAAGGCCGCGCTGGCGCCGCTGATGCAAGGTGAGCCGCGCGGCTTCTACGGCCCCCGACGCATCGGCCTTGTCGCCGAAATGGCGCTGAGCGCGGAGACGCCAGCCAAGGAAGAGCGCGGGCCGCGCATCGGCGCGCCGGAACAGGCGCTGGCCGGCTTCCTCAAGAAGCACGGCGCCACAGCGGAGATGCTGAGCGAGCAGAACGGCTTCCTCGTGCTGGTGAAGCCCGGCGAGACCATCACGGCCGAGGCGCTGCTGCACCGCGCCCTGCCCGAGATCGTCTGGATTTTCCCCTGGCCGAAATCCATGCGCTGGGGGAACTCCGCGCTGAACTGGGTGCGTCCTCTGCAGCGCGTGCTCTGCGTACTTGGTGGCGCGGTGGTGCCGGTCGTCTTTGCGCGCGGGGATGACGCGGCGCATGGGCTGGTCGCGGCCGATCTGACCGAGGGGCATCGCGTGCATGCGCCGGGCGCCTTCGCAGTGAAGGGTCATGCGGATCACGCAGCGAAGTTGAGCGCGCATTTCGTGATGCTGGAAGCGGCCGATCGCGTCGCCACGATCCGGGACGGCGTGGCGGCATTGGCCGCTGCCGAGGGCCTCGAAGTCGTTCCCGACGAAGGGCTGCTGGCCGAAGTCGCGGGGCTGGTCGAATGGCCCGTGCCGCTACTGGGCCGCATCGACGACAACTTCATGGACCTGCCGGCCGAGGTGATGCGGACGTCGATGCGCGTGAACCAGCGCTACTTCGCGCTGCGCCGCATGGACGGTTCGGCCGCGCCGCGCTTCGCACTGGTCGCGAACATCTCAGCGAGCGACGGCGGTGTGGCGCTGGTCGCCGGCAACGAGCGCGTGCTGCGCGCCCGGCTCAGCGACGCCCGGTTTTTCTGGGACCAGGACCGCAAGCAGCGCCTCGAGGATTTCCTGCCGAAGCTGGACGGCGTGACCTTCCACGCGAAGCTTGGCACGCAAGGGCAGCGCGTGCAGCGGTTGGCCAAGCTGGCGGCTTTCCTTGCCCCAATGGTTGGCGCCGATCCATTGCTCGCTCAGCAAGCGGCGCGTCTCGCCAAGGCGGATCTGGCCTCCGGCATGGTTGGCGAATTCCCCGAACTGCAGGGCGTGATGGGTGGCTATTACGCGCGGCCCGATTACGGCGATGCCGTCGCCAACGCCATCGCGCAGCATTACCGCCCGCTCGGGCCGACGGATGCGGTTCCGGCCGAGCCCGTGGCGATCGCCACGGCTCTGGCGGACAAGCTCGACCAGCTCGCCGGCTTCTTCGCCGTGGATGAGCGGCCGACCGGCAGCGGCGATCCCTATGCCCTACGCCGCGCGGCGCTGGGCGTGATCCGGATCGTGCGCGAGAACCGGCTGCGCCTGCGCCTCGTGGATATCATCGGCGAGGCCTTCTTCGGCTTCCCTCAAGCCGTCGGCGCCACCGCGGAACCCGAATTCGGCATGGCCGTCGCCGCCGAGCGCATGAAGGGCAAGGTGCCCGACGGCCGCCATCCCCCGATGGTCGCGGCCTTCGCCTCGGGCGTGCTCGACTTCCTGACCGATCGCCTCCGCGTCCAGCTCCGCGCCGAGGGCGCGCGCCACGATCTCGTCACCGCCAGCATCGGCACCGATGACGATATCCTCCGCATCCTCGCCCGCGCCGACGCCCTGAAGTCCCTCGTGGAATCCGAGGACGGCACCAATCTTCTCGCTGCCTACAAGCGCACCCAGAACATCCTACGCATCGAGGAGAAGAAGGACGGGCCGCATTCCGGCCCGGTTGACGACGCCCTTCTCACCCTCCCCGAGGAGCAGGCGCTCAACGCTGCTCTCACTGCCGTCGAGGCCCAGGTGCAACCTAACCTAGCCTCGGAGAGTTTCGGTGCGGCCATGGCAAGCCTCGCAACCCTCCGCATGCCCGTGGATGCTTTCTTCGAACACACCATGGTCAACGATCCCGATGCTTCACTACGCCGCAACCGTTTGCGGCTACTCTCTCGCCTGCGCGCTACCATGGACACGGTGGCCGACCTCTCAAAAATCGAAGCCTGAAGGAAACTGCGCATGACACAGTGGGTCTACAGCTTCGGCGCCGGCCACAACGAAGGCCGTGCGGATATGCGGAACCTGCTCGGCGGCAAAGGTGCCAATCTGGCCGAAATGGCCAGCATCGGCCTGCCCGTGCCCCCCGGCTTCACCATCACGACCGAGGTTTGCACCCACTACTATGACCACGGGAAGCAGTACCCCACCGAGCTCATGGCCAATGTGAAGGCGGCGCTGGCGGTTATCGAGAATGCCGTTGGCCTGAAATTCGGCGACACCGAGAAGCCGCTCCTCGTCTCCGTCCGCTCCGGCGCGCGTGTCTCCATGCCTGGCATGATGGATACGGTACTGAACCTCGGCCTGAACGACGCCACCGTCGAAGGCCTGGCCAAGGCCTCCGGTGACGAGCGCTTCGCCTGGGATAGCTACCGCCGCTTCATCCAGATGTACGGCTCCGTCGTGCTCGACGTGGATCACCACCGCTTCGAAGAGATCATCGAGGAAGTGAAGCTCGACCGTGGCGTTGCCGAGGATACGGCGCTGACCGCCAAGGATTGGCGCGAGGTCGCCGCCGGCTACAAGGAAGTGGTCGCGGAAGCCACCGGAAAGCCCTTCCCCGAGGATCCCGAGGCGCAGCTGTGGGGTGCCATCGGCGCCGTCTTCGGCTCCTGGATGAACACCCGCGCCAACACCTATCGCCGCCTGCACGACATCCCCGCGAGCTGGGGCACGGCCGTGAACGTCCAGGCGATGGTCTTCGGCAATATGGGCGAGGATTGTGCGACCGGCGTCTGCTTCACGCGCGACCCCTCCACCGGCGAGGACATCTTCTACGGCGAGTACCTGGTAAATGCGCAGGGCGAGGATGTCGTCGCCGGCATCCGCACGCCGCAGCCGATGAGCAGCGCGCGCGCCAAGCCCGGTGAGAAGCCGATGGAAACGGTGATGCCCGCCGCGTACGAGGAACTCGTTCGCGTTCGTTCGGTGCTGGAGAAGCACTACAAGGACATGCAGGACATCGAGTTCACGGTGCAGCAGAACAAGCTCTACATGCTGCAGACACGCAACGGAAAGCGCACCGCCGCCGCGAGCCTCAAGATCGCGGTGGACATGTGCCGCGATGGGCTCATCGACGAGCCCGAGGCCATCTCGCGCGTGGCGCCCAGCTCGCTCGACCAGCTGCTGCACCCCACGCTCGACCCCAAGGCGCCGCGCAAGCTGTTGAGCAAGGGCCTTCCGGCCTCGCCGGGTGCTGCCTGCGGCGTCGTGGTGTTCAGCTCGGATGAAGCAGAGATGCGCTCGCAGAAGGGCGAGAGCGTCATCCTGGTCCGTATCGAGACGAGCCCCGAGGACATCCACGGCATGCACGCCGCCCGCGGCATCCTCACCACGCGCGGCGGCATGACCAGCCACGCGGCGGTGGTCGCGCGCGGCATGGGCCGGCCTTGCGTGGCGGGTGCCGGCGGCGTCGCGGTCGACTATGCGGCGCAGGCGCTCTCCGCCGGCGGACACATCGTCCGCGCGGGCGACATGATTACGCTGGACGGCGCAACGGGCGAGATCTTCCTCGGCTCCGTCGCGATGGTCGAGCCGAAGCTCTCCGGCGATTTCGCGACGCTGATGGAATGGGCCGACAAGGTGCGCCGCATGAAGGTGCGCGCGAATGCCGAGACCCCGCTCGATGCCGAGACCGCGAAGAAGTTCGGCGCGGAAGGCATCGGCCTCTGCCGGACCGAGCACATGTTCTTCGACCCCAGCCGCATCGGCGCCGTGCGCCAGATGATCATGGCCGAGCATGAGGACGGACGCCGCACGGCGCTGGCCAAGCTGCTGCCCTTCCAGCGCAGCGACTTCACCGAGCTCTTCCGCATCATGGCGGGCCTGCCGGTGACGATCCGTCTGCTCGACCCGCCGCTGCACGAATTCCTGCCGCACTCGGACGAGGAGATCGCGGAGGTGGCGGCCAGCCTCGGCGTGGAGGCCAGTGCCATGCAGCGCCGCGCTGCCGACCTCTCCGAAGCCAACCCGATGCTCGGCCATCGCGGCTGCCGCCTCGGCATCGCCTATCCCGAGATCTACGAGATGCAGGCCCGCGCGATCTTCGAGGCGGCCGTGGCCGTGGCGAAGGAAACCGGCAAGGCGCCGGTGCCGGAGATCATGATCCCGCTGGTGATGGTGAAGCGCGAGCTCGACATCACCCGCGCCCAGGTCGACACCATCGCGGCCGAGGTCTTCGCCGAGACGGGCATGACCATCGAATACATGGTCGGCACCATGATCGAGCTGCCGCGCGCCTGCCTCACCGCCGACAGCATCGCCGAGAGCGCTGACTTCTTCAGCTTCGGCACGAACGACCTGACGCAGACCACCTTCGGCCTCTCGCGGGATGATGCGGGCAAGTTCCTGCCCTTCTATGTCGAGAAGAACATCCTCCCGAAGGACCCGTTCGTCTCGATCGATCCGGAAGGCGTCGGCGCGCTGATGACGATCGGTGCCCAGAAGGGCCGCAGCGTGAAGCCGGCGCTGAAGCTCGGCATCTGCGGCGAGCATGGCGGCGACCCCGCCTCGATCCAGTTCTGTGAGACGGTGGGGCTGGATTACGTGTCCTGCTCGCCCTACCGCGTGCCGGTTGCGCGGCTTGCGGCGGCGCAGGCCGCGCTGAGCAGCGGCGGGGGCGACCGGACGGCGTAGGTTGCGAGGGGCCGTGGCCCCTCGCGTTGTTAAGCCGTCGCGGCTTGCGGCAACTTCATCCAGGCCGGGACGCGCGCGCGAAGCACCGCTTCGCCGCAGCGCAGTTCCGCGCCCAGGGCGCCGAGGCGCAGCAGGGCCATGCCTCGTGCGCCTCGCCCCGAGCGCATCTCGCCCACCTCGGCGCCATCCAGCGTCACCGGGATTCCGCGCCGTGGCAACGGGCCTTCGACCTCGACCGAAACCAGCCGCCGCTTCACCAGGCCGCGATATTTGGTTCGCGCCGTCAGCTCCTGGCCCATGTAGCAGCCCTTGGACCAGGAGACGCC
>JAQGHY010000034.1 GCA_028291455.1 Rubritepida sp. | reverse complement strand
TATCGACCGTCACCGCCGCGCTGATCGCCAGTTCGGCGAAGTGCACGGAGCCGAGCAGCGCCGCCTCCTCTGCTCCGGCACGAATATCGAGCTCGGCCTGCAGGCTGGTGCCGACCACCTTGTCCTTGCGCAGCGGCTCGATCGCTTGGGTCGCCAGCGAGCGCAGGATGCGCAGCTTGTCCCACTTGTCGCCGAGATCGTCGTCGCGCCACTCGTCCGGCACCACCGGCCATTCGCCGAGATGCACCGAACCCGCCTCGGGGAAGCGCGTCGCCCAGACTACCTCGCAGGTGAACACCAGCACCGGCGCCAGCCATTTGACCAGCGCGTGGAACAGCGTGTCGAGGACGGTGCGATAGGCGCGGCGCTTCAGCGATGTCGGGGCGTCGCAGTACAGGCTGTCCTTGCGGATATCGAAGAGGAACGCCGACAGGTCCTGGTTGGCGAAGCCGTTGAGCGCCACCATCATCGGCCCGAAGTCGAAGCCATCGACATGCCGGCGCAGTTCGACATCGAGCTCGGCGACACGGTGCAGGACCCAGCGCTCCAGCTCCGGCATTTCGGCGACGGGAATGCGCTCCGCCCCGCTGAAGCCGGCGATGTTGCCGAGCAGCCAGCGGAAGGTGTTGCGAATGCGGCGGTACAGCTCCGCCTGTTGCTCCAGGATGTTCTTGCCGATGCGGAGGTCTTCCGCCGTGTCGGAATTCATCACCCAAAGGCGCAGGATATCGGCGCCGTATTTGGCCGTGACCTCCTGCGGGGAGGTGACGTTGCCGAGCGACTTGCTCATCTTCCGGCCACTCTCGTCGAGCACGAAGCCGTGGGTGAGCACCGCCTTGAAAGGCGCCACGCCGCGGGTGCCGACGGATTCCAGCAGCGAGGACTGGAACCAGCCGCGGTGCTGGTCTGAGCCTTCGAGATACAGGTCTGCCGGGAACGGTAGGTCGTGCGGCGGCAGGACGAAGGCATGCGTGCAGCCGCTCTCGAACCAGACGTCCACGATGTCCATCACCTGCTCGTAGTCGGCGGGGTTGCGGTGGTTGCCGAGAAAGCGCTGAGCAGCGCCGGGCTGGTACCAGGCGTCGGCGCCCTCGGCACGGAAAGCGTCCACGATCGCCTGCATCACGGCGGGGTCGCGCAGCACCTCGCCGCTCTTCTTTTCGACGAAGACTGCGATGGGCACGCCCCAGGCGCGCTGGCGGCTGATGCACCAGTCGGGCCGGCCCGCGACCATGCTGCCGATGCGGTTGCGGCCGACGTCGGGCACGAAATGCGTGGACGCGATCGCGCCGAGCGCCTTCTGCCGGATCTGGTTGTCGTCATCCATCGCGATGAACCACTGCGGCGTGGCGCGAAAGATCACCGGCTTCTTGGAGCGCCAGGAATGCGGATAGCTGTGCGTCAGCTTGCTCTTGGCAACGAGATTTCCGGCGGCCTCGACCGCCGCATAGACGGCCTCATGCGCGCGAAAGACGTGCAGCCCCTCGAAGCCCGGCGCGTGATGGGTCAAGGTGCCGTCGTCGTTCACCGTCTCGGGGACCGCCAGGCCGTAGGTGCGGCCGAGGTTGAAGTCGTCCTCGCCATGGCCAGGCGCGATGTGGACAAAGCCGGTGCCGGCCTCGGTGGTGACGAAGTCGGCGGGCAGCACGGGCACGTCAAAATCATAGCCGCGCCCGCGCAGCGGATGGGCGGCGATGCTGCCCTCCAACTCCGCGCCCTTGAGGACCCGCTTCACGCTATGCGCGGCGAGCCCCGCGTCCTCCTCGAATTTCGGTAGCAGCGGCAGCGCCACGATCAGCGTCTCACCCACGACGAGATGGCTGCCCTCGTTCACGCCCTCGACATGCACCAGCGCGTAGTCGATCTCAGGCCCATAAGCGACGGCGCGGTTGCCCGGGATGGTCCAGGGCGTCGTCGTCCAGATGACGATCGAGGCCCCCGCGAAATCCCCGTTCACCACCGGAAAGCGCGCCCAGAGCGTCGGGCTCACATGGTCGTGATATTCGATCTCCGCCTCGGCCAGCGCCGTCTTCTCGACCGGGCTCCACATCACCGGACGCAGGCCGCGATACAGCGAGCCGTTCGTGAGGAACTTGCCGATCTCCTCGACGATCACCGATTCCGAGGCGATATCCATCGTCGCATAACGGTCCGCCCAATCGCCGGCGACGCCGAGGCGCTGGAACTCGTCGGACTGCACCGCCAGCCACTTCGCCGCATAGGCGCGACACTGCGCGCGGAACTCCAGGACGGGAACGTCGTCCTTGTTCTTCTTCGCCGCGCGGTACTCCTCCTCGACCTTCCACTCGATCGGCAGGCCGTGGCAGTCCCAGCCGGGGACATAGTTCGCATCGCGCCTGGACATCTGGGCGGCGCGGTTGATCACGTCCTTCAGGATCTTGTTGAGGGCATGGCCGATGTGCAGCGGGCCATTGGCATAGGGCGGGCCGTCATGCAGCACGAAGGTGCCGCGGCCCTTCGATGCGGCGCGGAGCGTCTTCCAGCTCTCCGCCTTCGCCCATTTGCCCAGCAGCGCGGGCTCGCGCTTCGGCAGGTCGGCCTTCATGGGAAAGGGCGTGGCGGGGAGGAACACCGTCTTGCGGTAATCGCGCGCGGGCGTTTCGGGAGCGTCGTTCATAAGGGGGTTCTCGTCCGCAGGAGTCGCGGGAAAATGAGGGGCGTGCGGGATCGTTCCCGGCCTTCAGACGAAGGCCGGGCCGGGAATTCGGAGCATCCGGGTCGCGCGCATCCGGGAGATATGCGGATGTCGGAGGGTGCGGGTCAAGCGCTGGGTTGGATTGGCGCCAGGGCGGCCTATCCTGGCCGGGTGACGAACCCGCGCTGCCTCATCCGGAAGAATGCCAGTTTCGGCACCGACCTCGTGCCCTGCGCAGGGC
>JAQGHY010000356.1 GCA_028291455.1 Rubritepida sp. | reverse complement strand
TGCCATCGTGCATGTGCTGCGCTGCTTCGAGGATGGCGACGTCACGCATGTGGACGGCGCCGTGGATCCGATCCGCGATGCGGAGACGGTCGAGACGGAGTTGATGCTCGCCGATCTCGATAGCCTGGAAAAGCGCATGATCACGCTGCAGAAGAAGGCGCGCGGCGGCGACAAGGAAGCCATCGCGCAGGTCGCGTTGATCGATGGGATCCTGGTTGCACTTCAGGCCGGCCGCTCCGCGCGGACAGCCGTGCCGAAGGGTGAAGAGGAGGCCGCCAGCCGTCTAGGTCTCATGACCACCAAGCCGGTGCTCTATGTCTGCAACGTGGACGAGGCCGCGGCCTCCACCGGCAACGCGCATAGTGAGCGCGTGATGGCCTTCGCCAAGGCTGAAGGCGCCCGCGCCGTGGTGGTGAGTGCCGCCATCGAATCCGAAATCGCGCAGATGGCTGAGGCAGATCGCGGCGAATTCCTGGAGACGCTCGGCCTCGAGGATAGCGGCCTGGATCGCGTCATCCGTGCCGGCTACGAGCTGCTGGGCCTGATCACCTATTTCACGGTCGGTCCCAAGGAGACGCGGGCCTGGACCATCCACCGGGGCATGACCGCGCCCCAAGCGGCCGGCGTCATCCATGGCGACTTCGAGCGCGGCTTCATCGCAGCGGAGACCATCGCCTATGAGGACTACATCGCCCTAAACGGTGAGCAGGGTGCAAAGGAAGCCGGGAAGATGCGGGTCGAGGGAAAGACCTATATCGTCCGCGACGGCGATGTGATGCTGTTCCGCTTTAACGTGTGAGGCCGGAATGGAAGCGTTCTCGAGTGCCTCTATGAGGCTCTGGAACGCGATCCCGTTGCAGTTGTGCTGCCGATCGCTTTTTTACGATCTTTCGCGGCGCCTCCGGGTGGATACGTAGTTCCAGGCAAGGTAGTCGTGGCTCTGGACCGCGTCGCTTTACTGGTTAACCTGCTATGCGGCGATCAAAGGCCGACGATTGCTGCGTCGTTGACTTGCCGTGTGCCTTCGTTGTCACGAGGAGCGCGTTTTAACCTACGGCCAAGCTGATGGCTTGGCTTCTCTACCGCCACATGAATCAGCCAAGCTGCAATAATGACTACGACGAATGCCAACAAAATCGCTGGCAGCCAATCAACTCCCCTTTGATTGGCAAGATTCGCGACGACCGAACCAAGAACGCCATGAACGACATAAAGGGGATAGCTAATTGCTGAGAGCCAACGCGTTACAGCAAATGGTTTAAACTTATCCTTAAGAAGATAGGAAACGAGGAAGACAATCTGCGAGATGAAGTAAGCAATCATCAATAATCGTCGGGGACCTCCTTCTTTAGTTAGCCAGCATTCGGCGAATGCCATAAATAAAGCCGATCCGAGCATTACGGCCATTCTGCCAGATATTCTTTTATTGTGGTGGAAATTATAAACCACGCCGATAAACATTAGCAGCAACCACATTGCCCAAGCGGCAATTTCTGGTGAGGGAAAAAACAAAGCGATGCCGATATCGGCAAGAATTACTAAAAGTAAATTACTGCTATACGCGCGAAGCCAAACTATAAATAATGCGCAGAGTACATAGAATTTTAGTTCAATTTGTAATGTCCAAACGATACCGTCAAGCGCTACTGTGCGTAGTAAATCTTGTATCAATAAGTAATGGGAAAGCATCTGCACCAACGTCGGCATGTTTGGGCTGTATATTAGTGTAAGGATAAGAGTTACACTAAACCCAGCAGCATAGGTTGGATAAATACGCAGTAGTCGCCCAATCAAAAAATTACTGACGCTATAGGATTTCAATGAAATTGGGATCACAAACCCACTTATTAGAAAGAACAAACTTACGCCAAACTGCCCTAGCAGGGTGAAGAACAAGGGGGAACTTCCTGCTATGGGCCATAGCGGTGCGGTAAGATGGCTAACAACAACACATATCGCTGCAATGCCGCGCCAAAAGTCAGCGAACCATATTTTTCCGCTCAACGAGATCACCATTTTCAGAAAGTAAGGAGCACGAGAAAAATCGATGCTCCGTCGCCTTCTTCATCTCCCAACCCCTAGATAAGGTCAAGGTGGCGCAGCATCCCGATCAGCCGCACCGACTGCATAATGTTCCTCCCTACGCCGCGTTGCGGCGAAGACGTTGGCGCCCTCCCATGCTGCTACGGCCTGTCCGAAGGCGAAGCACGTTGGTGAATCCATCAGCACAAGGTTATTGTCTTGTGCGATTGGGGCCTGCTCATCGGCACCGAACGCGAATTGCGCGGTCATGGCGGGCAATTGCAACTGGGCGCATCGCCGCCGGACCCGGCTTATCGCGGACCCTGAATAACGGCTAATCGAGCACGGCGCCGGCGGATGCGGTGACCGGCACCTTCAGGTAGCGCACGCCATTGCTCTCCGCGGCGGGGAAACGCCCCGCGCGGACATTCACCTGGATCGCGGGCAGCAACAGGGTAGGGGCCGCGAGGGTCGCGTCCCGCGCGGTGCGGAAGGTCACGAACTCCTCCTCGGTCGCACCATCCTTCACATGCGGATTGCTCGCGCGCTGCTCGGCAACGGTGCTTTGCCAGGCGAACTGGTCGCGCCCTGGTGCCTTGTAGTCATGGCACATCCAGAAACGCGTCGCGGGCGGCAGGGCCAGAAGGCGCTGTATCGAGCGGAAGAGCGTGCGGGCATCACCGCCGGGAAAATCGCAGCGCGCGGTCCCGTAGTCGTGCATGAAGAGCGTGTCGCCGACGAAGACATCCTCGTCGCCGGCCTCGTTGCCGCCGCGCACCCGATAGGCCACGCAGGCGGGGGTATGCCCGGGCAGCTGCAT
Source organism: Rubritepida sp. (assembly GCA_028291455.1). Classification (GTDB taxonomy): domain Bacteria; phylum Pseudomonadota; class Alphaproteobacteria; order Acetobacterales; family Acetobacteraceae; genus Roseococcus. The sequence continues at coordinate 9,519 of JAQGHY010000356.1, read as the reverse complement.
CACCTCGATATCGAGGTTGCCGATGCGGAACTGCTCGCCATCCTGGAAAAGCAGGTCGAAATCACCGCCGTCCGGCGCAACGCCCTCAAGGTTGAAGACCGGCCTAAAAATGCGCTGCACTTCGGTGATCCGCGCGCCGATGCCGATGGGGGCACCAGTGCGTGCCTTGATGAAGGGCGCTGCCGACAGGTGATCCGCGTGGGCATGGGTTTCGAGGATATGCGTGATGTGCCAGGAGCCCGCCTCCGCCGCGGCGAGGACAGCCGAGGCCGAACGCGTATCCGCGGTGCCGGCGCGATGGTCCCAGTCCAGGACGGGGTCGATCACCGCCGCCATGCGCGTGGCCGGATCGCCGAGGAGATAGCTCACCGTGTTCGTCGGCAGGTCGAAGAAGGCCTGGATATGGGGGCCCATGGCGGTGCCCTCCTGCTGGTTCGGGCCGCACCCTAGCGTGTGTTGGGCACGGCCGGATCAGAAATCGCTCACGCGTCCCTTCCGCTCCCAGTCATTGTAACGCGTCGGCTCGGGGCCAGCCGGTCCGCCATGCTCGCTTTCGGCGGAGGAGGGCGGATGCTTCGGGCGGTCGAGCTTGGTCAGCGGCGGCGCCGTGCGCGGCTTGCCGGCGGGGATAGGGGGCTTCTCTTCCTTGGTCATCCACCCGATGTGGGGCGGAACGGAGATTTTCGGAAGATGCTGAAGACATTCATTCTCCTTGCGGGGCTTACGGCGCTCTTCGCGGCGATCGGATTCATGCTGGGCGGGAGCAGCGGCGCGCTGATCGCCTTGGTGGTCGCCGCCGGCATGAACCTATTCGCCTGGTGGGGCAGCGATGGCGTCGTGCTGCGCATGCACAATGCACAACCCGTTACTGCGGCCGAGGCGCCGCAGCTCTACCGGACAGTGGAGGGGCTGGCGGCGCGGGCGGGCCTGCCCATGCCCGCGCTCTACATCATCCATGAGGAGCAGCCCAACGCCTTCGCCACCGGCCGCAGCCCCGAGCGTGGGGCGCTCGCGGTGAATACCGGTCTGCTCGACCTGATGAGCCAGGAGGAGGTGGCCGGCGTCGTCGCGCATGAGCTCGCGCATATCAAGCACCGCGACACGCTGATCATGGCCGTCACGGCGACGCTTGCGGGAGCCATCGGCTTTCTCGCGCAGTTCGGCGGCATGATGGCGCGCGGCAGAGGCGACCAGCGCGGCAGTCCCTTCGGCTTCATCGGCATGATCCTGCTGATGATCCTGGGGCCGCTCGCCGCCATGCTGGTGCAGACGGCGATCAGCCGTGCCCGGGAGTTCAAGGCGGATGCAGAGGGCGCGCGTATCTGCGGCAACCCGGCCTGGCTGGCGAATGGCCTGGCCAAGCTGGAGCAAGGCAAGGTCGGCCGTGTGAACGAAACGGCGGAAGCCAACCCGGGCAGCGCGCATATGTTCATCATCAACCCGCTCTCGGGGCTGCGGCTGGATCGTCTCTTCTCGACGCATCCGCCGACCGAGGAGCGGATTGCGCGTCTGATGGCCATGAGCGGTTCTCCGATGGCTCCGCCGCAAGCGGTACGTGGTGCCTCGCCCTGGTCGGCGCCGGCCAAGCGCAACCCTTGGGCATGAACCCCGCCGATTGCCGCTGAGCGAGGCAGGGGCGTCGGCGTAAGGCGGGCGATGACCGGGTGGCAGGCTGTTGCATTCCGGCTTCCGTGCCATGCTGACCTTCTAATCCGTCGAATTAGACGAGGAGGTCGTATGTTCCGCACCGGCTTGGCTGCGCTGATTGGCGCCGCAACCATCGCTCTCCCCGCGCTGGCGCAAACCATTCCGCCGGGACCGCGCATTGCCATCACGGCGGTGACGCAGCCCCTGCCGACGCAGCCGCAATTCGTCCTCGTCGATCAGCGCATCCTGCGCGACGGGCTGCGCGAGCGCAGCGGCGGCCGTATCGAGGTGACCCTCGCGAGCCATGCGGAACGCAACCTCGCCGGCAATGAAATCGTCCGCCTTGTGCGGGCCGGGCAGGCCGAGATCGGTGCCGGCACGCTTTCCACCCTCTCGGGCGACGTGCCGATCCTCGATGGCGTGGACCTTGCCGGCCTCGCGCCCGACATCGGCCTCGCGCACCGTATTGCCGATGCCATGCTGCCGGCCGCCAATCGCGACCTCGAGCGCTTCGGCGTCCGCATCATGGCGATGTATCCCTTCCCGGCGCAGGTCCTGTTCTGCCGCGCGCCCTTCACCACCCTTGCCGACTTGCGGGGCCGCCGCATCCGTACCTTCGGCAACAGCCTCGTGGACTACTACACAGCGCTCGGCGCGCAGCCGACCTCGATCGGCTTCCCCGAAGTCTATTCGGCGCTGGAGCGCGGCGTCGTGGATTGCGCCATCACCGGCACCGGTTCGGGCGTCGCCGCCCGCTGGCCGGAGGTCTCGACCCATATCAGCGATCTTCCGGTCAGCTGGGCCGTCGCTGCCTATATCGTCAATCTGCAATGGTTCAACCGGCTGGAGCCGCCGGTGCGCGCCTTGATCGAGTCGACCTTCCAGCAGGTTAGCGAGGCCCAGTGGCAGCTTGGCGCCGACGCCACGCGCGACGGCATCGACTGCGCCATCGGCAACCGCGAGGCCTGCCGGATCCATACCCTCGCCACGCGATCCATGACCGAGGTCCGGGCCACCGATGCCGACAAGGCCGAGACGCGCCGTATCTTCGAGCAGGTGGTGCTGCCTGGCTTCGTGCGGCGCTGCGGCGCGCGGTGCGGCGAGATCTACAACCAGGTGATCGCGCCCATTTCCGGTGTGCGGTTCGGCGGCTGAGCGTGCTGCGCTTCGCCACGTCCCTCCGCCGCGGTGTCGCGGCGGTGGCGGCGTTCATGGCCTGGGTAGCCGGATGGAACTACATCGCCTGCGCGCTGTTCATCACCGGCGACATCGTGGGGCGAAACCTCTTCGGCGTCTCCTCCGCGGCTACGGTGGAAATCACCGGCTATATGCTGGCCTGCGGCATCGCATGGGGCCTCGCGCACACCCTGGCATGCCGGGCGCATATCCGCGTGGACGTGCTGGTGACGCGCCTGCCGGTGAAACTGCGGGCGCCGCTGCATCTCTTCTCGCTCTCGCTGCTCGCAGTTTTCGCCGTCTTCACGGCCTGGGTGGCGTGGGAGCTCGTGGATGAGAGCGCCCTGTTCGATGCGCACGACAATTCAGCGCTGCGCGTTCCGATGGTGATCCCGCAGGGCATCTGGGCTGTCGGCATCACGGCCTTCCTGGTGATGATCTTTGTGCTGCTGCTGGAAGGCTCGCTCGCGCTGCTGACGGGGAGGGGTGACCAGCTGGATCGCTTGCTCGGCTCTCGCACCTTGGAAGACGAGACGGAGGAAGCGCTGGAGGCCGTGGCCATGGCGCGCGAAGGGAGTAGTGCCGCTTGATCGCCATCGTCTTTTTGTTGGGCCTGCTCGGCGTCGTCATCTTCGCCGCGGCGTCGGGGGCACAGGCCTTGCCGATCGCGGAAATCCTGATGCTGATCGGCGTCTTCCTCGTGTTCTTCAGCTCGGGCGTCTATATCGCGGCCGTCCTCGGCATCCTGGCGTTTCTGACCGGCTTCATGTTCAGCGACCGGCCCTGGTGGCTTTTCGCGGGGCAGACGCTTTGGGGCCCATCTTCCAACTTCGTCCTCGTCGCGGTGCCGCTCTTCCTGCTGATGGGCGAGATCCTGCTGCGTGCGGGGTTGAGCGACCGGCTGTATCGCGCACTCAACGTCTGGCTGAACCGGCTGCCCGGCGGCCTCCTGCATACGAATATCGTGAGCTGCGCGGTGTTCAGCGCGATCAGCGGTTCCAGCGTCGCCACGGCGGCGACCATGGGCTCCGTCGCGCTGCCGTTCTTCCAGGACACGAAATACAACCAGCGCTGGGTGCTGGGATCGCTGGCGGCGGGCGGCGCGCTGGGCAACCTGATCCCGCCCGGCATCACCTTCATCATCTACGGGCTGATCACCGAGACCTCCGTTGGCGCGCTCTATATCGCGGCGCTGCTGCCTTCGGTCCTGGTGACGGGATTGTTCCTGCTGCTGATCGTCGGCCATGGACTCCGGCACCCGATGGAAAAGCCGCCGGCCTTGCCGCTCGCCCAGAAGCTGCACGCATTGAAGGACCTGGTCCCGACCCTGCTGCTGATCCTGCTGGTGCTCGGTTCCATCTATGCCGGCTGGGCGACCCCGACCGAGGCCGCCGCCCTGGGCGTGACCGGCTCGATGTTCTTCGCGGCACTGGAGCGCAAGCTGTCGTTCCGCATGCTGCAGTCCTCGGCGGAGGCCACGGCGCGAAATACGGCACTGCTCGGCCTCATCATCTTCGGCGCCTATCTGCTGAACTACATCCTCACGACCATCAACGTACCCCAGGCGCTGGCGGGGCTGATCGCCGGCCTGCCGCTGCCGGCCTGGGCGATCATGCTTTGCATCATCGGGCTGTACTTCGCTCTCGGCACCTTCATGGAGGGCTTCTCCATGATCATCACCACCGTGCCGGTGATCTTCCCCGTTGTGGTGGCGCTCGGCTACGATCCGATCTGGTTCGGCGTCATTGTCACCATGCTGGTGGAAATCGCGCAGATCAGCCCGCCCGATGGAACCGTGATGTATGTGCTGCAAGGAATGCGGCCCAAGGCGGGGCCTATCACCGACGTCTTCGTGGGGGTCATGCCCTTTCTGCTCGTCTATCTCGCCGCGGTGATTCTGTTGCTGATCTTCCCCGAGATCGCCCTCTGGCTCCCGCGCGTGATGGCCTGAGCCCTTCGACTTAAAACGGATATTGTTTCATGGAACAGCGACCTGTTCGCATCGCCGTCGATATCGGCGGCACCTTTACCGACCTGCAGATCCTCGATGCCCGACAGGGCCGCGTCGTCGCCTGGAAGACGCCGACCACGCCGGCCGACCCCTCCGAAGGCCTGCTGATCGGCGTGCGCGAGGCGGCCGAGCGCTTCGGTTTCGTGCTGGCGGATGTCGGCCTGTTGCTGCACGGGACCACCATCGCCACCAATGCGGTGCTGGAGCGAAAGCTTGCGCGTGGCGTGCTGATCACGACGGCGGGCTTCGAGGACGTGCTGGAGATCACGCGGCACTTCCGGCGTGATGTGTACGGCCTGGCGCCGGATCCCTTTCCCTGCCTGATCGAGCGCGACCTGCGCTTCGGAGTGGTGGAACGGGTGCGTGCCGACGGCAGCGTGGAGACGCCGCTGGGCGATCTCGCTCCCATGCTCGAAAAGCTACGCGCGGCAAAGCCGGAAGCCGTCGCCATCGGCCTGCTGCATGCCTATGCGAACCCGTCCCATGAGCTCGCGCTGCGCGAAGCCGTGCAGGCCGCTATGCCGGGCATCCCCGTCAGCCTCTCCTCCGAGATCAGCCCCGAAATCCGCGAATACGAACGGCTCTCCACTACCGTCTTGAATGCCGTGCTGATGCCGGTCGTGCAGAACTATCTGGCCCGGCTGGAGGCCCGGCTGGGCGAGGGCGGCTTCTCGCCGCGCATCTTCCTCGTGCAATCCAATGGCGGCATGTGCAGCCTGCCTCGCGCGGCCGCTCAACCGGCCCGGCTTCTGCTTTCCGGCCCATCGGGCGGTGCCCTGGCGGCCGAGCGGCTTTCGCGCCGGCTGGCACGGCCCAACCTCGTCGCGGTCGATATGGGCGGTACCAGCTTCGATGTGAGCGTGGTGCAGAACCATCGCATCGGCCTCGTCACGCAGGGCGAGGTCGATCGCCTGCCGGTCCGGCTCCCCATGGTGGAGATGCGCACCATCGGTGCCGGCGGCGGTTCTCTTGCCGCGGTGGATGCTTCGGGGCGTCTTACCGCCGGCCCGCGCAGCGCCGGTGCCCGGCCCGGGCCGGTCTGCTATGGCCGCGGCGGTACGTTGCCGACGGTGACGGATGCAAATGCGGTTCTGGGGCGCATCGATCCTGACTTCTTCCTGGGCGGCGCCATGTCGCTCGACGTCGCTTCCGCCCGCGTCGCCATGGGTGCGGAAGTCGGCGACAAACTGGGCCTTGGGATCGAAGCCGCCGCCGAGGGGGTGCTCCGCGTGACCAATGTGCAGCTCGCCTCCGCCGTGCGCCTGTCTCTCTTCGAGAAGGGGCTGGACCCGCGCGATTTCACCTTGCTCTCTTTCGGCGGCGCCGGCGGCTTGCACGCAACCGAGGTGGCCGATGAGCTCGGCATCACCGAAGTGATCTTTCCGCGTGAGCCGGGCACGCTGTCCGCCTACGGCATTCTCTTCTCCGATTTGGTGCAGGATCTCGCGCGCTCGCGGCTGCTGCCGGCGGAAGCGGAGGCATTGCCGGAGATTGAAGCCACGCTTGCCGGCCTGCGCGAGGAGGCGGTTGCGCGTCTCGTTGCCGATGGCGTCCCGGAGGATCAGCGCGGTATCGAGGTCTCGGCCGATCTGCGCTATCACGGCCAGGCCTTCGAGTTGCTCGTCCCGTGGCCCGAAGCGCCGGATCTGCCGGCACTGATGGCGCGCTTTCACACCGAGCACCGTGCGCGTTTCTCCTACGCGGCCGAAGACGAGAAGGTCGAAATCGTGACCTTGCGCATGGCGGCGATCGGCCGCTTGCCTAAGCCTGCCGAGACGTCTGGCGAAGCGGCGAGCACGTCCACGACGCCGGCCTCCAGGGAGGTCTGGCAACAGGGCGGTGCCGCCTCCTGGCCGGTCTGGCGGCGTGAAAAGCTGCACGGTGCCGATATCATCGAAGGCCCCGCCATCGTGGAAGAGGCCTTCGCCACCCATGTCATCGCCGCCGGCTGGCAGGCGAAGCTCGACCCCGAAGGCGCATTGATCGCGCGGAGGCTGCCATGACACTCGGACCCATCGAAATCGAGGTGATCCGCAACGCGCTCAACGCCGCGGCCGCCGAGATGGATGTCACCGTCTGGCGCACCAGCCGCAGCACGATTGTGCGGGAGTTGCTGGATTACTCCACCGCGGTGTTCGACGCGCAGGGCTGGAACCTCGCGCAATCCGCCCGCATCCCTGGCCATCTGAATTCGATGAGCCATGCGCTGCGCGAGATCCTCGCCCACTACGTGCCACCGGACGAATGGCACGAGGGCGACGTCATCGTCACCAACGACCCGTATTGCGGCGGGCAGCACCTGCCCGACATCATCGCCTACAAGCCGGTCTTCCATGAGGGCGAGCGCATCGCCTTCGCCGGCACGCTTTGCCACCATATCGACGTCGGCGGCCTGGCGGCCGGCAGCTATGCGGCGAAGGCCACGGAGATCTTCCAGGAGGGGCTCCGCATCCCGCCGCTGAAGATCCTCGACCGGGGCGTCCGCAACGACGGTGTCTGGGCGATGATCCGGCAGAATATCCGCAAGCCCGACCTGCTGCTGGGTGACCTCTCCTCGCAGCTGGCGAGCCTCGATGTCGGCGCAGCCGCGCTGCAGCGCCTGGCACGCCGCTTCGGCACCGATGCCATGCTGGAAGCAGGGGCGCGCATCCTGGATATGAGCGAGGCTGGCATGCGTGCCGCCATCGCCGCCATGCCCGACGGCACCTACGAGTTCACGGATTTTCTCGACGATGACGGCATCGACATCGGTGTCCCGATCCGCCTGCACGTGGCCGTCACCATCAAGGGCGACGAGGCGTCGGTGGATCTGTCCGGCTGCGGTCCGCAGGTGGCGGGGCCGACCAATGCGACGCTGGCCAGCACCAATGCCGCGGTGATGTTCAGCCTGATGTGCTGCGCCGATTCGTCGCTGCATATGAGTGCGGGCTGCTACCGCCCCATCACCGTCATTGCGCCCGAGGGGCTGGTGGTGAATGCGCGCCACCCCGCGCCCGTGGCGCATCGGGTGGCCGTCACGCACCGGCTGCTGAATGCGATGAACGGTGCCCTGCACCAGGCCGTGCCGGAGCTGATCCCCGCCGCCTATTACGGCAACAGCTACGTCACCACCTTTCAGACCGTGGCCGAGACGCGCGAAGTGCTGGTGGAGATCGAGATCGGCGGCTCGGGCGGGCATCCCATCAAGGATGGCGTGAACGCCTATGCCAGCGGCATGCACAACAACAGCAACATCCCGATCGAGATGATCGAGGCTCAATTGCCGCTGACGGTGATGCGCTACGGGCTGCGCGACGGCAGCGGCGGCGCGGGCCGTTATCGCGGCGGCCTCGGCCTGATCCGCGAATGGCGGATCGACAGCCCGCGCTGCTTCTTCACCAGCAACATGGACCGCTTCGACCATGCGCCCTACGGGCTCGCCGGTGGGGGTTCCGCGGCGCCCGGTGCGCTGGTGCTGCGCCGGGACGGTGTGGAATCGCCGATTCCGCCGAAGACGGACAACCTGCCGCTGCGGCAGGGTGATGTGGTGCGGCTGGAGACCTCCGGCGGCGGCGGTTTCGGCCCCGCGGCGGAGCGCACGCCGGCGGCTTCCGCGCGTGACAAGGCGATGGGCTACTTGTGAGCTTCGACCCACGCGAGCACCGTCTGGCCCCACAGCGCTGGTTCGAGGATTTCGCGCTGGGCGAGATCTTCCGCCTCCCGAGCCGGACCATGACGGATGCGATCTTTCTCGCCTTCCAGGCGGCCTCCGGCGACAATCACCCGGTCCACTACGACGTCGAATTCTGCCGTGCGCGCGGCATGCCGAATATGCTGGCCCATGGCTTCCAGATCGTGATCCAGACTGCGGCGGGCGCGGGGTTACTGCCCTTCCTGATCGAGGACAGCCTCAAGGGCTTTCTTGAGCAATCCAGCCGTTTCCTCCATCCGGTTTTCGTCGGCGACACCCTCTATGCGACGCTGACGGTGGATGAGCTGGCGCCCGGCCGGACCACCGGCGTGCTCGGCCTCACTTCCACCGTTCACAATCAGTCCAGCGTGCTGGTGATGGAGGGCCGTCAGCGCTACCTCCTGCGTCAGCGCCCCACCGAGGCAAACGGCTGACGGCCCAGGGCCTGAACGAGATCTCCTGACGATCGCCGTAGCTCGCAGTTACGCTTTGAGGTGCGCACATCGGCAATGCATTTTCTATGCGCATTCTCAGTCGGGTACGCCCATCGTTTGGGTAGCGAACTGCCGCCGCGCCAATATGGATGCGCGCATCGTCTTGCCGCGTCGCCATCCTCGCCTATCCTGCAATCTTCGCGAGAGGATGCATCATGGCGCAGGTGGACACGGACCGTTTTATCCAGGATCTCAACGATCTCCGGAAGATCGGCGAATACAAGACCGGCGTGCATCGCCCGACCTTCTCGGCCGAGGACATGGAGAGCCGCCGCTGGCTGATGGAGCGGATGCGCGAATGCGGCCTCGAGCCCTCCATCGACGGCATCGGCAACGTCTTCGGCAAGCATCCCGGACCCGGCCCGCATCTCCTCGTCGGCAGCCACATCGAAAGCCAGAACCAGGCCGGCTGGCTGGACGGCGCGCTTGGCGTCATGGCGGGGGTGGCTCTGGCGCGCTCCGGCCTGCCCGTCGATGTCGTCGCCTTCGCCGATGAAGAGGGCCACTACGGCAGCTTCATC
>JAQGHY010000323.1 GCA_028291455.1 Rubritepida sp. | reverse complement strand
GGAACGATCTGCTCGCTTATCTCCAGCGTGCCAGCACGGCTATCGCGAACTGAACTCTAGAGCCGCGTCGGCTTGAAACTCGGAGGCAGCGGGCGCGAACCTCGGCTGCAGAGGCCGCGCCCACCTGCATCTCAGTGCGCGCCAGCGAAGGCCAGCATCATAGCGTAGACCTCGCGCGTTACCTCGGAGAGGGTCCGGCCCAACTCCTCGAGATCGGCCACCTGATCCACGCGCTTGCCAACCTTCTCCTGCTCCTGCGCCGACAGGATCAGCGGAATGATACCGCTGGCACGCGCCAGGCCGATCATCAGCGAATCGTGCGGCTCCGGGATGATGTCAGCGTGCAGCAGCACGGAACGCAGCCGGGCGCGCACCTCGATGACCTCGGCCTCGCCCTCGGCGGCCTTGGGATAGCGGCGATCGGGGAAGACCCAGAGGAAGCGGCCCTCCTCCTTCTTCAGCACGCCCTTTGCCACGAGGCGGTCGAGGATCATGCTGCGGAAATGCTCCGCCTGCCGACCGATCTCGACGATCCAATGGCGGCTGTCGCGCATGCCCAGGTTGGTGGAGATCAGCGTCAGCGCCTCGTCCATCACCGGATCGCCGGAGGGCCTATGGCTTGTCACCATCAGCCGCTCTGGGTCGGTGTCGATGCTGCCGTCCAGCGAGAGCTGCATAAGGATCGCACTGGCCACCGCATAATCGCCGGCGGGCGCGGGCAGGCCTATGGGCCGGCCTGTCTTGTCGTCGAGCAGCAGGAGGATGATCTCCTCTGGCATGGTCAGCTTCATGGCGTACTCCTCCAGGCGGTGACGACGCGGGGCAAGAATCCGGGTCCGATATGGTCGCGATGTTGTTCGCGCGCGGCTCGGCTGTCCAGCATCGCGAATGAAGTCAGTTGTATGTCAGCATGCGAGCGCTTCGGTCATGGCATATGGATTGCTTGCAATTCCATGATGGGCCGCCCTCCGGCCGCGCGCGAAAGGTGATCATTCATGGATATCGGCGTCTTCATCCCTATCAACAACAATGGGTGGCTGATCTCGGAAAACGCGCCGCAGTACATGCCGAGCTTCGAGCTAAACAAGCAGGTGGTGCAGAAGGCCGAAGCCTACGGGATGGATTTTGCCCTCTCGATGATCAAGCTGCACGGCTTTGGCGGCAAGACCGAGTTCTGGGACCACGGGCTGGAAAGCTTCACGCTGATGGCGGGCCTGGCGGCCGTGACGAACCGCATCCGCCTCTTCGCTTCGACGGCGGTGCTGACCATCCCGCCGGCCATCGTCGCGCGCATGGCCGCGACCATCGACAACATCTCTGGCGGGCGCTTTGGTGTGAACATCGTCTCGGGCTGGCACAAGGTCGAGTACAGCCAAATGGGGCTCTGGCCAGGCGATGCGCATTTCGGCAAGCGCTACGACTACAGCACCGAATACGTGCAAATCCTGCACGACCTCTGGGAGCGCGGCCATTCCGACTTCAAGGGCGAGTATTTCCAGATGGACGCCTGCAAGCTCAGCCCCCGTCCGAGCCAACGCATAAAGATCGTAAGCGCCGGCCAGTCGGATCGCGGCATGGAGTTTGGCGCCACCTACTGCGACTACAACTTCTGCCTGGGAGAGGGCGTGAACGAGCCGACGAAATCCGCCTCGGTCCCCGCCCGTGTGCTGGAGCACGCGAGGAAGACCGGCCGTGATGTCGGCGCCTACATGCTCTTCATGGTGATCGCGGACGAGACAGACGAGGCCGCGATGGCCAAGTGGGACAGCTACGAAAAGGGCGCCGACCGGGCGGCGCTTGAGCACCTGCTGGGAAAAGCCGCAGAGGATGTGAACACCCAGGGAAACTCGATGGCAGCAGTGGTGCAGCGTAATCCTTCGCCAATCAACTTCAACATGGGAACGGTCGTCGGCAGCCACGCCACCTGCGCGCGGCTGCTGGATGAGGTCGCTGCGATGCCGGGCGTCGCCGGCATCATGCTTTGCTTCGACAATTTCGTCGCCGGCATGGACGCCTTCGGGCAGAAAATCCAACCGCTGATGAAGTGCCGGAAGGACCGCTTGCCGCTGGCGGCGTGATCCTGAAAGGCGGAGGGGGATACCCTCCGCCTCCAGACCGGCTACCCCTGCATGATGTTGTAGCGGCGTGCGACGCCGGTCCATTCGGCGATCTCGGTCCGCATGCGCGCCACGAAGTCGGCGCCGAGGATCGGGGTCGCCGGCGGCAGCGTCTGCAGATCCTCGAAGCGCACCATGAGCTCCGGCCGGGCCAGCGTCTGCGGGATCAGCGCCGTCATGCGGTCGACGATCGGCTGCGGCAGGCCCTTGGGTGCCGACAAGCCCAGCCATTGCGATGACGTCAGGCGCGCAAACCCCTGCTCCGCGAAGGTCGGGATGTTGGGCAGGGCGGGCAGGCGCCGGGGTGTCGAGACGCCCAGCGCCCGCAGCGTGCCATCCTTCAACATCGCCACGTTCGTGGTGATCGGGTCGATGAGGCTTTCGATCTGCCCGCCCAGCAGGTCCTGGAGCGCCGGCGCGCTGCCGCGATACGGTACATGGTCCATATTCGGCGCATCCGCCTCGCCGGAGAGCATGGCGCCTAGCAGATGCGGCCCCGAACCGATGCCCGAGGAGCCGTAGCGCACCGGCTGCGTCTTGGCTGCCGTGACGTACTGGTCCAACGTCTGGAACGGCGAGTTGCCGCGCACCAGCAACACGTTCGAGGCCTCGACCAGCATGCCCATATGGGTGAAGTCGGTCACGGGATCGAAGGGGATTGTCGGCAGCGTCGCGGTTGAGAAGACATGCACCGAGGCATGGCTGACCAGGAAGGTATAGCCGTCAGGAGTGGCCTTCGCGACGTAGTCCGTGCCGATAACGCCGCCGGCGCCGGCGCGGTTCTCGACCAGGACGGTCTGCCCCAGGGCCTGGCTGATATACGGGGCCATCAGACGGGCGATGGTATCCACCAGCCCGCCCGGCGGAAACTGCGCGACGAGGCGGACCGAACCGCGGCTTGGCCAGGCACCGCTCTGGGCGATGGCAGGTGTGGCCAGAAGGCCGGCAGCGGCACCAAGCAAATGTCGACGATGCATCGTTCCTGATCTCCCGTTGACCTCCTTGCCGAAAGATTGCGCAATTGCCACGCGATCCAGGGCGAGAAGGCGGTTCCAACGGGAGGGAACGCAAGCGGCGTGCCGGAGAAGCTACTGCGCGATCGCGGCGGACCAGGGCGACATCGTATCCGACACACCCACGCGCATCCCGTCCTTCTGCAGGATCAGGTTCGGGCACGCGAAATTGCCCGGCGCGACCGTGTGCTCCACCACCTCGACGGCCGAATCCGCAGCCAGCGCGGCGATCACCGCATCGCCCAGCCGCCGGTCGGCCATCACGCCCTCGGGGCCGCTGACGTCGAGGCGCGGGTGGTGCGCCGCGGCCTCCGGCTCCATCGCGAAGTCCGTCACATAGGTCAGGAGCTGGAACACCGAGGCCATGATCTTCCGCCCGCCTGAGGCGCCGGTGGCGATCTCGGGATTGCCCTTCGCGTCGAGCGCGATCACCGGACACATGTTGCAAAGCGGCCGCTTGCCCGGGGCGATGGCATTGGCACTGCCCGGCTGCGGGTCGAACCACATCACGCCGTTGTTCATCAGCACGCCGGTTCCGGGAAGCACCATGCGGCTGCCCATGGAGGAGAGCAGCGTCGTCGTCATCGACACCATCATGCCGGAGCTGTCGGCAACGGTGAGGTGCGTGGTGCAGCTGTCGGCACCGACGGGCTCCGCCTCGGTCGGCGCATCCGCATCGCCGAGACCGGCGAGCCGCTCGGCATATGCGGCGCGCAGTGAGCGCGCGAGATAGGCGTACCAGGCGGCATCGGGCACCGCGCCGTAGGGTGCATCCTCCATCAGCGCCAGCAGGCGCTTCAGCGTCGGCGCGGCGGTGAGGCCATTGGCCAGCATCAGCCGGCGGCCGCGGAAGATGGCTTCCATCGCCGGCAGCACGCGGGCCTGGCAGGCGGCGAGGTCTTCGGCAGTCACGAAGCCGCCCATCTCCTTCATGTCGGCCGCGACGGAGCGAGCCACGTCGCCCTCATAGAAGTCGCGAAGGCCGGCGGTCTGCAGCCGCTCCATCGTGTCGGCGAGACGCCCCTGCGGGAAGAAGCCCGAGGCACCCTGGTAAGGCGGCACGGGCGGCAGGCCGTTGGGCAGGTAAATGCGCGCGCTCTCGGCATAGAGGCGCAGGACGGCGGCGCTATTGGCGATCTTCAGCGTGGCGAACCAGTCCTGCGACAGGCCACGCTTCGCCAGCGCCACGGCGGGGGCCATCACATCCTTGATCGGCATGCGGCCATGCCGCTTGTGCAGCTCGGCGTAACCCGCGACGGAGGACGGGATCAGCGCTGATTTCGGCCCATGGATGTTCACGTCGCCCACGACCTCAGGCCAGGAGAACAGGTCGTTCTTCATCCTGCCGGTCAGCGGATAGGCGGAGGGGTCGAGACTCCGCGGCGCCACGGGCCCAAAATCGAAGGTCTCGGCGGGGCCGCCGGGCTCCATTACCTGGGTGAAGCCGATGCCGCCCAGGCCGCTGTTCCAGGGTTCGACGGTGGCCAGCGCGAAGGCCGCGCCCACCGCCGCATCGGCCGCACTGCCGCCACCGCGCAGGATTTCCGCGCCCGCCTCGGCCGCGTCGCGCGACTGGCTGACGACCATGCCGCCCTCGCCCCGGCCCGCCGGCTTGCGGACCATCCAATGCTGCGTGGTGTGCGGGGGGAGGGTCATGGATCGTCTTCCTTCGTTTCTTGGCGGCATCCTGAGCCTGCCGCGCGGGCTTCGGCAAGCCGGATGCAACCCCTTTCGCACGGCGGGATTGCCGGTTAAGCCTCTGCCAGAAGATCAAGACCTCCCACGGAGCGCCCCGATGAGCCTGCAAATCGCCGAACCGCTGAAGAGCTTCATCGAGGCCGAAGCCCTGCCTGGAACCGGCGTGACCGCCGAAGCCTTCTGGGACGGCTATGCCGCCATTCTCACCGAACTCGCCCCCCGCAACGCAGCGCTGCTGGCCAAGCGCGACGACCTCCAGGCAAAGATCGACGCCTGGCACAAGGCCAACGCGACCAAGCCGATCGACGGTGCCGCCTACGAGGCCTTTCTACGCGAGATCGGCTACCTGCTTCCCGAGCCCTCCGATTTCGCCGTTACCACGGCCAATTCCGACCCCGAGCTCGGCGGTATCGCCGGCCCTCAGCTCGTCGTTCCCGTGAACAACGCCCGGTACGCGCTGAACGCCGCGAATGCTCGCTGGGGCAGCCTCTACGACGCGCTCTACGGCACGGATGCGATCCCCGAGGCCGACGGCGCCGAGCGCGGCCGCGGCTACAACCCGACGCGCGGCGGCAAGGTTATCGCCTTCGCCCGCAAGGTGTTGGACCAGGCCGTCCCGCTGATGGGTGCTGGCCATGCCGAGGCGCTGAAGTACACGATCAAGGACGGCGCGCTTTCCGTGGCCCTGCAGGGCGGCGGCGCGGTGCCGCTGAAGAACCCCAAGCAATTCGTCGGCTTCACCGGTGAGGCCGGCTCGCCCGCCACGCTGCTTTTCGTGCACAACGGGCTCCACCTGGAGCTGCGCATCGACCGCGCCAGCGAAATCGGCAAGACCGACGCGGCCGGTGTTTCCGACCTCGTGATGGAAGCCGCCCTCACCACCATCCAGGATTGCGAGGACAGCGTCACCGCCGTCGACGCGGCCGACAAGGTCGACGTCTACCGCAACTGGCTTGGCCTCATGAAGGGCGACCTGACCGCGGACCTGGAGAAGAGCGGCAAGACCATCACGCGCCGCCTGAACGAGGACCGCGTATACACCGCGCCCGACGGCAAGGGCTCGGTCACGCTGCACGGCCGCTCCGTGATGCTGGTCCGCAATGTCGGCCACCACATGATGACCGATGTCGTCACACTGGACGGCGCCGAAACGCCGGAAACCATCCTGGATGCGCTGGTCACCACGCTCATCGCCATGCACGACTTCAACGGCAAGCGAATGAACAGCCGCGCCGGCAACATCTACATCGTAAAGCCGAAGATGCACGGGCCTGAGGAAGTCGCTTGGGCCGTGGCGCTCTTCGGCGCCGTAGAGAAGGTGCTCGACCTGCCGCATGCCACGATGAAAATGGGCATCATGGACGAGGAGCGGCGCACCACCGTGAACCTCAAGGCCTGCATCAAGGAGGCCTCCGAGCGCGTCGCCTTCATCAACACCGGCTTCCTGGACCGCACCGGCGACGAGATCCACACCTCGATGGAAGCCGGCGCCATGATCCGCAAGAACGACATGCGCGGCACGGCCTGGATCAAGGCCTATGAGGAGTGGAACGTCGACATCGGCCTGCTGTGCGGGCTGCGCGGCAAGGCGCAGATCGGCAAGGGCATGTGGGCTATGCCCGACGCCATGGCCGCAATGCTGGAGCAGAAGGTCGGCCATCCCAAGGCCGGTGCCAACACCGCCTGGGTCCCCTCGCCCACCGCCGCCACGCTGCACGCGCTGCACTATCATCAGGTGGATGTGGCGGCGCGCCAGTCTGAGATCGCCTCGGGTGGCCGTCGCGCGCAGCTTGCCGACCTGCTGACCGTACCCGTGGCGACGCAGACCAACTGGCCCGCCTCCGACCTGCAGGCCGAGCTGGACAACAACGCCCAGGGCATCCTGGGCTATGTGGTCCGCTGGGTGGATCAGGGCGTCGGTTGCTCCAAGGTGCCGGACATCCATGATGTCGGCCTGATGGAGGATCGCGCGACGCTGCGCATCTCCGCCCAGCACATCGCCAACTGGCTGCACCACGGCATCGTGACGCGGGACCAGGTGGTGGAGACCATGGAACGCATGGCCGCGGTCGTGGACAAGCAGAACAAGGATGACCCGGCCTATGTGCCGATGGCCCCGGGTTTCGACGGCGTGGCCTTCCGCGCGGCGACGGCACTGGTCCTGGAAGGTGCGGCGCAGCCGAACGGCTACACCGAGTTCCTGCTGACCAAGTACCGGCGCGAAGCCAAAGCTGCCTGAAGGGGCTCTCCTATTCCCGAACCATTGGCGGCTACGACCGTTAGGATATCACCACATGCTCAAGCGCGTCGTCGCCGCCCTCCTGCTACTCGCCAGTGCCGCGCAGGCGCAGAACGTCGCCCCTGTGCCGGCGGGCGCCACGCTCACCACCGTGCGTGCGCGCGGTGCAGTGGCCTGCGGCATCTCTACCGGCGACCCGGCATGGTCGCAGCCCGACAGCCGCGGTGAATGGCAGGGCATGGACACGGATTTCTGCCGTGCCGTCGCCGCCGCGGTCCTCGGTGATGCGAGCCGCGTTGCTTGGCACCCGCTCACCGGGCAGAACCGCCTCCCAACGCTCTCCGTTGGCCAGATCGACCTGCTGACCCGCACCACGACCTGGACCTTCCTTCGCGACGTCAGCAACGGCGTGAATTTCGCTGCGCCTAACTTCTTTGACGGGCAGGGCTTCCTGGTGCGTGCAGATAGCGGCGTCACCTCCGCAAGCCAGCTCGACGGTTCCTCGATCTGCTTCACCTCGGCGAGTACGCATGAGCTGAACCTGCAGGACTGGTCGCGGGCCCAGAACATCCACTTCACCCCGGTCATCTTCGCCGACAAAGATGAAGCCCGGCGCGCCTATGAGGCCGGCCGCTGCGACAGCTTCACCGGCGACGCCGCCCAACTCGCCGCCATCCGAGCTGCCTTCCCCAATCCCGAGGCACACCGCCTGCTCCCTGAACGCATCAGCAAGGAGCCCTATGCCGCCGCCGTCCGCCACGGCGACGACCAGTGGTTCGACATCGTCCGCTGGGTCGCCTTTGGCCTGATCGAGGCCGAAGAACTCGGGGTTACCCGCGCGAATGCGGAGCAGATGCTGAACGATCCGCGCCCCGCGGTTCGCCGCCTGCTCGGCGTCTCCGGCGATCTTGGCCCCGCGCTTGGGCTCGACCGGCGCTGGATGTACAATGCCATCCGCGCGGTGGGGAACTACGGAGAGATCTACGACCGGCACCTCGGCGCCAACAGCCAGGTGCGGCTGCCGCGCGGGCTGAACGACCTTTGGACGCGCGGCGGAATGATGTTCTCACCGCCGATGCGGTAACACCCCGCCGGCTGGACTTCCTTTGCAGCCAGGGCACACTCGGCCGCGGAGGAATTCACCATGTATCGCCGCACCGCGCTCGCGCTGCTCGCCACCCCCGCGCTAGCCCAAGCGCCCCTAGCGAAAGCACAGGGCGCCTGGCCCCAACGCCCAGTCCGCATCGTCGTCCCCTTCCCGCCCGGCGGCTCGAACGACGTGATCGCGCGGCCGCTGGCGGAGAAGATGCAGCATCGCCTCGGCCAGCCCGTGGTGATCGAGAACCGCCCCGGCGCGGGCGGTGCGATCGGTGCGGCGCAGGTCGCGCAATCCGCGCCCGACGGCTATACGCTCATGATTACGAGCAGCAGCTTCGCGGCCTCCGCTGTCGTGCAGCGCACGCCCTACGATGCGATCGAGAGCTTCGAGCCCGTAGCCCTGCTGGCCCGCGCGCCCTTCCTCGTGCTGACCAATCTCGATTTTCCGCCGCGCGACATCAACGCCCTCATCGCTTATTGCCGCGCACGTCCGGGTGAAGTGGATTTCGCCAGCTCCGGCCCCGGCGGCATCAACCACTTCGTCACCGAGCTCTTTGCGCTGCGCGCGGGGTTGCGGCTCAATCACGTGCCCTATCGCGGCATGCCGCCAGCGGTGACGGACCTCATTGCCGGCCATGTCCCGCTGCTCATCACCACGATGGCCAGCGCTTCGGGTGCCATCCGCGAGAATCGGGTGCGGCTCCATGCCTATTGCGCCACCGGCGCACCCGCTGGCAGCCCGCCCGCACCCACCGTCAAAGAAGCCACCGGAATCGATTACGAGTCCTCGATCTGGTGGGGTCTGCTTGGCCCGCGCGGCATTCCCGCCGAGCCGATGCGCATCCTCAACGCCGCCATCACGGCCTCGCTCGCCGAGCCCGATGTGGCGCGCATTTACGAGGCCGAGGGCGCAACGCCCTCCCCTTCCAGTCCTACCGAATACGGTGCGACCCTGCGGCAGGATATCGCCCGCTTCCGCGAAGTCGCCCAAGCGGCGAACATCCGCCTGGAGTAGCGCTGCTATTCGATGGAGATGTTCGCGGCGCGGATGACCGGCGCCCAGAGGGCCACCTCATCCGCGATGAAGCGGGTGGCATGTTCCGGCCCGGAATCCGTCACCGGCACATAGGCGATGGCCTCCAGCTCCCGCGCCATGTCGGGACTCGACATCACCCTGCGCGCGGCGGCGCCCAGCCGTTCGAGACGATCCGCCGGCGTCCCCGGCGGCGCGGAAAGGTAGTTGGCGATGCGCGTGACGACATCGAAGCCCTCCTCCCTCGCCGTCGGCACCTCGGGCGCGACGGCCGAGCGCTCGGTGCCGAAGACCGAGATGATCTTGATCTGCCCCTCCCGGTGCATCGGCAGCAACGGGGTGAAGGTATCCACCATGAAGGACAGGTTGCCGGCGAGGATGTCCTGCATGGCCGGCGCCGCCCCACGATAGGGGACGTGCACCATGTCGATATTGCCGGCACGGATGCGCAGCAGTTCCGCTGAGAGATGCGGGCCGCCGCCGATGCCCGAGCTGCCGTAGGACAGCCGGCCGGGCTGAGCGCGGATCATCGCGACCAGCTCGGTCAGCGAACCGACCCCAAGCCGCGGGCTCACCGCGAGCACGAGTGGCGTGATGCCGAGGATCGAGATATGCGCGAAGCCGGTCACGGGATCGAAGGGCGGTACCCGGCGCGTCAGCGGCCCCGTGACGCCCGAGGTCGGGCTGTGGAAGATCAGGGTATAGCCATCCGGCCGCGCCCGCATGACCTCGCCCGCGCCGATCAGCCCGCCCGCGCCGCCGCGATTGTCGATAACGACGCTCTGCCCCAGGGCGCGGCCGAAGCGGTCGGAGAATATCCTCGCGAAGATGTCGGTGGTGCCCGCCGGCGCGAAGGGCACGACGAGGCGGATGCTCGCATTCGGGAATGGCGCCTGCGCGAAGGCGGATAGGCCGGGCGCCGCCAGCCCCAGACCAACGGCGCCGGACAGCAATTGCCGCTTTTTCATTTGTGTTCCTCCGATTGTCGTCAGGCATAGGGTGCGGCGGCGGATCGATCAAACAGTCACTCGATGCGTGACGTCCGCCGGCCATGGGGGCATTCTGCCGGCATGCATGACATCGCGCCCAAGACCGATCCCGCCCTTATGGAGGCCGAGGAACTGCTGGCCCTCTATGCCCGGCGCGCCTTGTCGCCGGTTGAGGCGCTGAAGGCGGTGACGGAGCGGATCGCGCGGATGAATCCCTGGGTGAACGCCTTCGCCGCGCTCAATCCGCGCGCCCTACAGCAGGCCGGCGAAAGCGAGGCGCGCTGGATGGCCGGCCGCCCCATGGGCGGACTGGACGGCGTGCCGGCGACGGTGAAGGACCTGCTGAACGTGGCCGGCTTTCCTACCCGGCGCGGCAGCCGCACCACGGACGCGACGCCGGCGACCGACGACGCACCCGCCGTGATGGGGCTGAAGCAGGCCGGCGCGGTGATCATCGGCAAGACCACCACCACGGAATTCGGCTGGAAATCGCCGGGCGACTGCCCCCTGCATGGCATCACCCGTAACCCCTGGAATCGCGAGCGCACACCAGGCGGTTCATCTTCTGGGGCCGCTGCTGCAGCCGCGGCGTGCTTCGGCCCGCTGCATATCGGCACTGATGCGGGCGGCTCTATCCGAATTCCGGCGGCCTTCTGCGGCGTGATCGGCGTGAAGCCCAGCTTCGGCCGCGTGCCGCAATGGCCGCTCGGCGCCTTCGCCAATGTCGCCGTCGCCGGCCCGCTGGCCCGCAGCGTCAGGGACTCCGCGCTCATGATGAATGCGCTGGCGCGGCACGACCTCCGGGACCCCTTCTGCCTTCCAGACGAAAAGCGCGACTGGCGCGACGGCATCGAGGACGGGGTGAAGGGCCTGCGAGTCGCCCTCGTGCGTCGCCTCGGCTTTGACGCTCCGTTGGACGAGGAAGGCGAGACCGCCTTGCAGGAGGCCGCTCTTGCCTTGGAGCGTGCAGGCGCCGTCGTCGAGGAGGCGGATCCGCAACTGCCGGATACCCGCGCCATCTTCGGCCGTGTCTGGGGCGTCGCGCTGGCGCGGCTGGTCGCGATGGTGCCGGAGGACAAGCGCGCCTTACTCGATGCCGGCATCACCGATGTGGCCGCCGCCGAATCCACGATGAGCGCGGTCGATTTTCTGGGCGCCGATGCCCTGCGGATCGAGGCCGCGCATGCCATGGCCCGCTTTCACCAGCGATTCGACTTGGTGCTGACCCCCTGCACGCCTACCGCGGCCTTCGCGGCAGATATGCCGACGCTGCATCCGCAGCTCGCCTTGTGGCGCGACTGGGCACCCTGGACCTTCGCCTTCAACCTGACGCGGCAACCGGCCATTTCCGTGCCTGTCGGACTGGATTCCGAGGGCATGCCGCGCGCCGTGCAGGTCGCGGCGGCACTCTATCGGGACGATCTATGCTTCCGGGCAGCACGAGCCATCGAAGTTGCGCTGCAGGTAACGACCGCCCCCACCTTGTAACCAGACTGCAAAACTGCTTCACCCCCATCGCGACTTGGGCGGAGAAGCTGGGTATGCGGCTGGTCACTTTCACGCGCGACGGCAAGCTGAACCACGAGATCGGTGCGCTCGCGCCCGACGGTACCGTGCTCGACCTCGCGGCGGTTGAGCCGGCGCTGCACGGCCTGTCGATGGTCTCGCTGATCGCGGCCGGTCACGTCGTGATGGACAAGCTGGGCGCCGCCCTGGCCAAGGCCCAGCCGGTGGCCGATGCCATCCTGCTCGCCCCCATCCCACGCACGCCCAAGAACATCTTCTGCGTCGGCAAGAACTACCACGAGCATGCCAAGGAATTCGCGGGCTCCGGCTTCGACGGCGGCGCGAAGGACGTGGTGCCGCCCTATCCCGTCGTCTTCAGCAAGCCGCATACCGCCATCATCGCGACCGGCGAGCCCATCCTGAGCCATCTCGATCCGACCGGGGGCCTGGACTACGAGGGCGAACTCGGCGTCGTCATCGGGTTCGGCGGGCGAGGCATCACCAAGGCCGACGCGCTGAGCCACGTCTTCGGCTACACCATCATCAACGACGTCACCGCGCGGCACCTGCAGAAGCGCCACAGCCAATGGATCCTCGGCAAGGGGCTCGACAGCTTCTGCCCCATGGGCCCGGCCATCCTGACCGCCGATGAAGTGTCCGACCCCAAAAGGCTGACGATCACCACCTGGGTGAACGGACAGCAGCGCCAGAACGCGCCGGTTTCGGACCTCATCTTCGACATTCCCACGCTGATCGAAGCCATCAGTGCCGCCATCACGCTGGAGCCGGGCGACATCATCGCCACCGGCACCCCGGCTGGCGTCGGCATCGGCTTCAACCCGCCCGTCTTCCTCGCCTCCGGCGATGTCGTGCGGATCGAGGTGCCTGGCATCGGCGTGCTGGAGAATCGGGTGGCCTGAGGGCCATAAGTCCGTGGTGTTGCGGGAGTTTGAATGTTGCGTGGATTGAAGCCCTTGCCCATGGCGCGCCGCCGCGGCCTGACGGCCGCCCCGGTGCCGCCCACTCGCACGCCTGAAGCCTTTGCCTTCTACGAGGCGCCGGTCGAACCCGACTCCGCGCCGCGCGAGGTCGAGGAACTCGCCTGGCAGAGCGAGACCGTCTCGCGCATCGGCCCGGTGGAATGAACGCGGCGTCGCTGCCGCGGCGCCTGCTTCTCGCGGCGCCCTTCGCCGCTTCGCTTCCCGCCCGGGCCCAGGATTTCCCGAGCCGGGCCATCACCATCGTCGTCGGCTTCCCGCCCGGCGGCCAAGCCGACCTGGCGG
>JAQGHY010000294.1 GCA_028291455.1 Rubritepida sp. | reverse complement strand
GATCACCGTCATGTATGCCGGCCGCGTCTGCGAGACTGCCGATGCAGCGACCATTTTCGGCGATCCACAGCACCCCTACACGCGCGCCCTGCTGGAGAGCATGCCGCGCATCGACCGCTCCTATTCGCGCCACGGGGCACGCAAGATTCTTCCCAGCATCGCGGGCCGCCCGCCGGACCTGCTGAACCCGCCGTCGGGCTGCCGCTTCCACGACCGCTGCCCGGAGGCCATCCCCGACTGCAAGCGGCTGCTGCCCGTCGAGACCGAGATCGCGCCCGGCCACACGGTCAGCTGTATCCGGCGCGGCAGCCGGAGCATCCCGGCATGAGCGCGCTGCTGGAGGTCGACAGCCTCTCCAAATACTATCCGGTGCTGCGGCGCGGGTTGTTCCGTGCGCGGCAGTCCAGCGAGATCCGCGCGGTCGACAACGTGTCCTTCCGCATCCAGGCCGGCGAGACGCTGGGCTTGGTCGGCGAGTCCGGCTGCGGCAAGACCACAACGGCCCGCGCCATCCTGAACCTGGTGGAGCCCAGCGAAGGCATCGTGCGGTTCCAGGGCCGCGACATCGTGCCGCTCTTCAAGGAGAACGACCGTGCCAAGATCCTGCAGGTGCGGCGCTCGCTGCAATATGTCTTCCAGGATCCCTGGCTGTCGCTGAACCCACGCTGGTCGATCGGCGAGACCCTGAAGGAGCCGCTGCGGGTCCACCGCCCGGAGGCTCCGGAGACATGGAACGCCCGCATCGAGGAGCTGCTGCACATGGTGGGGCTCGAGCCGCACCATGCCTGGCGCTACCCGCACGAGTTCAGCGGCGGCCAGCGCCAGAGGGTCGGCATCGCGCGCGCACTCGCCATCGAGCCGCGGCTGCTGATCCTGGACGAGCCGGTCTCCTCGCTGGACGTCTCGGTCCGCGCGCAGATCCTGAACCTGCTGGTCGAGCGGCAGGACCGGCTGGGCCTGGCCTACCTCTATATCTCGCACGACCTCGGCTCGGTGCGTTTCATCAGAACGCATGTCGCGGTGATGTACCTCGGCAAGCTGGTTGAGATCGGTGAGGTGGACGCGCTCTTCACCCGGCCTCGGCACCACTACACGCGGGCCCTGATCAGCGCGATTCCGGTGCCGACGCCAGGTGCCGAGAACACGCGCATCATCCTGCAGGGCGAGGTGCCGAGCGCGCTGAACCGCCCGCCGGGATGCCCCTTCCACCCGCGCTGCGCCGCCGCGCTGCCGGTGTGCTCCGAGACCGAACCGATGCTCGCGCCCTCAGGCGACGGCGATCATCGCATGGCCTGCCACAACCCCGCATGATGGGAGACGAGTTATGTCCATGAGCAGCAAGCGCAGACCCCTGATGCAGGCCGCGGCCGCCGCGGCCGTCACGGCGGCGGTCGGGCCGGCCGAGGCCGCCGCGCCCTTCTTCAAGCTCTACCTGATGATCCCCAACAACCAGCCCGCGCGCATGATCTGGGGGACGTTGGCCGCGCAGCAGATGTCGCGCATTGGCATCGACGTCGTCTCCAGCTTCGTGCCCTTCACCGTGATCCAGCCACGCCGTTCCCGCGGCGACGGCAAGCCGCATCCCGAGGGCGGCTGGGACGCCTATCTGGAGCGCTACTACTACAACTCCATCACGCCGGTGCCGAACACGCTGTTCCACAGCCGGCTGATGCCGCCGAGCGGCCAGAACTTCTACTACGTCAACGACGCGCAGCTCGACGCCGCCATGGACAGCATGGCCAGCACCATCGAGCCGGCGCAGCGCATGGGC
This sequence comes from Rubritepida sp., assembly GCA_028291455.1. Classification (GTDB taxonomy): domain Bacteria; phylum Pseudomonadota; class Alphaproteobacteria; order Acetobacterales; family Acetobacteraceae; genus Roseococcus. The sequence continues at coordinate 11,655 of JAQGHY010000294.1, read as the reverse complement.
GCGTACAGGGCCTTCGAGCAGCGCTGGTACGATACGGAGCCGATGACGATCCTCTTCTATCCGGAGGATGTGATCGCGATGAATCCGAAGCTGCGCGGCTTCGATGCCACCACCTTCAATCCGGTGTTCTATCCGCAGCCCGAGAAATGGACGATCGAGGGCGCCGGCAACAACGCGACCGCCGCCTTCGCCTCCTGGGCGCCGCCGAACTCGCTGGTGCCGATGTATTCCACCGGCTATTCGGAATCGAACATCTTCGGCCCCGTCTATGACCGTCTCTACGAATACGAGAGCTGGGAGAACAAGCGCCTGGTTCCCTCGCTCGCCACCGGCCACACCATGTCCGATGACGGCAAGCATTGGGTCCTCACTCTGCGTCAGGGCGTGAAGTGGCATTCGGGCGAGGAATTCACCGCCGAGGACGTAAAGTTCACCTGGGACACCTTCCTCAACCGGGCCTATGGCTCGCCCATCCAGGCGGCGACCGAGCAGGTGCTGGGCGGACCGGAGAACTACCGGATCACCGGCAAGCACGAGATCACGGTCGACCTGCCGGCCTACAACATGCTGTTCCTCGACTGGCTGCTGGGTGCGCAGGCGATCATCCCCAAGCACGCCTACCAGGGGATCCGCCCGGAGGGGATGCGTGGCCACACCGCGAGCAACTGGCTCGGCCGGTACACCGTGCGGACCTCGGACAACCGCAACTACACGGCGCTGGGCGGCATCGGCACGGGGCCATGGATCGCGCAGGGTTTCGACCCGCAGCGCCGGGCCTACAAGTACATCCGCAACGAGAACTACTGGAAGCCGCACACCGGCAACGTGAAGACCTTCTACGTCGTCAATATCCAGGGCACGGATTCCGTACTTTCCGCACTGCGGGCCGGCGAGATCGACGCGCATGACCCGATGTACGACATCGGCCCGGTGGTCAGCACCATCGATCCGTCATGGGGCAAGGTGCAGGCCTTCGACAGCTTCAAGTGGCAGCACATCTGCTACAATCTCCGGCATCCGGTCTTCGGCACGGGCGTCGATACGCCGCTGGGCCGGCGCGACCCGGCGCGGGCGGCGGAGGCGGCGGCCTATATCCGCAAGGCCATCAGCCACGCCATGCCGCGCGAGCAGATCGTCAAGGAGATCGCCGGCGGCTACGGCAAGGAGGGCACGGTGCCGATTCCCTTTTCGGCGCCGGAATACGATCATGACCTGCTGCGGCCGATCGCCTATGACCTCGACATCTCCCGGCAGTACATGCAGCGCGCCGGCTACGAATATTGAGCCCCTCCAGCGAAACGACGAGACCTGAACGATGAGCAGTCCGAAGCAGATCGGCCTCGGCCTTTCGATGCGCTATCTCGGCTACCACGCGGCGGCCTGGCGGCACCCTTCCGCGGATCCGGACGCGGCGTCCAAGTTCAGCCACTACAAGTACATCGCCCAGGCCGCCGAGGCCGCGAAGCTGGATATGGTGTTCCTGGCCGACGGCATCGGCCTGCGCACCCGGGACACGCCCCCGGGCGCGCTCCAGCGATCGCACCAGGTCTTCGAGCTGGAGCCGCTGACGCTGCTCTCGGCGCTCTCCTCCGTGACGTCGCATATCGGCCTCGTCTCGACGGCGTCGACCACCTACAACGAGCCCTATCACATCGCCCGCAAATGGGCCTCGCTGGACCATCTCAGCGGGGGTCGCGCCGGCTGGAACATCGTCACCTCGTGGTCCGAGGTGGAGGCGCGGAACTTCAACCGCGAGAAGCACATGGATTACGACCTGCGCTATGAGCGCGCGGCGGAATTCGTGGAGGTGGTGAAGGGCCTCTGGGACAGCTGGGAGGAGGATGCTCCGGTCTTCGACAAGGAGAGCGGCATCATGCTCGATCCGTCGAAGATGCACACGCTCTTCCACCAGGGGAAGCACTTCAAGGTCGAGGGACCGCTGACCATCAAGCGCACGCCGCAGGGACGCCCGATCCTGGTGCAGGCCGGCGCGGCGGAACAGGGCCTCGAGATCGCGGCGCGCAGCGCGGACGTGGTCTATTCCTCGCATTTCGACCTGGCATCGGCCCAGGCCTATTATGCCAATCTCAAGGGCCGTCTCGCGAAATACGGCCGCGAGCCCGACAGCCTGAAGATCATGCCCGGCCTCACGCTCTTCATCGGCCGCACGCGCGAGGAGGCCCAGAAGAAGTACGACCTGCTGAACAGTCTGGTCGCCCCCGAGCTGGGCCTCTCCTACCTTTACCAGCAGATGGGCGACCTCTCGGGCTTTGATGTCGATGGGCCGGTGCCGGAGCCGCCAGATCCCGTGATGAAGAGTTCCGCCGCGAAGATGCTCGCGGTGGCCCGGCGCGACAACCTGACCATCCGCCAGCTCTACACCACCGTCGCGGCGGGCTTCGGCGTCCGCGTGTTGATCGGCACGCCCAAGGACATCGTCGACGACATGCAGGCATGGGTCGAAGGCGGCGCGGCGGATGGCTTCAACCTCTGCCCGCCCGTCCTGCCGCAAGGGCTGGACGAGTTCGTGGAGCTGGTGCTGCCGGAACTGCGGTCGCGGGGGATGTTCCGCACGGAATATGCCGGGCCGACGCTGCGCGAGAACCTGGGGCTGGTGCCACCGAGGAACCGCTACGCGGTCGACGAGCTTCCCTGATTTCGGGTGCGCTCGGTTGCACACGCGGCCCCTCGGGTGCTTTTGTACCGGCCAGATGTGATTGAGGAAATAGTCTTTGCCAGAACACGGCGCGCCGCTCATCGCGATCATCGCCGCGGGCATGGTACTCGCCTTCGCCTTCGGTCTTCTCGCCCATCGCATTCGTGTCTCGCCGCTGATCGGCTACCTGCTGGCCGGAATCCTGGTCGGCCCCTTCACGCCCGGCTTCGTCGCCGATCAGGCACTGGCCGATCAGCTCGCCGAGATCGGCGTCATCCTCCTGCTCTTTGCGACGGGCCTGCACTTCTCGCTGGCCGATCTGATCTCCGTCAAGAACACCGCCCTGCCCGGTGCCCTTGCACAGCTCACCATCTCGACCCTGCTCGGCATGGCCCTTGCCTGGTGCTTCGGCTGGAACGTCGGTGCCGGCCTCGTGTTCGGCCTCGCTCTCGCTTGCGCCAGCACCGTCGTTCTCACCCGATCCCTGCAGGAGCACCGGCTCATCGAGAGCGATCGCGGACGCATCGCCGTCGGCTGGGTGATCGTGCAGGACCTTGTCATGGTCGTTGCCCTCGTGCTGATTCCCACCCTGGGGACATCGGCAGACGGCCCCACGTCATGGGCGCAGCTTTCCACGACGCTGGGCATCACCATCGCCAAGGTGGCGGCGTTCGTTGCGATCATGTTGGTCGGCGGCAGGCGGATCATCCCCTTGATCCTGCACTATGCGGCGCATACCGGCTCACGCGAGCTGTTCCGCCTTGCCGTCTACGCAATCGCCCTCGGGGTGGCCTACGGAGCCGCCTCCCTGTTCGGCGTATCCTTTGCAATCGGCGCCTTCTTCGCTGGCATGGTGCTGGCTGAGAGCCCACTGAGCCAGCGTGCCACCGAGGAAGCACTTCCGCTCCGCGATGCCTTTGCCGTGCTATTCTTCATTTCGGTAGGGATGCTGTTCAACCCCGCGGTCCTGATCGACAGACCCTGGGCCGTGATCGCCACCCTGGCCGTGATCGTCGGCGGCAATAGCTTTGCGGCCTTCGCCGCGATCCGGCTGCTCGGTCAGTCCCGGCCGACCGCCCTCACCGTTGCCGCCAGCCTGGGGCAGATCGGCGAGTTCTCGTTCATTCTCGCCGGGTTCGGGGTGGGGCTGGGACTTTTGCCGCCGGATGGGCGTGACCTCATCCTGGCAGGATCGATTCTCTCCATTCTGCTCAATCCGTTCCTGTTCGCTGTCGTGGAACGCGGTCAGGTTCGCGTGCTGCCGCGCCCGGGACCGATGGCGCGCACCCCGGCCGGGCCGATGCCCGACAAGGCGACGGTTGCAGCTCCGCCGCGGGCGTCGCGGGTCGTTCCTACCGAATCTGTGGCGGTGACGACGCTGACAGCGCACGACGTCCTGGTCGGTTATGGCCGCGTCGGCTCGCTTCTTGGGCGCCGCCTATTGTCGGAAGGGCGGCCCGTGCTTGTCCTGGAGGAGCGCGAGGCGGCGGTCGCGGCGGCGCGAAAAGACGGGGCCGAGGTCGTGGTGGGCAACGCCGCCGATCCCGAAGTTCTCGCAGCAGCCAACCTGCCCGCTGCCCGACATCTCTTCGTAACCATTCCCGAGGCGTTCGAGGCCGGCCAGGTCATCCAGCAGGCCCGCGCCGCCCACCCGGACCTGTCGATCGTGGCGCGCGCGCACAGGGACGCCGAAGTCGATCATCTCACCCGTCTGGGCGCCGACCTAACCGTGATGGGGGAGCGTGAGATCGCCCAGCGCATGATCGAGCACGCGCAACGCCGCAGTGAGCGCGACTGAGCACTCCGCGCAGGGCTCAATCGCGTACCAAGGTTCCATTCAGGAAGATGTCCACGGCCTTCGCCACGCGGGCCGATATCTCCTCCGCAGTCGGGGCCTCGCGCTGGCCGAGGATCATCCGCATATGCGGTTCGCCGATGGCTAGGCCGAACAGCATTCCCGCCGCTACCGCGGTATCGGCGATGTGCAGCCTCCCGCTTGCCGCATGAACGGCAAGGCATCGTTCCAGCGCGCCCTCGCCGCGGGCCGGCCCGGCGCGGTGGAAGGCCTCCGCCAATTCCGGCGTCCGCTTCACCTCAGCCGAAATCAGCCGGAAAATCCCGACATGCCGCTCGTCCAGCAGGTGGGTCGCCGCACGCTCCAACAGCGCGGTCAGCCCCTCCCGCAGGTCAGCCTCGGCCTCCTCGGGCGTGACGACCAGCAGGGGCGCGAGATGGTCGGTCATGACGGCCTCGAACAGCGCCTCCTTGGAGGAGAAGATCTGGTAGAGGGTTTTCTTGGACATGCGCGCGCCACGCGCCACGTCGTCCATATTGGCCGCGGCATAGCCCTGGGCGAGAAAGACGTTCTCGGCCACGCGGATCAGCGCCTGCCGACGCTCCGCCTCGGGCAGGCGCGGCCTTGTGCCGGCGCTCCCCGCAAAACCGGCTTCCGCCAAGCCCAATGCCGTCATGCCCTATCCCCATATCCGGCAGGATTTCGCATCAGCGATCGGCACCGGCAACCCGCGCCGACTCCGACCAGCCTCCACCCAACGCCTTATACAGCGTGACCAGCGTCTGCAGCCGCTGAACGCGAAGCGAGATCAGATTCTGCTGCGCGGTGAAGAGCTGCCGCTGCGAATCCAGCGGCGCCTGGAAGGTATCGAGTCCGCTGCGGAAGCGCAGCAGCGAGAGGCGGTAGGCGTCGGCATAGGCATCGACGAGCGCCGTCTGGGCCGCGATCTGCGTGTCGTAAGTGCCCCGCGCCGCCAGCACGTCCGCCACCTCGCGGAAGGCGGTCTGAATGGTGCGCTCGTATTCCGCGACCTGAAGCTGCGTCTGCACCCTGGCCACATCAAGGCTGCCCTGCAGGATGCCGAACGAGAAGATCGGCACGTTGATCTGCGGCGCGAAGCTCCAGCTCGCCGTTCCCGCCGAGAAGAGCCGGCTGAAGCTCGTGGCCGCCGTGCCGCCGCTGCCGGTCAGCGTGACCGAGGGAAAGAAGGCCGCACGGGCCGCGCCGACATTCGCATTGGCCGCCAGCAGATTGTGCTCGGCCGCCAGCACGTCCGGTCGCCGGACCAGAATGGCTGAATCCATTCCCGCCGGCACCTCGGCGACCACGGCACCGTCCAGCGGCGCAGAGGGCAGCAGGTTGTCGGGAACGGGCGCCCCGACCAGCAGATTCAGGGCATTGGTATCCTGCGCCTGTTGCCGCGTGTATTGCGCGAGGCTCGCCCGCGCCGTTTCCACCGCGGTCTGCGCCTGGCGCAGCGCCAACGCAGTGGCGTTGCCGCCATTGAAGCTGGCCTGGGTGAGTTGCAGCGCGTCCTGCTGGTTCACCAGGGTCTGCTCGGTCAGCGCTAGCAGCTCACGGTCGCCCAGCAGGGCCAGCCAGGCATTGGCCACCTGGGCAATAAGGCTGATCTGCGAGGCACGCCGCGTCTCGTCATAGCCGAGATACTGCTGGAAGGCCTGCTGGCTCAGGCTCCGCACGCGGCCGAACAGGTCGATCTCGTAGGAGGTGAAGCCGATGCCGCCGGACCAGATCCGGCTCGTGATGGCGCCGCCTCCGCCCCCGAAGCTGGAGGGAATGCGCTGGGCCGCGAGCGAGCCCGTCGCGCCGATCTGCGGGAAGAGCTCGCCGCGCTGGATGCGGAACTGCGCCTCCGCCTGGGCCACGTTCAGCGCGGCGGAGCGCAGGTCGCGGTTGTTGGCGAGCGCGAGTTCCACGACGCGCTGGAGCTGCGGGTCGCGCAGCACCTCGCGCCAGCCGATCGCATCCGCTGTGACCGACGGATCGGCACTGGCCGGCGTCGCCACGGCAGGGCGGCGATAGGCCGGCCCCTCCGGCCAGGCGGACGGGACGGGAGGCACCGGACGCACGAAGTCTGGAATGAGGCTACAGCCGGAAAGCAGCACCGCCGCGAGCGGCAGTGCGAGAACGGAACGGCGCATGTTCACTCTCCCGCAACGGGATGATGTTGGACGGGAATGGCTTGGCTGCTCGGCTTGCGCTGGTCGTGGAGCTTCGGCTTCACCCGGAACAGGCGCAGCACCACCAGGAAGAAGACCGGCACGAAGAGCACCGCGAGGATGGTGCCGGTGAACACGCCGCCCACTACGCCGATGCCGATGGCGTTTCGCCCGCCTGCACCCGCACCCGTCGAGATGGCGAGGGGCAGCACCCCCAGCACGAAGGCCAGCGAGGTCATCAGGATGGGACGCAGCCGCTGCCGGGCCGCAAAGAGCGCGGAGTCGATAAGATTGCTTCCCCGCTCGAACTCCTCCTTGGCGAATTCGACGATGAGGATGGCGTTCTTCGCGGTGAGGCCGACGGTGGTGAGCAGGCCGACCTGGAAATACACGTCGTTCGCCATGCCGAAGCCCCAGGTGGCGGCAACGGCGCCGAGCACGCCGAGCGGCACCGCCATCATCACCGAGGCCGGGATCGCCCAGCTCTCGTAGAGTGCCGCGAGGCAGAGGAATACCACCAGCAACGACAGCGCATAGAGCGGCAAGGCCTGCGAGCCCGACTGGCGCTCCTCGTAGGAAAGGCCGCTCCAGTCGAAGCCGGTGCCGGCGGGCAGCTGCGCCGCCAGGCGCTCCATCTCCGCCATGGCCGCGCCGCTGCTGGAGCCTGGCGCGGCATTGCCCTGGATCTGGAAGGAGGCGACGCCGTTGAAGCGCTCCAGCTTCGGCGCGCCGAAGGTCCATTCGGCCGCGGCGAAGGCTGAAAAGGGCACCATCTGCCCGGCCGAATTGCGCACGAACCAGCTTTCCAGATCGCTCGGCAGCATGCGCGAGGAGGGCGTGCCCTGGATGAAGACGCGCTTTACGCGGCCGCGGTCGATGAAGTCGCTCACATAGCTGGAGCCCCAGGCCGACGCGACCATGCTGTTGATGTTGGCGATGGAGAGGCTGAGCGCGCTCGCCCGCTCCCAGTCGATGACGAGGCGGTATTGCGGCTCGTCATCAAGTCCGTTCGGCCGTACGCCGACAAGGAGGGGACTCTGCGCCGCAAGACCCAGCAGCTGGTTCCGCGCCGCCAGAAGCTGCGTGTGACCCAGGCCCCCGCGATCGAGCAGCTGGAACTCGAAGCCCGTCGCATTGCCGAGCTCGGAGATGGCAGGCGGCGGGAAGGCGAAGATCATCGCATCCTGGTAGCCGCCGAAACGCCGCATCACCCGGCCAGCCAGCGCCTGCGCGCTGCCCTGCGCGCCCGGTCGCTCGTCCCAGGGTCGCAGGCTGACGAAGGCCATGCCGGAATTCTGCCCGCGGCCGCCGAAGCTGAAGCCGGTGATGCCGAAGACCGATGCGACGGTGCCGCGCTCCTCCTCCAGAAGATAGCGCGTGACCTCGTCCACGGCCCGCTGCGTGCGCTCTACCGTGGCGCCAGGCGGGGCCGAGACCTGGATAAAGAGCGTCCCCTGATCCTCGTCGGGGACGAAGGAGGTGGGCAGCCGCACGAAGATGAAGGCCATCCCGACGACCAGCAGGGCGTAGACGAGCAGCATTCGTACCGGCCGCTTGAGCGCATGGCCGACGCCGCGCTGGTAGCCGTGCGAGCCGCGGTCGAAGTTGCGGTTGAACCAGCCGAAGAAGCCGCGCCGCTCATGGCTCGCCTTGGTCGGCTTACGCAGGAACGTGGCGCAGAGCGCGGGCGTGAAGATCAGCGCCGTCAGCACCGACAGGCCCATGGCCGTCGCGATGGTGATGGAGAACTGCCGGTAGATCACGCCCGTGGAGCCGCCGAAGAAGGCCATCGGCAGGAACACCGCCGAGAGCACCAGCGCGATGCCCACGAGGGCACCGGTGATCTGTTCCATCGATTTGCGCGTGGCTTCGAGGGGGGAGAGGTCCTCCTCCTCCATCAGGCGCTCGACGTTCTCGACGACGACGATGGCATCGTCCACCAGCAGACCGATGGCCAGCACCATGCCGAAGAGCGTGAGCGTGTTGATGCTGTAGCCCAGCGCCTGCAGCATCGCGAAGGTGCCCAGCAGCACGACCGGCACGGCGATGGTCGGGATCAGCGTCGCACGGAAGTTCTGCAGGAAGAGGTACATCACCAGGAAGACGAGGACGATCGCCTCCACCAGCGTCTTCACCACCTCCTCGATGGAGAGGCGGACGAAGGGCGTGGTGTCGTAGGGGTAGACGACCTCCACCCCGGCCGGGAAGCTCGGGCGCAGCCGCGCGATCGTGGCGCGCACGGCCTGCTCGGTGTCCAGGGCATTGGCGCCGCTGGCGAGCTTGATGGCGATGCCGGCAGCGGGGTTGCCGTTATAGCGTGTGGAGATGGCATAGTTCTCGCCGCCCAGCTCCACGCGCGCCACGTCGCGCAGCAGCACGCGCGAGCCGTCCGGCTGAACCTTCAGGAGCACGGCTCCGAACTGCTCGGGGGTCTGGAGGTAGGACGGGCCGATGATGGTGGCGTTGAGCTGTTGCCCCGGCACCGAAGGCAAGGCGCCGAGCTCGCCGGAGGCGATCTGCACGTTTTGCGCCTGGATGGCCGTCGTGACGTCGGAGGGCGTGAGGTTGAAGTTCAGCAGCTTCGCGGGATCGACCCAGATGCGCATGGCGTATTGCGCGCCGAAAAGCTGGTAGTCACCCACGCCCGGCGTGCGGCTCAGCGGATCCTGCACGCTGGAGGCGATGAAGTCGCCGATGTCGATATTCGTGAGGCGCCCATCGGTGGAGACGAAGCCCGCCACAAGCAGGAAGTTGCGCGTCGCCTTGGCGATGCGCAGGCCCTGCTGCTGCACCGCCTGCGGCAGGCGCGGCGTGGCCAGCGCCACCTTGTTCTGCACCTGCACCTGGGCGGTGTCGGGGTCGGTGCCCTGGGCAAAGCTCAGCGTGATGGAGGCGCTGCCGTCCTTGCCGGTCTCGGAGGTGAAGTAGAGCAGGTTATCGATGCCGCTGAGCTGTTGCTCGATGATCTGCACGACCGTGCTCTGCACCGTCTCGGCGGAGGCGCCGGGGTAGGTCACGGAAATGGAGATGGAGGGCGGCGCGATGCTCGGATACTGCGCGATGGGCAGTGAGCGGACGGCCAGCACGCCCATAAGCATGGTCGCGATGGCGAGCACCCAGGCGAAGATCGGGCGGTCGATGAAGAAACGGGCCATGATGCGCGCCTAACGAGCCGGCGCCGGAGCGGGCGAACCTGATGCGGTGCGTGCCGGAGCCTGCGCACGCTCGTTCAGCGCCTGCTGCGTCGTCTCGGTGGCGTTCACCTTGCCGCCGGGCCGGGCGCGCTGGACGCCTTCCACGATCACGCGGTCGCCCTCACGCAGTCCGTCGGTGATGAGCCAGGCGGTGCCGATGGCGCGATCGGCCTTGATGATGCGGGCCGCGACGGTCCCCTCGCCATCTACGACCAGAGCCGTCGCCTCGCCGCGCGGCGTGCGCGTCACGCCCTGCTGCGGGACCATGATCGCGCGGTCGGTCACGCCCTCCTCGATGCGGGCGCGCACGAAGAGGCCGGGCATCAGTTGGCCGTTGGGATTGGGGAAGACGGCGCGGATGGTGATGGAGCCGGTCCCCGGGTCCACGATGACCTCGGAGAATTGGAGCCGGCCCGCCTCAGGATATTCGGTGCCGTCCTCCAGCGTCAGGTGGACGACCGCCTGGCCGTCGCCGTCCTGGCGCAGCGTGCCGTTGGCGAGGTCGCGGCGCAGCCGCATCACGCGCGCGGCCGGCTGCGTCACGTCGACATAGATCGGGTCCAGCTGGGTGATGGTGACGAGCGAAGCGGCCTGCTGGGACGTGGCCAGCGCGCCGGCCGTCACGGTGGAGCGGCCGGTGCGCCCTGCGATCGGCGAGGTGACCTTCGTGTAGTCGAGGTTGATGCGGGCAGTCTCAACGGAGGCCCTGCCCTGGGCGACGTCGGCCTGGGCCTGACGCAACCCGGCCTCGGCGAGGTCGAGATCCTGCTGGCTGACGGCGCGGGCGCGGACCAGCGGGCGGTAGCGGTTCACCGTGACCCCTGCCGAGGCCGCCGTGGCCTGGTTGCGCTCGAGCGTCGCCTGCGCGCTGTCGAGCGCGGCCTGATAGGGCGCCGGGTCGATCTGGTAGAGCGGCTGGCCGGCCTGGACCTCGGCGCCCTCGGTAAAGAGGCGTTCGCGGATCACGCCGCCGACCTGCGGGCGGACCTCGGCGGTCTGGAAGGCGGACGTCCGGCCGGGGAGTTCGGTGGTAACAGCCACGGGTTGCTGGCGGAGTGTCACGACCGTCACGTTGGGCGGCGGCGGGGCGGCGGGCGCGGCAGCCTGGCGTTCATCGCAGCCCGCAACCACCAGGGCAGCGCCGATGGCCGCGGCCAATGTGGACATACGTGAAAGTGGGAAAGGCCGAGTGGATGAGGGGATGGGCATGCGCGCCTTCCGGATTGGAAACTGTCGAGTTCCGATCTAGATACTCATGAGTTTCCATTCCGTCAAGGGTTATGCTGCAGCGCAGCAAGGCGCAATTTGCATACCGCTGCTGCGTAACCTGCTGATGTCGTTAGATGTTCGCGTCGCGGCTAATTGGCGCTCCGGTCAGCACGAGGCAGTGGTTGCGCTGCGCCTCCGAGTCTGCCAGCGGCGGCACGCCTGGACAGCCGCCAGAAGGCGGCAGAGCCTGTAGCCAGCCCGATCAGCGCCCTCTCAGGCTGCCTTGGCCGCTGCCCGCGCGAGGAGCTTCTCTTCCTCGGTCCAGACTTTGCGCTCCCGCTTTTCTACCACCTTGATCACCTTCACCGGCGCGTTGCCCAGCACGGGTGCGCGCATGGTCGAGTTCCGCGCCGCTTCCGAATGCCACTGGTGATCGGCTTGAACGGTCAGGGCACGACCGATTTCGCGCTCCACATCGCGCAGCCAGGCACGCTGCTCGGCGTCGCAGAGCGTGATCGCGAAGCCGCTGCGTCCAGCGCGGCCAGTGCGGCCGATGCGGTGGACATAGCTTTCCGGCAGGCTGGGCAGGTCGTGATTGAACACATGCGTCACCGTGTCGAC
>JAQGHY010000227.1 GCA_028291455.1 Rubritepida sp. | reverse complement strand
GATCCTGTGTACCAGTGATGCTCCCGCCCTCTCTCCTCATACCCCTGGCCTCGCTCTTCGCGGCCTTCGTCGGAGGTGCGCTTTTTTCGCTCCTCCACATCCCCCTGGCCTGGATGATCGGGGCCATGTTCGGCACCGCCCTGCTCTCCTGGTTCCGGCCCGTCTCGATCCCGCCGGCGACGCGGCCCATCGCACTCGTCGCCCTCGGACTCGCCTTCGGGCAGACCTTTTCAGGCCCCGTACTGGGCGCATTGCTTTCGGCAGCGCCGACGATCGTTATCGCTTCCCTGCTCTCGATCGCCTCCGGCATCGCCGCCGTGCCGATCTTCATGCGCATGGCCGGCACCGATGCGAGCACCGGCTATTTCTCGGCGATCCCTGGCGGCGTCATCGTCATGGCGGTGCTGGCCCAGCGGGCGAATGCGCCGATCGCCCCTGTTACCCTGGCGCAGACCGTGCGCGTGCTGGTGGTGGTGCTGATCATGCCTCCGGTGCTCTCGGCCTTCGCCCCGCATGGCGACAGCAGCGCCTTCCTCGCGCCTCGCATCCCAATCGAGCCGATGGGCCTCGTGCTCATGCTGGCGGTGGGGTTCCTGGCCGCGATCTCGCTGCGGCGCACCGGCCTCGCCAATCCCTGGATGATCGGACCCTGCCTGCTGGCCATCACCGCGGCAGCCTTCAACGTGCTGCCCTCGGGTGTGCCTCAATGGATGACCAATGGCGCGCAGCTCGGCATGGGCGCCACGCTGGGGCAGAAGATGACGCGCGACTTCCTGATGGGCTCGCGGCGGCTGATGAATGCCTCGCTCGCCTCCTCGCTGTTCCTCTGCCTGCTCTGCACGGCCGTCGGCATCTTCCTGGCCTGGGCGGCCGACCTCCCGCCGGCCGCGGTGATGCTAGGCATGGCGCCCGGCGGCATGCCGGAAATGGGCGTGACGGCCAAGGCGCTGGGCGTTGCGGTGCCGCTGGTGCTGGGCTTCCACCTCTGCCGGACATTGATGTGCAGCTTCCTGCTCGGGCCGATCTTTCGGCTCCTGGTCCGGATGCGGCTTTTCATGCCGCGGCACAGCGCGTAATTCTCATGAGGATGTAGGGAGACAAGAACATGCCGGATGACAGCGCAGCGGCCGCGCAAGCGAGCACCACCCTTCCGCTCAACGGACTTCGCGTCCTCGACCTGACGCTGGCGCGGGCGGGACCAACCTGCGTCCGCCACCTGGCCGATTGGGGCGCGGACATCATCCGCATCGAGCCCCCCGTCAGCAACGACGCCATGGGCGGCAGCCGGGACGGGTTCGACTTCACGAACCTGCACCGCAACAAGCGCTGCATCGCGCTCGACCTCAAGAGCCCCGCGGGCCACGCCGCCTTCCTGCGCCTCGCCGCCACAGCCGATATCGTGGTCGAGAACATGCGCATGGAGGTGAAGCACCGCCTGAAGATCGACTATGCGACGCTGTCGGCCATCAATCCGCGGCTGGTCTATGCCAGCATTTCCGGCTTCGGCCAGACCGGGCCCTATTCCAAGCGCGGCGGCGTGGACCAGATCGCCCAGGGCATGGGCGGCCTGATGACCATCACCGGCGAGCCCGGGCGCGGCCCGATGCGCGTCGGCATCCCCATCAACGACCTGACGGCGGGCAACCTGCTGGCGCTGGCGATCATGATGGCGCTGTTCGAACGGGAGAAAACCGGCAAGGGCCGCTACGTCCATACCAGCCTGCTGGAGGCCGAGGTCTTCATGCTCGACTTCCAGGCCACGCGCTGGCTGCAGAAGGGCGAGGTCGCGGGCCAGGCGGGCAACGACCATCCGGTGAACACACCGATGGGCGTGTTCCCGAGCTCCGACAAGCCGATCAACATCGCGGCGTCCTCGCCCAAGCTGTGGGACGTCTTCTGCCGCGCCGCCGGCCGCGAGGAATGGCTGGAAAAGCCGGAGTGGAAGACCTCGGAGGGCCGCACCAGGGACCGCGCGGCGCTGAACGCCGCCATCGGCGAGGTGACCAGCCAGCACTCCTCCGAATACTGGATCGCCAAGCTGGAATCAGCCGGCATCCCGTGCGGGCCAATCAACAATATCCAGGAGGTCTTCGAGGACCCCCAGGTCGAGCATCTGGACATGGTCTGGCAGATACCGCATGCGAAGCTCGGCACGGCGGGCGTGGTGCGCACGCCGATCAACATCGAGGGGCATAAGCCCGGCATCCGGCGCGGCGTGCCGGGCCTGGGCGAGCATGCCGACGAGATCCTGGCGGAAGCCGGGCTGACGAGCGACGAAATCGCCGCCCTGCGCGCGGCAAAGGTACTGGGAGCTTGACGATGGCTGAGATGGTTTTCGCCGAGGGCAAGATCCTCGCGCGCAGTGCGGACGGCGTCGGCACGGTGGTGTTCAACCAGCCCGAGAAGCGCAACGCGATGAGCATCGCGATGTGGGACGGCATGGCCGAGGCGCTGGACGCCTTCGCGGCCGACCCCGCCATCCGCTGCGTCGTGCTGGAAGGCGCCGGCGGCAAGGCCTTCGTCTCGGGTGCGGATATCAGCCAGTTCGAGAAAAACCGCTCGGATGCCGAGGCGCAGAAGCACTACAACGAAAAGACCAGCCTCGGCCGTAAGAAGCTGCTGGAATTCCCCAAGCCCGTGATCGCCAAAATCCAGGGCTTCTGCATGGGCGGCGGGCTCGGCATCGCCATGTCCTGCGACATGCGCATCGCCGGGACGGGCAGCGAATTCGGCATTCCGGCCGCCAAGCTCGGCATCGCCTATGGCTTCGACATGGTCGGCAACCTGGTCTCGCTGGTCGGCCCGGCGCAGGCGCATTTCATCCTGATGACCGGCAATCGCCTCTCCGCCGAGGAGGCCGAGCGCATGGGCCTCATCAACAAGCTCTTCCCGGCCGAGACGCTGGACAACGAGGTCGCGAAGATCACCTCCACCATCGCCGTGAACGCGCCGCTCTCGCTGCTGGCGAACAAGCGCACCGTGCGCGCGGTGCTGGCCGATGCCGAGGACCGCGACATGGCGGCGATCGCCGAGGCCCAGAGCGCCTGCTTCGACAGCGCCGATTACCGCGAAGGCCGCCGCGCCTTTATGGAAAAGCGGAAGCCCGCCTTTACCGGCGCGTAATGCTGCAAGCCGCGGTCGGACCCGTCCGGACCGCGGCGACGCAGCAATTTGTATGGCTCCTGGCCCAGAACGAAACATTTCACTGGATTCATGCGCGCATCCCGGTAGTTTCCCGCATGCCGGGAGCTTTCACCGGGTTCAGGGTTTAACCAAGGACAACCGGTTTGGACGGCCCAACACAGACAGCGCCCGATCTTCACGATGAGCACCTCGCCCCCATTTCGCGCATTGTCGCGGAGGTGGCCGCACAGTTTCCCGGAGCCCGCATCACCCTGGGTGAAATGGCGGAAGCGTTTGGCGACCGCGCCTTCGGCCTGCTGATCCTCCTGCTCTGCCTGCCCTCGCTGCTGCCGGGCATGGCCTCGGTCTTCGGCATTCCCATGCTGATCCTGGGCGTGCAGATGGGGATGGGCCGGCGGGTGCCGAAGCTGCCGCGCTTCATCGCCCGGCAATCCATCAAGCGCGAGGATCTGCTGCGGCTGGCGGGCTCCTCCAGCTCCTGGATGAAGCGCATCGAGCGCTTCGTGAAACCGCGTGAGGGCTTCTTCGTCAGCGCCACGGGTGACCGGCTCGTGGGTTGGCTGACGGTCTTCGCCGCGGTCATGCTCATCCTGCCGGGGCCCGGCACCAACGGCCCGCCGGCCTTCGGCACCATCATCATGTCGCTCGGCGTCGTCGAGGCGGATAGCCGCGTGGTGGGTGTCGGCGCGCTGGTGACTTTGCTCGGCTGCATCTTTGCGACCTGCGTGGTCGGAGCGCTGATCTGGATGGGAATCAGCGCACTGGGCTGGATTCTCTGACCCTGTGGCACCGGGTTTGCTCCGTCGGAGCGAACCCTCCGGATTTCGCCATGACCAGCCCCCGCCTGCCCCGCCGCCTGCTGCTTGGCGCGCCGTTCCTGCCGCTTTGCGCGCCAGCCCTCGCCCAAACTTGGCCCGCACGGCAGTTGCGCTTCGTGGTGCCGTTCACGGCGGGCGGCTCGCTCGACGTGGTGGCCCGGCTGCTGCAGCCGCGGCTGCAGGAAATGCTTGGACAGGGCGCGATCATCGACAACCGGCCCGGCGGCGGCACCGTGATCGGCACGGATGCCGTGGCGAAGCTGCCGGCGGATGGCTACACGGCGCTGCTGGTCGCCAATAGCTTCACCATCAACGCCACCCTGATCCGCAACACGCCCTTCGATGCGCGGCGCGACTTCACCGGCGTCACCTTCCTCGTCTTCAACCCGCATGTGCTGATCGCCAATCCCGCGCTGAACCTCGCCACCGTGGCCGATGTCATCGCCGCGGCGAGGGCGCGGGGCGGGCTGTCCTATGCCTCCTCGGGCACCGGGACATCGCTGCATCTGGGCGGCGAGAGCTTCCGGGCCGCCACCGGCGTGCCGATGACGCATGTGCCCTATCGCGGCTCGTCCCAGGCGATCACGGACGTCATGGGCGGCCAGGTCGACCTGATGTTCGCCAACCTGCCCGACGCGCTGCCCGCCATCCGCGACAACCGCGTACGCGCCATCGCCGTCTCGGATACCGCCCGCCACCCGCTGCTGCCGGAGGTGCCGACCTTCGACGAGGTCGGCGTCCATGGCGTGGTGTCGAATTCCTGGTTCGGGATGGTGGCGCGGGCCGAGGTGCCGGCGCCGATCCTGGCCCGGCTGCACGACAGCATCACCACGATCCTCGCCGAACCAGAGAGCGCCGCACGGCTGGCGCAGGTGGGGCTGACCACACGGCCGATGCCGCGCGCCGCATTCGATGCCTTCCTGACAGAGGAGTTCGACCGCAACGGCCGGCTGATCCGCGAGAACGGGATTACGGTCGACTGAGCCGCTTCAGGCCCGCCAGCGCCGGTGCATCCAGAGCCATTGCCCCGGGGTCTCCCGCACCCAGCCCTCGATGATCGCGTTGACCATCGCGGTGCTGGCCTCCACGTCGATCTTGCCGGCGGCGTCGCGCGGCAGGTCCAGCGGTTCGGTCAGTTCGAGGCGGAAGCGGTTGTCGGGGAGGCGGATGGCGCGCAGCCCGCGAACCGGCACCTCGAAGCGCCGTGCCAGCCGGGCCAGGAAGGGGTTCGCTGCCACCGGATGGCCGAAGAACGGCACCCGCGGGCCTCGTCCGAAGCGCTGGTCCACCAGCATGCCAAGCGTCAGCCCCTGGTCCAGCGCCTCCGCCATGCGGATCGGCGCCGTCATCCCCGCCGGGATCAGCCGTCCCATGATGGGTTCGCGCATCGCCACGATATCGGCGGCGACGTGCTTGTTGTTCGGCGTGCGGTAGAGGATGGCCGCGGGCTGGCCGAGCTTGAAGGCAGCCACCGCCGGCAGCTCCCAATTCCCCAGATGCGCTGCGAAGACGATGGCGGGCTTGCCGGATTCCCGCAGCTCCGCGAAGCGCCGGTGCGAGGCCTCGTCGGCCTCGACGCGGCCGCCCTCCACGTCGAAGAGCGCTTCCAGATGCGGGTATTCGCAGACGGTACGGCCAAGGTTGGACCAGGCCGCCCGCGCGATCGCCGTCCGGTCCGCCTCGGTCTTCTCCGGAAAGGCGAGCCGCAGGTTTTCCAGCGTGTGCTTGTGATTGCGCGTCCAGACGCCGACGATCGGGCCCGCCCAGGCGCCGAGGTTGGAGGCGCGGTCCGGCCCCAGCGCCCGAAGCGCCGCAAAAACCGCGCGCGCAATAAGTGCGACCGCCCATTCCCCAAGCGGCTGAAGTCGCTTCACAGCTTGATGACGATCTTCCCGAAGACGTTGCGCGCCTCGAGCCGAGCCAGGCCTTCCTGGAAGCGCTCCATGCCGAGCACCGTATCGACCACCGGGCGCACGCCCTGCGCCATCTTCGCCAGCCCCTCGGCGATGTTGCGCAGGGTGGCGCCGAAACTGCCCTGGATCCGCAGCTGGCGCTGGAAGATCATCATCAGGTTGGTCTCGGCCGAGATGCCGCTGGTGCTGCCGCAGGTGACCAGACGCCCGCCCATCTTCAGGCTCAGCAGCGAGCCCGCCCAGGTGGCCGCACCCACATGCTCGAAGACCACATCCACGCCGCGCTTGCCGGTGATGCGGCGGGCGACGCTCTCGAAGCGGTCGGTATTGTAGTTCACCACATAGTCGACGCCGAGCGCCCGGGCCTTCTCCGCCTTGGCCTCATCACCCACCGTGCCGATGACCGTGCAGCCGATCGCCTTGGCCATCCGCACCGCCACCGTACCGATGCCCGACCCCGCCGCATGCACCAGCACCGTCTCGCCCGGCTCCAGCCGCGCATTGTCGAAGAGCATGTGCTGCACCGTGGAGAAGGTGATCCCTGCGCAGGCCGCGTCCTCGACAGTGACGCCCGGCGGCACCGGCACCACCACCCGCGCCGGCACGTTGATCAGCCCCCGCGCGAAGCCGTCCACATGGAAGCCGCGGATGCCCGCGATGTTCTCGCAGAGGTTGTCGCGTCCGGCCCGGCACTCCTTGCAGGTGCCGCAGGTCAGGCCACCATAGGGCACCACCATCTGCCCCGGTGCGAAGCCCGTCACGCCGGCGCCCATCGCGGCGATGTCGCCCACGCCCTCGGCGCCGACGCTGATCGGCAAGGTGCGCTTGGCGAAGGCCATGCCGCGCCAGCCCCAGACGTCGATGTGGTTGAGCGCGACCGCGCGCATGGCGATTTGCACCTCGCCGGGGCCCGGAGGCGGCGGCGGTTCGATGTCCATCAGTCGGAGGTCACGGTCGGCGAGAAGCTGGAGGGCGCGCATGGGGCGGCGATAGCAGGATTTTGCCCCGCCCCCAAGCTGCGCCGGAGCAGGCGCGCTTCGGGACGGAGAGGCGACTTCGCCTCAGCGGATCACGCTCAGGCCGCCTCTTCCATGGAGTAGCGACGGCAATGCTCGAGATAGGCCGCCTCATGCGTCGAGATGAGAGACACGACGGATTTCCACAGCCAGGAGGGGACGTCGAGCGATTTGGATCGGTTCTTACTCAGCTCGCCGAGCCATTGCTTCCGGCTCGATGCGTCGAGCTGCCTGGCATGCGCCCGGCCCACGACCTGGGCCAAGCAATCCGCGACGCTCATCGCCTCGTCCACCGTGAGGCGCTCGATCTCGAGCTTCAGGTCCTGCGGCAGCAACTCCCGGATGAAGACCGATTTGCCCAGCAGACGGGCGGAGAGCATGCGCTCGCCGAGGTGAGGCGAGAGGCTCCGCGCCCCCGTCACCACCCGCTCGGCATTGTCCCGCGGCATGCTGGCGGTGGGGCTGCGCGGGGCGGCGGCCGCGATGGCCTCCTTCACATCCATGAGGCAGTGGCGCTCCGCCTTGCCCTTGCCTACGGCGACCAGGACGGCCAGCCGCAGCCGGCCGAGCGAGCTGCATCCCTTCTGCCAGTAGGCCGCGTCCAGCACGCGGACGGGAGCGTCGTCGTCCCGGGAGCGCAGCACCGTCGCCAGCTTCTGGACGGAGGGGTCGGTGAAGAGGGCGTCCACCGCCTCGCGCTCCTCGGCGGTGAGGGGCCAGAAGCGCTTTCCAAGCGGAATCACCGGCTCGATGCCCTCGATCCGGTCATCGGCAAGGTGCTTCCAGGACCGCTTGGCCGCCTCCTTCATGACCCGGCCGATGGCGTTCGGCATCTCGGTTTCGGGCCTTTTGCCCAGCAGTTCCGGCTCGAAGGCGGATTCATAGCCGTCCGTCAGGCGCTCCAGCATGCGGACGGTGGTGACGCCCGGCAGGTCCGAGCCGCGCGCCGCCATGGCCAGAGAGAGGCCGAGGCGGATGATGTCGTGCGCGGGATTGCCGATCACGGTCTGATCGAGGTCGCGGATCTGAATCGCCAGCGCGCCATCGGCGCTCGCGACCGGGCCGAGATTTCCGATATGGCAGTCGCCGCAAATCCAGGCTTCCGGGCCTTTTGGCAGGACGGCGGCGTCCGACGTCTCAAGCCATTCGTAGAAGCGCGCCGTGCTGCCGCGCACATAGGCGTGGGCGGAGCTCGCCATCTTCCGATTGCGCTCCGCGACCAGGAGCTTCATGCGGCTATCGGGATCGACGATGTTCTTCATGCTGCGATGCAACGCCTCTTCGGAGGTCCACGCTGCAAAATCACGAAAACTTCACATGCCAGCCTCAGCCGGCGGCGACCGTGCCGAGGGCTTCGGAGGCCAGCATCCAGCGATCCCAATCGGGATCAGGGGTGGCCCCCAGCCCGCGATAGAAGGCTTGCGCGGGAGCATTGTCCTTCAGGACGAACCAGCAGAACCGGTCATGCCCGGTCGCGAGCGCATGGCGCGCCATGCGCTGAAGCAGCCTGCGCCCGACCCCGCCCCCGCGGCATCCGGGATCGATGAACAGCCACTTCATCATGAGCAGCGGCCGCAGACTGTGCATGAACGGGATTTCGTAGTGGACGGCCATGCCGACCAGCTTCCCGCCGCCGGCATCCGCGACGAAGGCACCGAAATCCGGCCTTTCGCCAAAACCGCGCCGCAGCAGTTCGGCCTCGTCCAGCCGGAAGTCGCGGCCACGCTCATAGGTGACGATCGCCTTCATCAGCCGCAGGAGTTCGGCCGCATCCGCCGGAACCATGGCGCGGATGCCGATCCCGGCGTCATTCGTGGTCGGGCCGATCTTATTCAAGGGTGAGCATCCTTTGCGAGTTCACGTGTTCAGTTCCGGACCGACCGCACGAGCGCGAGTTCTTCCCGGCAGGCCTGGCTGAAAGCGTAGAGGGGGTCCAACTCGCTCTTCGGGGCGATATCGGCGAAGAGCCGCACATCCTTGTTCGGTTCGAAATAGGCGGCGCCGACCCGGTTCATAACGAGCTCTGCCTCCCGCAAGGTCCGTGGTTGGCCGAAGAGGCGGAGCGTGCTCACGATCGCGTAGAGTTTCATCAGCTTGGCCGGATCCTCCAACTCGTGCTCGAAGGCATCGACGAAGAGCTTCGATGCCTCATGGATGAATTCGACATAGAGGGCCTCGCGGCGGGCGCGGTCCTGCAGGCGCTGCGTCGCCTGAAGCTGCGAGGATTGCGTGAGCCAGGTCGTTGCCAGCGACGCAAGCGCGCCGATCGCGGAACCGGCCAGCGCCGCGAGGGCCGAGACATAGCCAGCATCCATCGTTCAAATCTCCTGGGGGCGCCGAGTCTAGAATAGAATCGTCACCGGCACCTGCCGGATCAATGCGGCGCGCCAATCCATGCCCCGCCAGCCCCTTCGCGATGTGGCTCAGCTTGTCGGGGTTTCGGGTGATGTAGATGCCGACGATGCGGCCCGCCTCAATGGCCAAGGCCGTGGTCTGCAGAAGCGGGCCCCGCTCCAGGCTGACATAGCCGGGCAGGCCGTCGATCCACATCGGCGCGATAAACGCCGACCCCTGGGCGACTTCCTTTCGATGAAGCCCGCCATAGAGGCGCAGCATCCGGTCCAACCCCAAGATCGGTCGGCGAAAGGCGTTCACCTTCCCGCCGCCATCCGCTTGCAGGATCACGTCGCGGCTCAGCATGGCCCGCAGCCCGTCGATGTCACCTCCGGTCGAGGCGGCGAAGAAGGCGCGGGCGATCCGCTCGCCCTCCTCGCGCTCGACCGGATAGCGCGGGCGGGCGGCCTGCACGTGACGGCGAGCGCGCACGGCGAGCTGGCGCACCGCAGCGGCATCCCGGTCCAGGGTCGTCGCGACCTCATCCAGCGCCAACCCAAAGACGTCGTGCAGCAGGAAGGCCGCTCGCTCTAGCGGCGAGAGACGTTCCAGCGCCATCATCAGCGTGAGCGTCAGCTCGTCCTGATCCGGCTGCTCCGGCTCCTCCACCATGGGTTCGGGCAGCCAGGGGCCGATATAGATCTCTCGCCGCGCGCGTGCCGTCTTCATGGCGTCGAGGCAGAGGCGGGTGACGATGCGCGAAAGAAAGGACGCGGGCTCCCGCACCTCCGTCCGGTCGGCTCGCTGCCAGCGCAGCCAGGCGTTCTGGACGACATCCTCCGCCTCCGCCACCGAACCCAGCATGCGATAGGCCAGGCGCAGCAGACGCGGCCGCTGCGCCTGGAAGAGTGCCGTGGCCTCATCAGGCCGCGGCATGCACCGCCTGGACCGGATGTACCGCACGGAAGCCGATCTGCAACCGGTTCCACAGGTTTATGGAGCCGATCAGCAAGGTGAGGTTGGCCTGCTCGTCATCGTTGAAGGCGGCCTTCAGCCGGTCGTAATCCGCATCCGGGGCGCCGGTCGCGGCGACCAGGGTCAGGGCTTCCGTCCAACCCAGGGCCGCCCGCTCGCGCTCGCTGTAGAGCGGGGACTCGCGCCAGGCGTTCAGCAGGTACAGCCGCATCTCGGTCTCGCCATGGGCGCGGGCTTCGGTGGCGTGCATGTGCAGGCAGAAGGCGCAGCCGTTGATCTGCGACGCCCGCATCTTCACCAGCTCCATCAGGCTGTGCTCGAGGCCGCTATCCACGATGCTGGCTTCGACGGCCATCATCGCCTTGAGGCCGGCGGGGATGCTCTTGAAGGGAGTTTTCAGGCGCGGGGTCATCATCGTCTCCGTCGTGCATCATGCACGTTCACCCACATGACGAGGGGGCGCGCCCGGATGTGACATGGGCAGCGAAGAATTCCCGGGCCGTCAGAGGCAGGCGGCGGCCAGTGCGGCGAAGGCGCGGGCGCGATGGCTGTGCCGGGCCTTCTGCTCCGGCGTCATCTCGCCGAAGGTCAGCGTCTCGCCTTCGGGGACGAACATCGGATCGTAGCCGAAGCCCTGCGGCCCGCGCGGCGGCGCGACCCAATGGCCCTCGGCGCGGCCCTCGAAGGCCTCGGTGTGGCCGTCCGGCCAAGTCAGGACCAGCACGGCGACGAAGGCGCAGCGGCGATCGGCGCTCGAATCTTCCGATGCGATGCGGGCCATGGCGGCGGCGTAGTCGCGCGGGCCGTCGGGGCGGATCGCCCAGTCGGCGGTGCGCACGCCAGGCTGGCCGCCCAGCGCCGCGACTTCCAAGCCGCTGTCGTCGGCCAGCGCCGGCAGGCCAGTCGCCCGCATCGCCGCCAGGGCCTTGATCGTGGCATTGGCGATGAAGGTGTCGCCCGTCTCCTCAGGCTCCGGCAGGCCGAGCGAGCCGGCGGAGACCAGCTCCAGCCCGTGTGGTGCCAGCAGCGCGGAGAATTCGCGCAGCTTGCCCGCATTGTGGCTGGCCAGGACCAGCCGTCCAGGTTCGAGCCGCCGCGTCACAGCCCAACGGCGGCCTTCTGCGCCAGCACCAGCTTCGACACGCCGTCACGCGCCATGTCGAGCATGGCGAGGAACTGCGCCTCGCTGAAGGGTGCGCCCTCGGCCGTGGCCTGCACCTCGACGAGGTTGCCAGCGCCGGTCAGCACGAAGTTCGCATCGGCATCGGCCGCGCTGTCCTCGGCATAGTCGAGGTCCAGGATCGCCTCGCCGCCGGCGATGCCGCAGGAGACGGCGGCAACGTGGTCGCGCAGCGGGATCGCGCTCATGATGTTGTTCTTCAAGCAATGCTGGAAGGCGAGATGCAGCGCGACCCAGGCGCCGGTGATGGCGGCGCAGCGGGTGCCGGCATCGGCGTTGATCACGTCGCAATCGAGGGTGATGGTCATCTCGCCCATAGCCTTGCGGTCCACCACGGCGCGCAGGCTGCGGCCGATCAGGCGCTGGATCTCCTGCGTGCGGCCGGACTGCTTTCCGCGGGCGGCCTCGCGGTCGCCACGAGTATGGGTCGCGCGGGGCAGCATGCCGTATTCGGCCATGACCCAGCCGAGGCCCTGGTTGCGCATGAAGG
>JAQGHY010000222.1 GCA_028291455.1 Rubritepida sp. | reverse complement strand
TGGACATCCTGGCCGACGCCGTGAAGGTGACGCTGGGCCCCAAGGGCCGCAACGTGGTGATCGACAAGTCCTTCGGTGCCCCGCGCATCACGAAGGACGGCGTGACGGTCGCCAAGGAAATCGAGCTTTTCGACAAGTTCGAGAACATGGGCGCCCAGATGGTGCGCGAAGTGGCCTCGAAGACCAACGACACGGCCGGTGACGGCACGACCACCGCGACGGTTCTGGCCCAGGCTATCGTCCGCGAGGGCGCCAAGGCGGTTGCCGCCGGCATGAACCCGATGGATCTGAAGCGCGGCATCGACAAGGCCGTCGCCCACATCGTCGCCGAGCTCGAGAGCAAGACGAAGAAGATCTCGACCTCTGCCGAAGTGGCGCAGGTCGGTTCGATCTCTGCCAATGGCGAGACCGAAATCGGCGAGATGATCGCTTCCGCCATGGAGCGCGTCGGCAATGAGGGCGTGATCACGGTCGAGGAAGCCAAGAGCATCCAGACCGAGCTCGACGTCGTCGAGGGCATGCAGTTCGACCGTGGCTATGTCTCCCCGTACTTCATTACGAATGCGGAGAAGATGGTCGCGGAGATGGACCAGCCCTACGTGCTGATCTTCGAGAAGAAGCTCTCCCAGCTCCAGCCGATGCTGCCGCTGCTCGAGGCCGTGGTGCAGAGCGGCCGTCCGCTCGTCATCATCGCCGAGGACGTGGAAGGCGAGGCTCTCGCCACGCTCGTGGTCAACAAGCTGCGTGGCGGCCTGAAGATTGCGGCCGTCAAGGCGCCTGGCTTCGGCGATCGTCGCAAGGCGATGCTCGAAGACATCGCGATCCTGACCGGTGGCGAGCTCATCAGCGAGGACCTCGGCATCAAGCTCGAGACCGTCACGCTGGCGATGCTTGGCAAGGCCAAGACCATCCGCATCGAGAAGGAAAACACCACCATCGTCGACGGCGCTGGTGACAAGGAAGCCATCAAGGGCCGTTGCGAGCAGATCAAGGCGCAGATCGAGGAGACCACCTCGGACTACGACCGTGAGAAGCTGCAGGAGCGTCTGGCCAAGCTGGCCGGTGGCGTTGCCGTGATCCGCGTCGGTGGCAGCACCGAAGTGGAAGTGAAGGAGCGCAAGGATCGCGTTGACGACGCGCTGCACGCCACGCGCGCCGCCGTTCAGGAAGGCATCGTCCCCGGTGGCGGCACCGCGCTTCTGCGTTGCTCGACCAACCTGGGCGGGCTCAAGGGCCTGAACAGCGACGAGCAGGTCGGCATCGAGATCGTCCGCAAGGCGGTTCAGGCGCCGCTGAAGCAGATCGCTCAGAACGCCGGCAAGGACGGCGCCGTGGTTGCGGGCGAAGTGCTCCGTAGCGGCGAGTGGGTGTTCGGCTACGACGCGCAGCTCGACGAGTACAAGGACCTGGTTGCGGCCGGCATCATCGACCCGACCAAGGTCGTTCGTACGGCTCTGCAGGATGCGGCCTCGGTCGCCTCGCTGCTGATCACCACCGAAGCGATGGTTGCCGAGCGTCCGGCCAAGTCGTCTGCCCCGCAGGGTGGCGGCGGCGGCATGGGCGGCATGGGCGACATGGACTTCTAAGTCCAAGTCACTTGCCTGCACGAAAAGGGGAAGGCGGTCCGCAAGGGCCGCCTTCTTTTTTGTCCGCCAGGCCACACGATTTGCGTGTCGCGCATGGCGCCTGGGCCCACGGTAATGTTTGACTCCGGCGGCGCGATCTGCGATTTTGATGAGGCCTTCGTCTTGCCGTGCCGATCCCAGACGTTCTCCTAAAGACCAGCTGGATGCGTACCGTTTGTCCGGCTCGAGTTGGCATTTGCTTGTGGAAATTCCCACACGCATAAGATCAGGAGACTAAGCGGATGGCTTCAGGCACCGTTAAGTGGTTCAACGCGACCAAGGGTTACGGCTTCATTTCGCCGGCCGGTGGTGGCTCCGATGTGTTCGTGCACATCACGGCCGTCCAGGCCGCTGGCCTTCAGGGTCTCAATGACGGTCAGCAGATTTCCTTCGACCTGACGGAAGAGCGCGGCAAGACGTCCGCGGTCAACCTGAAGGCGGGCTGAATTCTGCGGGCTTCGTTGCTCGCACATTGAAAAGGGCGGTCCGAAAGGACCGCCCTTTTTTATTGCTTCAGGCGTCGGCGCCCGCTTCGCGGGCTTGGCTTCAGGCCTCAGGATTGGCCTGCCAGGCTGGGAAGTTGGTCGCCGCGCGCCGGTCGCTATTCGCGACCGGATTCTTCGAGGTGTTGCCTTTCCGTACTAGCCGGCTCTAGACCCCCTCGCAGCCCTTTTCCTTTAGGCTCGCCAACACCCAGTCGCGCGGCCAGGTGCCAGCCTGGATGTCCTTCTCGGCCTTGATCTCCTTGGCCTGATGCGCCTCGGCATCGGCCATCACCTTCGCGGCCTCCGCCATCGGCACCACCACGATGCCGTCCTCGTCGCAGCAGATCAGGTCGCCCGGCATGACCACCTGGCCGCCGCAGGAGACGGCGTAGCCGATCTCGCCGGGGCCATCCTTGAACGGACCCGCCGGCGTGTGGCCGCGCGCCCAGACGCCCAGGTCCATCTTCGCGAGCGAATAGATGTCGCGCACCGCGCCGTCCACGATCACGCCGCCGAGCTTGCGCTTGGTGGCATGGCCCAGCATCAGGTCGCCCATAAGCCCCACGGTCAGGTCGCCATTGCCGTCGCAGACGATGATGTCGCCCGGCAATGCCATATCCACTGCGCGATGCAGCAGCAGGTTGTCGCCCGAGCGCGCCTTGACGGTGAAGGCCGGGCCGACGAGCCGCTTCTTGCCGCCGAAGGAATGGAAGGTGCCGCCGAACGCCTGCAGCCGGTTCATCACGTCGCCGATATTTGCGACGGGCACCTTGCTGGCACGCTCGACGATCGAAGCGTCGACACGTTCGGTGATGGGACGGATGCGGAAGCCGATGGTCATGCTGGTCTCTCCAAGAGTTGCCGCATGCCACCACGCCAGGGCTGAATCGGGAAGACGCCACGCGGCATTACATCTGGGTTACCGTTTCGGTAGCGGAGGCCGGCGGGTTGTTGCAGCAACATGGCGAGATCTCCGACCAACTGCGCGGCGTGTAAGGAAGACCAGCCCATCTTCCCGTTCACCATGGCCTTCCAGCCGATCGTGGATGTCCAGGAGAATCGCATCGACGCTCACGAGGCTCTGGTTCGAGGCGCGGGCGGGGAGGGGGCCGGGACGATCCTGTTGCAGGTCACCGGCGAAAATCGCTATGCCTTCGACCAGGCCTGCCGCGTGAAAGCCATCGAAATGGCCGCACGCCTCGGCGTCGAGAGCCGCCTCAACATCAATTTCCTGCCGAACGCGGTCTATGAACCACGGGCCTGCATCCGCAAGACCCTGGATGCGGCCAAGCGGACTGGGTTTCCGCTGGATCGCCTCACCTTCGAATTCGTCGAGCAGGAAGATATCGCCGATAGTGCTCACCTCCTCGCAATCGTCGAGGAATACCGCCGCCATGGCTTCATGGTCGCGCTCGACGATTTCGGAACGGGGTATTCGGGCCTGTCGCGGCTGGCGGAGCTCAAGCCGGACATCATCAAGCTCGACCGCGCGTTGGTCCGGAACTGCGACCATGACCGGGTACGCCTGGCCATCGTCGCCAGCGTCATGTCGCTGGCCGCAGCCATCGGCATCAAGGTCGTCGTCGAGGGCGTCGAGCGGATCGGCGAGGTCGAAGCGCTGCGCCGCGTCGGTGGGCGTTACATGCAGGGCTTCTACTTCGCCCGGCCGGTCTTCGAGGGTATCGCGCGCCGGGAGGACATCCCCTGGCTCATCAAGGAACCCGCACTCGCAGGACGTCCGGCGCATCCGTGACGCGAAGCGGCAGTTCCGGCCCTCGGTCCCCATCGCATTGCGTCCGGACGCCCACACCCTCCAGCGCCACCGACCCGCAGCGGCGCAGTGTGATGAAGGGGAGGCGGTGCACCGCGTTCAAGGGCAGCGCGGCCCCTGCCAGCATCGCCGCGCCGCGCCCGCCGCGCGCTTGGATCACGAGCGTGAAGCCCGATTGTAACGGCGAGGCACCCGGCGCCACCAAGTGCCGCCCAGCATAAAGCCGCCCCTTGGTGACGATCACGCTGGACGCCTCTTCCCAGGCGCCGCCATCGGCTGAAAAGCGCAGCGGCGGGAAGTCGTGCCGCGCCAGTTCGCGCAGCGTCTGCCAGACATAGGCTCCCTTGCCGAGCGCCCGCTTCAGCCGTGGCGACAGCCCATGCACCACCGCCGCATCCAGCCCCGCTCCGAGCATCTGCACGAAGAGCCGCCCGCCGGCGAGGCCCGGATGGATTGTCGCCTCGCGTCCCGTGGCGATGACCCGTGCCGCGGCGGCAGCGTCGCGCGGCAGGCCCAGTTCCAGCGCCAGCACGTTCGCCGTGCCGAAGGGCAGGATGCCCAGTGCCGCGCCCGTGCCGGCCAGCCCGGCCGCGACTTCGGCGATCGTCCCATCCCCGCCGGCCGCGATCACGCAATCCTGACCGGCTAGTGCCGCCTCGGCCGCCAGCCGGCGTGCATCGCCCGGCCCGGAGGTCTCCGCCAGCACGACGTCCGCACCCAGCACACCGAGCGCGCGAGCAAGTTTGCGGCGCCGGGCTGAGCCCGCCGCCGGGTTGAAGATCACGAACATGAAGCGCTTCGCATACCACCTCGTCCGCGACGATTCGAAGTCGGCTCGATGGCCATCGCGAGACATGCGCCGGGCGCGGAGGTCATGTAAGATTCACGTGCAAGCCGAAGATTTACAACGCATTTGCAAGGTTATGCACAGAAGCGAGCAGAAGTGATGTCGTCACCGATGCAGGTCCGAAGTATCTTCGTCTCGGACATCCACCTCGGCACCCGCGGTTCGCGCCCGGACATGCTGCTGGATTTCCTGGCCCGCGTGGAATGCGAGCAGCTCTACCTCGTCGGCGACGTCATCGACGGCTGGCGGCTCCGCAAATCCTGGTACTGGCACAACGAATTCGACGAGGTGATGCGCGCGGTACTGGCTCTGGCCCAGCGCGGCACGAAGGTGATCTACATCCCTGGCAACCACGACGAGATGTTCCGCGAATGGCTCGGCCTCGAAGTCGCCGGCGTGAAGCTGATGCGCGAGGCCGTGCATGAAGGCGCGGATGGCCGCCGCTTCCTGGTGATCCATGGCGACGAGTTCGACGGCGTGATCCGCTACGCCAAGTTCCTCGCCTATCTCGGCGACTGGGCCTACGACACGGCGCTGGTTCTCAACCGCTGGTTCAACCTCGCGCGGAGGAAATGCGGCTACCCCTATTGGTCGCTTTCGCAATGGCTGAAGCGCCAAGTGAAGGAGGCCGTGAAGGCCATCGACCGCTTCGAGGTCGCCCTGGCCGGCGAGGCGAAGCGCCGGGGCCTCGATGGCGTCATCTGCGGCCACATTCACCACGCCGAGATGCGCATGGTAAACGGCGTCATGTACATGAACGACGGCGACTGGGTGGAAAGCTGCACCGCGCTAGTCGAGCATGCGGATGGCCGCTTCGAGCTGCTCGACTGGGCCGCCACTCGGCGCGCTCCCGAACGCTTCCGCGAAGTCCTGCCCGCCTGATGCGCCCCTGCCTGATGCGGCGCGCGTGATGAAGCTGCTGATCGTCTCCGACGCCTGGCGGCCGCAGGTCAACGGCGTGGTCCGCACGCTCGAGCGGGTCGCCGGCGAACTCATGGCGATGGGCGACGCGGTGGATGTCATCGGCCCCGACCAGTTCCGCAACTTCGCCATGCCGGGCTATGGCGATATCCGGCTGGCCTTCCGCCCCCGCGCGGCGCTCCGCCGCCTGCTGGACGAGGCGCGGCCGGACGCCCTGCACATCGCAACCGAGGGTCCGCTGGGCCTCGCCACGCGCGCCATCTGCGCCGAGCGCGGCTGGCGCTTCACCACCAGCTTCCACACGCGTTTCGCCGAATACATCGCAGCCCGAACCGGTATTCCGCCCCAACTGATCTGGGCGCTGCTGCGCCGCTTCCACAATGCCGGCGCCGGCACTTTCGCCGCCACGCCGACGCTGCTCGAGGAGCTGGAGCGGCGGGGCTTCCGCCACGTCCTGCCCTGGACGCGTGGCGTGGACCTCGGCCTGTTCCACGATGGCCCGCGCGATGCCTGGGACGGCCTGCCGGGGCCGATCTTCCTCTATGCCGGCCGTGTCGCGGTCGAGAAGAACATCTCCGCCTTCCTGGAGCTCGACCTGCCCGGCACCAAGGTCGTCGTCGGCGACGGGCCGCAGCGGGCGGCGCTGCAGGCCCGCTATCCCAACGTCCATTTCGCCGGTTGGCGGCATGGCGAGGATCTCGCCCACGCCTATCGCGGCGGCGACGTGATGGTCTTCCCCTCGCGCACCGATACCTTCGGCTTGGTGCTGCTGGAGGCGATGGCCAGCGGCACGCCGGTCGCGGCCTTTCCGGTGATGGGGCCGCGCGACGTAGTCGGCTCCGGCGGTGTGCTGGACGAGGACCTGCGCCGTGCCTGCCTCGCCGCGCTGGAGGTTCCCCGCGCGACGGCCCGCAACCAGGCGGAACGCTTCTCCTGGCAGGCCTGCGCGGCGGCTTTCAAGGAACAGCTGGTCACCATCGTCTAGCTGGCCTGGCTGGCATCCCAGGGCTCCGCACTTGCGCCGTTGCCCGTGGCGTGCGACCGGCGCTCGGCAATGTCCAGTGATCCCGCATGCTGCGCCGGCTGACGCGCCACCCCGCCTTCCAGGCATTCGCAGCGCATCTGGTCGGGCTCTACCTGTCCCTCGTCTACCGCACCACGCGCTGGCGGCTGATCGGGGGAGGCGAGATCGATGCCGCCTTCGCGGCGCATGGCACGGTGATCGCCGCCTTTTGGCATGAGAACCTGCCCCTGATGCCCAAGCTCTGGCGCGAGGGGAAAGCCCGCGCCGGCATCCCTTCCGCCCATGTCCTCGTCTCGCGCCATCGCGACGGGCGGTTCATCGGCACGGTGGTTCATCGCTTCGAGCTGACGATGGTGCACGCCTCCTCCTCACGCGGCGGCGCGGCCGGGCTGCTGTCCATGGCGCGGCTGCTGCGCACGCGGGCGATGGTCGTCATCACCCCCGACGGCCCGCGTGGCCCGAGGCGCCAGGCGGCGGCTGGCGTGGCGCAACTCGCGGCGCTTACCGGCAAGCCAGTGCTGCCCTGCGCTGCCCGCGTCTCCCGCGCGGTCGGGCTGCGCAGTTGGGACCGGATGGAGATTCCGCTGCCCTTCGGACGCGGCGTGCTGGTGGCAAGCCCCGCGATCCCGGTGCCGCGCGATGGCGCCGAGGCGGCGCTGCCCCTCATCGCCGCCGGCCTCGACGCCGCCTGCGACGCGGCGGATGCGGCACTCGGACTGGCCCGCCGATGAGCGCGATCTGGTGGATCCTGGCCGGGCTCGGCGCGCCCCTGATCCGCTGGAACCTCCGCCGCCGCATTCGGCAAGGCAAGGAGGACCCGGCCCGCCTTGCCGAGCGCGAAGGCTATGGCGCCACCCGCCCCGCGGGCCGACTCATCTGGCTGCACGCGGCCAGCGTGGGCGAGAGCATGGCCATCCTACCGCTTCTCGACGCCCTCACCGAAAGCGACCCGGAGCTGACGCTGCTGGTGACCACCGGCACCGTCACCTCCGCGAAGCTGCTGCCCGAGCGCCTGTCCGAGGCCCTGCGCGGCAGGGTCATCCATCGCTATGTACCGCTCGACGTGCCCCGTTGGGTCGCGCGCTTCCTGGACGGCTGGCGGCCCGATGCCGCGGCCTTCGTGGAGAGCGAGCTCTGGCCCAACATGCTGGCGGCCTGTTCGGCGCGCGGCATCCCGCTCGCTTTGCTGAACGGGCGGATCTCGGCCCGCTCGGCCCGGCGCTGGAGCAGCTTTGCGCCGGGGCTGGCCCGGCGGCTGCTGCGCCGCTTCACCATCATCATGCCGCGCTCGGCCGAGGATGCGGCGCGGCTGACCGCGCTGGGCGCCAAGGACCTCGCGCCGCCTGGCGACATCAAGCTCGCCGCCGGGCCACTGCCGGCCGATCCGGCGAAGCTGGTCGCGCTGGCAGCCGCGATCGGCAGCCGGCCCGTCCTGCTCGCCGCCAGCACCCATCCCGGAGAGGAGGCGCAGATCCTGGCAGCCGCCGCCAAGCTCGCCCCGCGCTGGCCGGACCTGCTGACCATCCTCGTCCCGCGCCACCCCGAGCGCGGCGCTGAGCTGGCCGCTCTGGCGCAAGCGGATCGCCGGAGCGAGGGCGCACTGCCGGGACCCGGGCCGCATTACGTCGCCGACACCATGGGCGAACTCGGCCTCTTTTACCGTCTCGCGCGCTGCGCCTTCATCGGCGGCAGCTTCGTGCACCACGGCGGGCAAAACCCGTTGGAAGCCGCGCGCCTCGGCTGCCCGGTGATCTTCGGCCCCTTCATGGGCAATTTCGCCGACGCCACGGCCCAGCTTCTCGCCGCCGGGGGTGCGTGCCGGGCCGAGGATGCGGGTGCGCTGGCGGGGGCCGTGGACGATATGCTATCCAGGCCCGAGACCGCCGAGGTCATGGTAGCCGCCGCCGCTCAGGTGGTATCCGCCGCCTCCGACCTTCCGGGCCGGATGGCGGTGGCGCTTCTGGGCCTGCTGCCGAGGGCCGCGGGCGACACATTGGGTTGAGGGACCGCAGCATCAGTATTCGAGCGCCCGATTTCTGGGGCCGCCGTGGGGGGATCATGCCTCTGCTGCTGTCACCCGTCGCCGCGATTTATGCCAACGCCACCGCTCGGCGAATGGCCCAGCCCGGTTGGCACGCGCCGATCCCGGTCATCTGCTGCGGTGCCGCGACCGCCGGCGGCGCGGGCAAGACGACCCTGGCCATCGATCTCGGACGGCGGCTCGCGGCGCGCGGCGTGGCCGGGCATTTCCTGCTGCGCGGCTATGGCGGCAGCGTGAAAGGCCCGGTGCGGGTCGAGCCCTCGCGGCACAACAGCGAGGCCGTCGGCGACGAGGCGCTCCTGCTCGCCGCCCTGGCGCCGACCTGGGTAAGTGCCGACCGCGCGGCCGGCGCCCATCACGCGGTGGATGCCGGCGCG
The DNA here is from genome assembly GCA_028291455.1 of Rubritepida sp. Classification (GTDB taxonomy): domain Bacteria; phylum Pseudomonadota; class Alphaproteobacteria; order Acetobacterales; family Acetobacteraceae; genus Roseococcus. Next base: position 4,520 of record JAQGHY010000222.1, on the reverse strand, counting down.
GGCGCCATCGTCATGGATGACGGGCTGCAGAACCCCACACTGGAGAAGACCGTCTCCTTGCTGACGATCGACGGCGTCTACGGCTTCGGCAACGGGCATGTGATCCCGGCCGGCCCGCTGCGCGAGAGCGTGGCCTCCGCCGCCGCGCGCTGCACCGCCGCCGTGCTGATCGGTGCGGACGAGACGGGCGCGCTGGAGATGCTGCCGCCCGGCATGCCGGTGCTGCGGGGCGATCTGGTCCCGGGACCGGAAATGGCCGCGCTTTCGGGCAAGAACGTCTTCGCCTTCTGCGGCATCGCCAATCCGCGGAAGTTCTTCACCACCCTGCGTCAGGGCGGGGCGGTGATCGCGGGGACGGAGAGCTTCGCCGACCATTACCCTTTCGACGGCGGGGACCTGCGGCAGCTGCTCGCCCAGGCCGAGCTGCTGGGTGCCATTCCCGTCACCACGCGCAAGGATTGGGTGCGTGTTCCGCCGGAATACCAGAACAAGGTGCAGGTCGTGAGCATCACGCTGGATTGGGAAGACCCCACCCAGATCGAGGCGCTGCTGGACCGCGCGATGGCCGGGGAATAGGCCCCGGCCCAGGGCGGGAGTTACTGCGCCCGCTGCGCCGACATCGGCAGCAGCACGACATTGTTCGTGCAGGTGTTCAGCCGCCGCCGCTCCTCACCGACGCCGCCCTGGTAGACGACGCGGATGTCGTACATGCAGTCGCCCACCGGCAGGTTGAAGGCGCGGGTGGCGCCGGGCTGCACCACCTCGTTCGCGCCCAGCCGGTCCGGGCCCCAGTTCTGCGTCGCGGACAACGAGATATAGACGTTGTTCACGACGTTGGGCGCCCTGTTCTCCAGCCGGAAAGACGGATTGCCGCCGCCGCTCGGTGCAGGGCCGGATGGACTCTTCTGGGCCAGCGCCGCCCCCGCGATCCCCACGGTCAGACACAGCGCGATCATGGCACGACGGATCATCTTCGCCTCCTTGGTAACTTGGTGGCGGGAGCATAGATCAGCCGCGCCGTGACTGGAACCGGTCCGCCACGTAATCAAACCGTCCGGCCGGTACAGTTCCTGTTGACAAACCGTCCAGACGGTATAGTTAGCGGCCCATGTCCGATGTCATCCCACCCCCGCCGGATGCGCGCACACGCATCCTCGACGCCGCCGAACGGGTCTGCCAGGCCAAGGGCGTCCCCGCCCTGACGCTGGAAGCCGCCGCCAAGGAGGCGAAGGTCTCCAAGGGCGGGCTGCTTTACCACTTTGCCTCCAAGGAGGCGCTGCTGATCGGGCTGCTCTCGCGGCTGGCGGATTCCATCGCCTTGGATTTCGAGCGAGTGCTGGCCACGCTGCCGGCAGGTCCGGCCCGGTACACCCGCGCCGTCCTGGCCTGGACCTTCGATCACCCGGAGGCCGTCTGCCAGCAGCATGAGCGCGCCAGCGGCGTCTTCCTGGCGGCCTTTCACCAGGACCCGTCCCTGATGGACCCGATCCGCAAGGTCGTGGCGCGCATCCGCGACCAGCTTCGTGAAGATGCGCTGCCGCCGGGCCACGCCTTGGCCGTCATGGCCGCCTGCGACGGGTTGTTCATGGCCACCTTGTTCGGCCTGTACGAGCAAACCCTGGAGGAGCGGCAGGCCCTCCGCACGGCACTCGAGACGCTCATTACGGAGATACGGACGTGAACGCGCCCAAGGTTCTCATCGCCGCGCTGGCGCTCGCCGTCACCGGTGCCGGCGGCTGGTACATGCTGGCCGGACACGCGCCGCCGCCCGCACCGGTTGCGGCTGCCCCCGCCGTACCGCTCGGCGTAGGCGCGCTGGGCCGGGTCGAGCCCGCCTCGCGCGTGCGCAAGCTCAGCCAGCCCGGCGGCTATGCCGTGACGCGGTTGGAGCGGCTGCTGGTGGAGGAGGGCGACACGGTCCGTGCGGGCCAGATCGTCGCCGAATTCGCCGATGTCAGCCTGAAGGACGCCACCGTGGCGCAGTCCGAGGCGGCGCTGGCCGAACAGCGGACGGCGCTGGCCCGCACGCGGGAGGCCGGGCGCGCCAGCGAGGTCGCAGCCCAGCGCGCGCGCATCGCGAGCCTGGCCGCGCAGGAGGAGATCGCCCGGCGCGACGCCGCGCGGACCGACCGGCTGGTGCCCTCGGGCGCGGGTTCCGAGGCGGCGGCGGAGCGCAACCGCTTCCTAACGCTGCGCCTCACCGCCGAGCGGGTGCAGGCGGAGGCGGACCTCACCACCCTCGCCACGCCGCGCGCGGAGGATATCCAGCTTGCCGAGGCTCGCGTGGCCGCGGCGCAGGGCGCGCTGGCCAAAGCGGTGGCGGATGCGCGGCTGTCCCGTGTCTATGCGCCGATGGACGGCACGGTGCTGCGCATCTTCGCCCGTCCAGGGGATCAGGTGGGCAGCGAGGACGGGCTGCTGGAAATGGCCGACCTCACGCGCATGGATGTGGTGGCCGATGTCTTCGAGACCGACCTCACGCGGCTGCGCGTGGGTGCTGCGGCGGAGATCGTCATCCCCGGGGAGCATCGGCGCCTGGACGCCACGCTGCGCGAGATCGGCTGGCAGGTGCGCCGCACCACTCAGGCCGGGACCGACCCCGTGGCCGCCGTCGATGCGCGCACGGTCGAGGTGCGGCTGACGCTCTCGGATGAAGGTGCGGCGCTGCTGCGCCGGCGGACGAATATGCAGGTGCAGGTCGCGATCCGCGCCGTCCCCGACACGACCCCGATGGCGGCAGCCCGATGAACGAGATCGCCACCGCGCCCAAGCTGCTGCCCTGGGCGCCCGAGCGCACGGGCGAGACGCTTCCGGAAAAGCCGATGCGTGAAAAGCGCGGGCCCTCCGGGGCGGCGATGGTGCTCCTGCCGTTGCGGCTGGCTTGGCGCCAGCTGCGTGCGGAAAAGTCGCGGCTGGCGGCGGCCATGGCGGGCGTGATGTTCGCCTGCGTGCTGGTCTTCATGCAGCTCGGCTTTCGCGGCGCGCTGTTCGACAGCGCGACGAACATGCTGGGCGCGATGCGGGCCGACCTCTTCCTCATGCACCCCATGACGGATGCGAGCTTCCGGCCCGAGGCGCTGCCCCGTGCCCGCGCCTGGCAGACCCTGGCCGACCCCGACGTGGCGCATGCGGTGCCGATCTACCTGGCGCAGACCACCTGGCGAAATCCCGAGACGGGCCGCCGCCGCGCCGTGCAGCTCATCGGCCTCGATGCCGAGGCGGGGGCGGTGGGCTTTCCCGGCCTGGCCGGTCTGGTGGAGGCGCTGAAGCGGCCGGATACGATCGCCTTCGACAGCCGCTCGCGCCCCGAGTTCGGCCCCATCGGGCGGCTCTTCGCGGAACGTGGGCCCTTCGAGGTTCAACTCGGCAGCCGGCGGATGGAGCTGGTGGGGCTGGTCGAGATCGGCCCGAGCTTCGGCGCCGACGGCAACGTCGTGCTGAGCGAGACGAATTTTCGGCGCGTCTTCGAGCGCCGCGTTTCCAACACCGACCTCGTCGCGCTGAAGCTGCGCGATGGCGCGGACCCCGTGGCCGTGCAGGCACGGCTGCGCGCGCTGCTGCCCGACGACGTGCTGGTGATGACCCATGCCGAGATCGTCGCGCATGAGCGTTCCTATTGGGAGAACGGCACCCCCATCGGCTTCATCTTCGTCTTCGGCAGCCTGATGGGCCTCGTGGTCGGCATGGTGATCGTCTACCAGATCCTCTTCTCGGATATCGCGAGCCACATCTCCGAATACGCGACGCTCAAGGCGATGGGCTATTCGAACGGCTACCTTTCGCGCGTGGTGATGAGCTCGGCCTTCATCCTGGCCATCATCGGCTTCATCCCGGGGCTGGGGCTTTCGGCCATGCTCTACGACATGGTGGGCAAGGCGACCTTCCTGCCGCTGGCGATGTATCCGGAACGCGCGTTGACGGTCTTTCTCATGATCTTCGCCATGTGCGCGATCGCGGGGTTGCTGGCGATGCGCAAGCTGCGCGATGCCAATCCCGCGGATATGTTCTAATGAACGAAAAGCCCGTCGAGTTGAAGGACATCACCTTTGCATACGGCGCTGGCGAACTCCGCCGCAACGTACTGCGCGAGGTGGATCTCAGCATCGACCCCGGTGAGATCGTGCTGCTGACGGGACCCTCAGGCTCGGGCAAGACGACGCTGCTGACCCTGATCGGCGCGCTGCGCTCCATGCAGCTGGGCTCCGCGCGCGTGCTCGGGCACGAGCTGTCCGGTGCGCCCGAGAGCGAGCGCGTAAAGCTGCGGCGGCGGATCGGCTTCATCTTCCAGAACCACAACCTTCTGGGCTTCCTCACCTCACGTCAGAATGTCGCGATGGCGATGGAGATGGATGGCAGCCTTTCGGAATCGGAGCGCATGGCGCGCGCAGGCGAGATGCTCGCGGCGGTCGGACTCGCGGATCATGCCGAGAAGCCGCCCGCGCAGCTTTCCGGCGGGCAGCGGCAACGCGTGGCGGTGGCGCGCGCATTGGCCGGCGATCCCGGGTTGATCCTGGCCGACG
>JAQGHY010000220.1 GCA_028291455.1 Rubritepida sp. | reverse complement strand
AGTTCCCGGACGGCAAGAAGATCATCCTGCTCTCCGAGGGCCGCCTGGTGAACCTGGGCAACGCCACGGGCCACCCGAGCTTCGTGATGAGCGCCTCCTTCACCAACCAGACGCTCGCGCAAATCGACCTCTGGACCAACCCGGGCAAGTACAAGAACGACGTGTTCGTGCTGCCGAAGCACCTCGACGAGAAGGTGGCGATGCTGCACCTCGACAAGGTGGGCGCGAAGCTGACGAAGCTGCGGGCCGACCAGGCCGCCTATATCGGCGTGCCGACGGAAGGCCCCTTCAAGGCCGAAGCCTACCGCTACTAAGGCCTATCCAGGCCTGACGATCCGGGGCGCGCATCCTTCGGGGTGCGCGCCCTTTTTCGTTTGGGCGGCTAGACCATCAGCATGCCGCCGTTGACGTGGATGGTCGTGCCCGTCACCCAGGCTGCCTCGTCCGAGGCGAGGTAGGTCACGGCCGATGCCACGTCCTTCGCGCTGCCCATGCGGTTCAGCGGGATGCGCGACATCAGCATGGTCTTCTGCGCCTCGTTCAGCTTGTCGGTCATCGGCGTGGCGATAAAGCCGGGGCAAACGACGTTGATGGTGACGTGGCGCGGCGCGACCTCCTGCGCCAAGGCCTTGCTCATGCCGATCAGGCCAGCCTTGGCGGCGGCGTAGTTCACCTGGCCCGCATTGCCGGTGACGCCCACGATCGAGGCGATCGAGATGATGCGGCCCGCGCGCCGCTTCATCATTCCGCGCAGCGCCGCGCGGGCGAGGCGGAAGGGAGCGTTGAGATCGACCTCCAGCACGGCATTCCAATCCTCGTCGGCCATGCGCAGCGCCAGCATGTCGCGCGTGAAGCCGGCATTGTTCACGAGGATGTCGAGCCGGCCATGCTCGGCCTCGATGCGCTCGATCAGCGCGGCGGGGGCGGCGGGATCGTTGAGGTCCGCCGGCATAACGAACGCGCGCTCGCCGAGCCGCGCGGCGACCTCGTTCAGCTCCGCCTCGCGCCGCCCGGTCAGCACCACGGTCGCGCCCTGGGCGTGCAGCGCCTCGGCGATGCCAATGCCGATGCCGGAGGAGGCGCCGGTGACGAGGGCGATCTTGCCATCGAGCTTGAACATGGTCGGGGGTCCTTTCGGAGCAGGGTCGCCTTGAGGGCGTGAAGATGCGGAGGCGGAAAGTTCAGAAGCGCTTGGAAAGCCAGTAGCGCGTATGGCCCGGCGGGTGATCGGGCAAGGTGCCGAACAGCGAAAACCCGATCCGTTCGTAGAAGCCGCGGGCCTGGAAGGAATAGGTGTCGAGCCGGATGCCGACGCAGCCGCGCGAACGCGCCTCGGCCTCGGCGGCGGCCATGACCGTCCGGCCCAGGCCCAGCTTACGCAGGGAATCCGGGAGCCAGAGCAGGTCGATCACCATCCAGCCGTAGTAGGAGCTGCCGACGGCGCCGCCGATCGTGCGGCGCTCCTCATCGCGCAGCAGCACAGCGAAATCGAGCTTCGATCCGCTGGGAAGGCCGGTCGCCCGTGCGTTGAAGGCGACGAGGCCGTGGAGAATGATGTCCACATCCTCCCGCGCTGGCTGGTCCGTAATGTGCAGCCTGGGGGTCACAGGCTGCGCAGGAAGGTTTCGATATCGGCGGGGTTGTTCACGGCCATGGCCGCGGCCTCCGGCGCGTTGCGCTTCATCAGCCCCGTCAGCACGCGGCCGGAGCCGACCTCCACGAAGCGCGTGCAGCCGGCGGCGACCATAGCGGCGACGCATTCACGCCAGCGGACGGTCCCCGTGACTTGCTTCACCAGCAGATCGCGGATTGTGGCGGGATCGCTGACTGGCGCGGCGGTCACGTTGGCCACCACTGGCACGGCGGGATGCGCCATGGCGGCCTTGGCCAGCGCCTCCTCCATCACCCGCGCCGCGGGCTCCATCAGCGAGCAGTGGAAGGGTGCGGAGACCGGCAGCAGCATGGCGCGCTTCACGCCGGCGGCCTTGGCGGCCTCGACAGCACGCTCGACCGCGGCCTTGTCGCCGGAGATCACCACCTGGCCGCCGCCATTGTCGTTGGCGACCTCGACCACCTCCTCGCCGTCCTCACCCATGGTCGAGGCCGCGCAGATGGCGCGGGCCTGCTCGGCATCGGCGCCCAGTAGCGCGGCCATGGCGCCGTCGCCGGCCGGAACCGCCTTCTGCATGGAATCGCCGCGCATGCGCAGCAGCCGCGCGGCCGTCGGCAGATCGAAGCTGCCCGCCGCCGTCAGCGCGCTGTATTCGCCGAGCGAATGCCCCGCAACCAGCGAGACCTGGCGCGAAAGGTCGAAATTCCCCTCCTTGGCCAGCACGCGGCAGATGGCGACCGAGACCGCCATCAGCGCCGGCTGGGCATTGGCCGTCATCGTCAGCTCCGTCAGCGAGCCTTCGAACATCAGCTTGGAGAGCTTCTGGCCCAGGGCGTCGTCGATTTCCTGGAAGGTTTCCCGCGCGACCGGGAAAGCCTCGGCGAGGTCGCGCCCCATGCCGTAGGCTTGGCTGCCCTGGCCGGGAAACACAAAAGCAAGAGACATGGCGGTTCCGTGATGATTTTTGATTATCGCCACTTCGCCTTATGGCGGCGAAGTGTCAACGCTTCGCGTTGGCTTCGCTGCCCTTAGGCGCCGGGCGCGCGCTCCGCGCGCTTAGCTTGCGGCCCTCAGGGATGGGGTGCGAGGAGGGTAGGGCACCGCGTGGCCGCCGGCCGCTTTGCGGCCGGACTATCTCAGGGGTTAGGCTGCGGGCTTGCCGGCTACTACGACCATGGCGGGCTTCAGCAGGCGGCCGTTGAGGGTCCAGGCGCTGGTCCAGGCCTGGAGCACCGTGCCTGGCGCTACGCCCTCGGGGGCGGGGGCCTCGCTCATCGCCTGGTGCAGCTCGGGATCGAAGGGCTGGCCCTCGGCGGGCTTGCGGACCACGCCGTGGGTCTCAAGCCGCTGCAGTAGAAAGCGCTCCACGCCCTCGAAGCCGCCGCGCATCTTGCCGATGATCTCGGCCTCGCCCTCGGCCGGGGCCGGCAGCAGGTCGATGCCGCGGCGGAGGTTCTCCGCCACCTCGGCCATGTCCGTCGCCATTTTCTGCACCGCGTAGTTGCGCGCCTTCTCGACCTCGTCCTTGCCGCGGTTGCGGACGTTCTGCATCTCCGCCTCGGCGCGGAGCCAGCGGTCCTTCGTCTCGGCGAGCTGCGCCTCGAGGGCGGCGATGCGCTCCTCCGGCGTCGGAATGGGGGAGATTTCGGGGGCTTCCGGCGCGATGTCGGCCGGAGAAGGGGTCTGCGGATCGGTCATGATGCTCAGGTAATCGCGCGGTGCCGCCGGATCAACCCAGCAGGCGGCCAATCACGCGCGCGGTGTAGTCCACTACCGGGATCACCCGGCCATAATTGATGCGCGAAGGCCCGATCACGCCGATCGCGCCCACGATCTTCTCCTGCGCATTGCGGAACGGCGCCACGACCACGGAAAGCCCCGCTGTCGAAAACAGCCCGCTCTCGGCGCCGATGAAGATCTGCACGCCGGTGCCGCGCTGGGCCAGTTCCAGCAGCTTCAGCGTCGTCTCCTGCGCTTCCAGCCGCTCGAACAGAGCCTGGATATCCTGCACGCGGGAGAGGTTTTCCAAATTCTCCAGCAGCCGCGCCTGGCCGCGCAGGATCAGCGAACCACTGCCCCCGCCGGCCCAGGTCGCCAGCCCGGCCTCGATCACCTGATGCGTCAGGGCATCGAGCGCGGTGCGGTTGGCCGCGATGTCCTCGGTGACGCTGCTGCGCGTTTCGTCCAGCGTGCGGCCGGCAAGCCGCGCGTTGAGGTAGTTTCCCGCCTGCACCAGCGAAGAAGGCGGCAATCCCGCCGGCACCTCGATGACGCGGTTCTCCACGCGCCCGTCGCCCTGCACCAGCACGACCAGCGCGCGGCCCGGGCCGAGGGGCACGAACTCGATATGCCGCAGCGACGCATCGCCCTTGGGCGCGACCACCAGCCCGGCGGCCCCGGCCAAGCCGGACAGCATCTGCCCCGCCTCGGCCAGCGTCTCCTGCAGCGAGCGGCCATGGGCGGCGCAGCGGGCGGAAATCTCGGCGCGCTCCTCCTCGCCGAGGTCGCCGAATTCCAGGATGCCGTCGACGAAGAGCCGCAGCCCCTGCTGCGTCGGCAGGCGCCCGGCGCTGGTATGCGGCGCATAGAGCAGCCCCGCCTCCTCCAGATCCGCCATGACGTTGCGGATCGAGGCCGGCGAGAGGTTCAGCGGCAGGCGGCGCGAAAGGGTTCGGCTGCCGACGGGCTCGCCGGTGGCCACATACACCTCCACCAGCTCGCGCAGGACGGCGGTGGCGCGGGAGTCGAGGGCGCTGATGGCGTTACTCGGCACCGCGAACAGAGGTGACTTCATGGGGGTGTGCATAGCTTATGACAGCTTGGATACGGCGGGGCCCTGGGTCAACCATTCATTGCGCACCCCTGGTCAGCGAAAGCCAACTGCGGCTATTGCGCAAGCTGCAAAGACCCAGCTGCAAATACGAGGAGCCCAGACATGCGCCCATCCGGCCGCGCCCCCGACGCCCTGCGCGCCGTCTCGATCGAGACGGGAATCGCCAAGCATGCCGAGGGCTCCTGCCTGATCCGCATGGGCAATACCGAGGTCCTCTGCGCCGCCAGCGTCGAAGGCCGGGTGCCGTCCTTCATGCGCAACCAGGGCCTCGGCTGGGTCACGGCCGA
>JAQGHY010000219.1 GCA_028291455.1 Rubritepida sp. | reverse complement strand
GGGCCAGCCCTGGAACCCCACGGTCAGGGAGACCGCCCGGTCGTCGCCGCCACGCCGCGACTCCGGCCGGGCACTGGTTTGAGGAGCGGGTGGACCTCGCTGCGGATTGGCACGCGGCCTTCGGCGGGGATCCGCCTCCCTTGCAGGAAATTGCCATCGGGACCGATGGCGACGATACACGGGCGAGAATTTCCGCCATGGTTGAGCGTATCCGCTTCGGCGGGTGCGGTTAGGAGTTATGATGCACGTCGAGCGCAAGGAATTCCGGGACGCAATGGCGCGGCTTTGCGCGGCGGTGAACATCATCACCACCGACGGCCCGGCGGGGCGCGCCGGCTTCACGGCCAGCGCCATGTGCAGCGTGACCGACAGCCCGCCCACCCTGCTCGTCTGCATGAACCGCGGCGTTTCCTCCTGCGAGGCCTTCCGGACCAATGGCGTGCTCTGCGTGAACACCCTGTCCGCGGACCAGCAGGATCTTTCGGGAATTTTCGCGGGCTTCACCGGCATTGAGGGGCCGGCCCGCTTCGAGAGCGGCGAGTGGAGCACGCTCGCCACCGGTGCGCCGGCGCTGAAGGGCGCCATGGTCACCTTCGACGGCCGGATCACCGACATGGTGGAGAAAGGTACGCACCTGGTCGTCTTTGCCGAGATCGAGGCGATCCGGCTGGGCGAGGGCGTAGACACCGCGCTGCTGTACTTCGCGCGAGATTACCGGAAGGTCGGCATCGCGGCTTAGTGTCCATTTGGCGTTTTCGCGGACCGGCGGCATCCTCGCCGCAACGATCGCGAAGGAAACGCCATGTCCCGCTTCACCGAACTCACTGACGCCACAATGACGCCCCGCCAGCGCGAGGTTGCCGCCAGTATCGGCGCCGGCGCGCGCTCCGGACTGCGCGGGCCGTTTCCCGCCTGGCTGCACAGCCCCGAGATGGCCGATGCGCTGCAGCGCGCCGGCCGCTTCATGCGCTGGGACAGCAGCTTTCCCGCGCGGCTTTCGGAGCTCGCCATCCTCATCACGGCCAAGCGCTATCGCGCGCGCTACGAGTGGTTCGCACACTATCCGCTGGCCATGCAGGGCGGCCTGAAGCCGGAGATCGCCGAAGCCGTGCGTCTCGGCGAGTTGCCGGCCGGCATGGCGGATGACGAGGCCGCCGTTTATCGCTTCTGCACCGAGCTGCACGCCGATGGGGATGTCAGCGACATCGCCTTTGCCGGCGCCAAGGCCCTGTTCGGCGAAACCGGCGTGGTCGAGCTGCTTGGCATCTGCGGCTATTATGCCGCTGTCGGTCTCACGCTGAACGTGGCGCGCGTGCCGCTGCCGGACGGCACGCCCGATCCGTTTCCTGGATAACTAGCGCCGGCTCAACGCATCGTTATTGGCCATGCCGGCGGCACTCGACACCTGCCCGAGCCGGGGCAGGCTGCCGAGGCGGCGCAACACTTCCTCCGGCGGCACGGTGAAATCCGTGCCGGCGAGCGCGGCCAGCGCCCTCGCCGGGCTGCCGGCGCGAAGCGATTGGCTCGCCAGGCGCAGCTCCTGCTCCACCCTAGCATTGGAGGCGGTGAGGGAGATTCCCACGGCATTTCGCATTTCCACCACGGCCGCCTGAAGCTGCTGGATCGTGCTGGAGCTGGCCTGGGTCGACCAGATCGGGTCGTCTCGGAAGCTCCGGGCCAGGAATTCGAGCTGGGCGGCTGCCATCGCCGCCCCGGCGGGATCGCCGTCCCAGCGGGAGGTGTCCCCCAGATTCGTGGTGGCATAAAGTGCCGCGCCGCGGATCGGATCTCCGATGCCTCCCAGATAATCCGTGACCGGATCCTGGGCGCATGCGGCCAGGAGGAGCGGGAAAGCCAGGAGCGCGCGACGGTTCATGCCATCAATCTGGCACGCCGCATCTTGCCCGTCTGCACCGGCGCTGCCACACACAGCCACGGCATGACCGAAACCGCCTCCCCACCCGGACTTCTCCCCGCTGGTCTCATGGACCTCCTGCCGCCCCAGGCGGAACGGGAAGCCGCACTCGTCGAGGCGCTGATGGAGGGCTTCCTCCGCTACGGGTACGAGCGGGTTAAGCCGCCTTTGCTGGAATTCGAGGAGGGGCTGCTGGCCGGCTCCGGCGCCGCCGTGGCCGAGCAGACCTTCCGGCTGATGGACCCCGTCAGCCAGCGCATGATGGGTCTCCGTGCCGACACGACGCCCCAGGTGGCCCGCATCGCCGCCACGCGCCTCGGCCTCCAGGCGCGGCCGCTGCGGCTTTGCTATGCCGGCCAGGTGCTGCGCGTGCGCGGCACCGAGCTTGCCCCGGCCCGGCAACTGGCCCAGGCCGGCATCGAGATGATCGGCGGCGCGGCGCCCGAGGCCGATGCCGAGGTAGCGCTGGTCGCTGCCGAGGCGTTGGCCCGCGTTGGTGTGGCCGGCATCACCCTCGATGTGACGCTGCCGCGCATGGCGCCTGCGCTGCTGGACGCCGCCGGGATCGGCGCCGGCCTCACCGAACGTCTGATCCGCGCGCTTGACCGCAAGGACGCCGCGGCCGTCGCGGCCCTCGCGCAGGGTGCCGGCCCGGTCGCAGCACTCCTGCCCACGCTGCTGGCCGCCGCTGGCCCCGCCGCCCATGCCCTGGCGGTGCTGCGCGCCGCCGATCTGCCCGATGCCGCCCGCGCCATCGCGGAGAACGCCGCCAGCGTCATCGAGGCCATTGCCGCCCGCGCGCCGGACCTTCGCATCACGCTGGACCCGATGGAGTTCCGCGGCTTTCAGTATCATGTGGGCGTCGCCTTCACGATCTTCGGCCCCGGCATGGCGGGCGAGTTGGCGCGGGGCGGCCGCTACCTCTCCGCCAATGACGAGCCCGCCACGGGCATGACGCTCTATCCCGATGCGGTGCTGCGCGCGGCCCCGGTTTCCCCGCTGCGCCCGCGCTGCTTCCTCCCGCTCGGCACCCCCGCTGCGACCGGTGCCGCGCTCCGCGACGAGGGTTTCGCGACCGTGGCGGCGCTGGCCGCCTCGGATCAGGCGGGGCGGCTGCGCTGCACCCATGTCTGGGACGGCTCCAAGGCCGTCCTTCTGCAGAAAGGTTCCGACTGATGGCCAATGTCGCTGTGATCGGCGCCCAGTGGGGCGATGAGGGCAAGGGCAAGGTGGTCGACTGGCTGGCGAGCCGGGCCGATATCGTCGTGCGCTTCCAGGGTGGCCACAATGCCGGCCATACGCTCGTGGTGGGCGAGACGACCTACAAGCTGTCGCTGCTGCCCTCGGGCGTGGTGCGCGGCAAGCTCGGCATCATCGGCAACGGCGTCGTGCTCGACCCCGATGCGTTGCTGGGCGAGATCGAGAAGGTGCGGGGGCAGGGGCTGGATGTCGGCCCCCACAACCTCCGCATCGCCGACAACGTGCCGCTGATCCTGCCGCTGCATCCTGCGCTGGACCGCGCGCGAGAGGCGGCGCGGGGCGAGGACAAGATCGGCACGACGGGCCGGGGCATCGGCCCGGCCTATGAGGACAAGGTCGGCCGCCGCGCCATCCGCCTCTGCGATCTCGCGGAGCCCGAGACCCTGAGCGCGAAGCTCGACGAGCTGCTGCTGCACCACAATTCCCTGCTGCGCGGCCTCGGCGCCCCGGAATTCGAGAAGCAGGCGCTGCTCGACGCCCTGCTGCTGCTGGCGCCGCAGCTGCTGCCCTATGCCGAGCCGGTTTGGGAGCGGCTGCATGCGGCCCGCGCCGAGGGCAAGCGCGTGCTCTTCGAGGGCGCGCAGGCCGTCATGCTCGACGTCGACCACGGCACCTATCCCTATGTGACCAGCAGCAACACTGTGGCCGGCGCTGCGGCGGCTGGTTCGGGCGTGGGGCCCGATTCGATCGGCCTGGTGCTCGGCATCGCCAAGGCCTACGCGACCCGCGTCGGCTCCGGCCCCTTCCCGAGCGAGTTGCACGACGAGACGGGCCGCCTGCTGGGCGAGCGCGGGCGCGAATTCGGCACGGTGACGGGCCGGCCGCGCCGTTGCGGCTGGTTCGACGCGGCCATGGTGCGCCAGGCGGTGACGATCGGCGGCGTGAACGGACTGGTTCTGACCAAGCTCGACGTGCTGGACGGAATGCCGGAGCTACGCATCTGCGTAGGCTATCGCGTCGACGGGAAGGAAATGCGCCATCTGCCGGCCGCAATGCGCGCCCAGGCCAAGGCCGAGCCGGTCTACGAGACCATGGAGGGCTGGTCCGGCTCGACGCGGGGCGCGCGCAGCTATGCACAGCTTCCGGCGCAGGCGGTGAAGTATGTGCGCCGGATCGAGGAGCTGGTCGGAGCCCAGGTGATGATGCTCAGCACCTCACCGGACCGCGACGACACGATCGCCCTGAAGGACCCCTTCGCCGGGTAGGGTTATCAGGCTTCGGCGAGGAGCGCCGCCACATCCAGGCGGCGCGTGTACATCGTCATCTTGCCCTCGGCATCCCTAGGCCACTCCTCGCGGGGGCGGTCGCGGTAGAGCTCCACGCCGTTGCCGTCGGGGTCGCGCAGGTACAGCGCCTCGCTGACGCCGTGGTCCGAGGCGCCTTCCAGCTGGATGCCGGCATCGCGCACGCGCTTCAGCACCGTCGCGAGCGCGGCCCGGTCCGGGTACAGCATTGCCACGTGGTACAGTCCCGTGTGATGCGCCGGCGGCGGCGTGCCGCCCGCGCTTTCCCAGGTGTTGAGCGCGATGTGGTGGTGGTAGCCGCCGGCCGAGAGGAAGGCGACGCTCGGCCCCTCCAGCATGACGGCGAGCCCCAGAACATCGCGCCAAAAGCCGAGGGCGCGAGGGATATCGGCCACCTTGAGGTGAACGTGGCCGATGCGGGTTTCGGGGTGGGCCGTGAAGGCCGGGAGGTTGATATCCATGGCGCGCAACATGCCATCGCCTTGCGCCGCCGCGCCAATCACCAACGCGAATGATGCCGATCAGCGCCGCTTGGTGACCAGCCACAGCCCCGCGAAAACCAGTCCCGCCGCAGGTATGGCCAACGGCCCCATGCGCTCGCCGAAGATAGCCGCGCCCCAGGCCACGCCCATGATGGTGACGACATAGCCCGACTGGCTGGTGACGACGCTGCCGGCACTTACCAGCAGCCGGAAATAGAGCAGGTAGGCAACACCCGTCATCGTCGCCTGGATGGGTAGCAGGGCGTCGCCGCTCGTCCGGCCCGTCAGGGGGATGTGGAATTGGCCGAGCGCGAGGCCGAGGACGGCGAGGAAGATCGCCGCCGCGAAGAGCGTGCCCGCCGCGGCCGAGAGGGGCACCGTGCCGCGCGGGGCCCACTGCACTCCGACCAAGTTCGAAATCGCATAGCAAGCCGGGCAGAGCGCGGCGAAAAGCGCCCAGCCGATCGCTTCAGGATCGGGCAGCGCGGCGCCGGGCGCCATGGCGAGCGCCACCCCCGCGAGGCCGAGCACCGTGCCGCCGACGCGGCGTGCCGTCAGCTTCTCCTGCCCCATCACAGCCGCGCCGAGGACCGTCAGCATGGGCACGAGCGGCATGAGAAGCGCGAAGAAGCCCGCGGGGATGTGCTGCAGCGCGGTGAATCCGACGAGGTTCGCCAGCGCAAAGCCGAAAAACCCGGCGGCCGCGTAGTATCGGAGGTGTGCGGTGTCGAGCCGGATCGGTATGCGGTTCAAGGCGCAGATCACCGTGAGGATGGTGGCCGAACCCAGGGCCGCCCAGAAGCCGAAGCCCAGCGGCGGGATGCCGGTCGCCATGGCCATCTTCGCGATCGAGGGGGTGAGGCCCCAGATGCTGCCGAGAATCAGGAGGCTCGGCAGGGCGGGGGCGATCTTCATTGCCCGCAGTCGCGCCGGGCAGCCACGCGATGTCAACCATTGAACCTGGCCGCCGAATTCCGACATGTTAACATATGGAGCCTCCCGATTCGGAAACCATCGCGCTTCGGCGCGACCCGCTTTTGCCGGCCGAACCCTGCCCCGTGCGGTGGCGGCGGTCGGCGCGTGCGCGGCGCGTTTCCCTTCGCATCGATGCTGCGGAGGGTGCGGTTGTCGTCACCCTTCCCATTCGCGTCGGGCGCAAGCACGGCCTCGCCTTGCTGAGCGAGCATGCCGGTTGGGTGATGCAGCGCCTTTCCGCCCTGGCGCCGGAGCGGCCCTTCGAGCCCGGCGCCGCCGTTCCCATCGGCGGCGTTGATTACAAGATCCGCCATGACCCGGCCCGCCGCGGCGGCGCCTTCCTCGAGGAAGGCGCCCTGATCGTGACCGGCGAGGTGGATTTCGTGGCGCGCCGGGTGCGGGATTTTCTGAAGGCCGAGGCGCTGCGCCGCATCGGTGTCGCCGCCAAGCCGCATGCCGAGGCCCTGGGCGTGGCGCCGCGGGCCATCCGGCTGAAGGACACGCGAAGCCGCTGGGGGAGCTGTGCGCCCGATCGCACGCTGGCTTTCTCCTGGCGGCTCGTCCTCGCGCCGGACTGGGTGCTGGACTATGTGGTGGCGCATGAGATGGCGCATCTGCGCGAGATGAACCACTCGGCGCGGTTCTGGACGCTGGTGGAGACGCGCTCCCCGCACCGCTATGCCGCGACCGAATGGCTGCGGCACAATGGCGCCGCACTTCAGCGCGTCGGCTGATCGATCGACGCCTTTAGCGCCGCGACATGTTCCAGAAGATCGCAATCGGGAACTCGATCACGTTCTGGAGTTCCGCGCGGTACGCAGCCGGCGCCGAGAACTGCCCGTTGAGGATGTAGTTCACATTGTCGTGAAAGGCTGCCTGCAGCTCGTCGGCGAGCCGCTTGCGCTCATCCTCCGCCGTGGCCGAGGCGAGCTGCCGCAGCAGCTCCGTCTGCCGGGGATCGCAGTACCAGCCGGGATAGTCGCTGCAATTATAGGCGACGCCGGGATTGGCCAGCGGGTTCACGAGGTCGATGCCGTTCCAGATGATGTTCAGCGCGTTCCATCCGTTCGCGGAGGCCGGCCCACGGTTGAGCCGGCGCTGCGCCACGGTCGCGTAGTCCGAAGTCGCCGTCTGCACGTTGAAACCGGCTTGCCGCAGCTGGTCCATGATGACGAGGCCCATCGGATTCAGCAGCGCCGAACTTTCGGAATGCAGGAAAACCACAGGCTCGTTGTTGTAGCCCGCCTCGCGCAGGAGCTGCCGGGCACGCTGCGGGCCGGCATCGCGGAAGATCTGCGTGCCCGCATCGGACTGGCCCGCCGTGTCGCACATGTACAGCGCCTCGCAGCCGCGCAGGTAGAGCCCTTCCGGCAGGCCGAGCGAAGCCATCACGTCGGGCTGCCCGATGGCCACCTGCGCCGCCCGGCGGATCGCGACGTTGTTGAACGGCGGCTGCGCATGGTTGAGGCTGATGATTCCCATGATCTGTCCCGCGCCGCGCGGATTGGCGATGCGGATGTTCCGGTTACGCCGCAACGGCTGGATGAAGTCCGCCGCGATGATCTCGAGGTAGTCCAGCTCGCCCGCCTGAAGCGCCGTGGCACGCGTGGACTGGTCGGGCACGCTGATTAGGTCCACGCGATCCAGATGCACGACCTTGCCGCCGGCGAGGCCCGAGGCGGGCTCGGCGCGCGGCCGGTAGCGCGGGTTGCGGCGAAAGATGGCGCGCTCGCCCGGCCGCCAGGTTGCACGGTCGAACAGGAAGGGGCCGGAGCCGACCACCTCGGGCACGGGGGACGTCGCGGGGAGGTTGGCGAGACGGGCCGGCATGATGACCGGGATCGCGTTGCCCGGCTTGCCCAGGGCCTCGATGACATAGGCATAGGGCTCGCGCAGCTTCAGCACGAAGCTGCGCTCATCC
>JAQGHY010000349.1 GCA_028291455.1 Rubritepida sp. | reverse complement strand
GAGACGCCGGGCGCCATGACCGTGGACGAAATGCCGCTGGAGACCTTCTTCACGGAGGCCGTCTGCCTCGACCTCACGCACGTCCCGGACAAGACGGACATTACCATCGCGCATCTGGAAGCGGCCGAGAAAGCCGCGGGCGTGACCATAAAGCCGAAGGATACGGTGCTGCTCTACACCGGCTTCTACAAGCGCGCCGCCGGCACCGAAGGCTACATCACGGACTTCCCGGGTCTGACGAAGGAGAGCGCGACCTGGCTCGGCCAGAAGGGGATCAACTCCTTCAGCGTGGAATCAGTGAGCCCAGGACGGCCGGGACGCAACAATTTCGAGGTGCACCATGTGTGCCGCGACATGGGCTTCACGCATATGGAAGGCGTCGTGAACCTGGATAAGGTCGTCGGAAAGGGCCGCTTCCGCTTCATCGGCTTCCCGCTGAAGATCAAAAGCGGGACTGGCAGCCCGATCCGTGCCGTAGCCTGGCTGGAGGAGTAGCGCCTCGGCCCTAGCGGTCCGGCGCCTCAGGGCGCCGGCGGCAGGCCCCAGATCTCTTCCATCAGCTCGTGGCGTCCCCGGCTCTCGTCCGAGGGACGCTTGCGCATGAAAAGGCCCGTCATCTGCATGACTTCGTTGCTGAAGCGCGCATAGGGCCTCTTGGCGGGCGGGAGCGCGCGGCGCAACAGCAATCCCGAGCTCTCCAGCAGATCGACGATGTCGCCGAGCAGCTTCTGCTTCTTGTAGACGGGATAGACGTACAGCTGCACCTCGACGGCGAGGACCTGGTCCAGGGCGTCGCCGAAGCCCCGAAGCGCGTTGTATTCGAAGCCTGGCGCGTTGATCCGGATCACATCCGGCGGCACCGCGTCGCCCTGCTTGACGAAAGCGTCGAAGCGGCAGGTCTCGACCTTGCTTTCCGAGACCAGCTGGAAGTCGTCGGCCGCGGCATAGCCCTTGAGGCGCTGGAAGTCCGGCTTGAAGATCGAGCTGTAGCCGCTGACCTTCGTTATGCTGAAGGGGCTCGTGCCGTTGCGGTCGCTCAGCGCCTTGCCGATCACGACATGGCCGCGATCCGCCGGCAGCTGCGTCCGGAGCGCTTCGACTTCAGAGGGAAGCGGGGTGAAGGCCATGATCCGCAGGCCTTCGGCGAAGGGCTGCCATACAGGGTCGGCCGCGGTCCGCGTGCCTATTTCGACGATACGCAGCGGGTCCTGCTGCGTAGGGGTCCAGCGAGACTCGACCACCTCCAGCTGCGGCGTCTTGAGCTCGAACTGGGGCGTGTTGCTGCCGGTGTAGCGGCTGGTCGGTCGCGTGAGGCCGAATATGACCGCCGGCGCCTGGTTGAAGAACAGGAAGTCCAGGTCGAGCCAGCCGGACTCGCCCTGCTGGAAGGAATAATCCTTCAGGAAATTCGGGTCGGAATGGATGAGGGTTCCGTCGCGTCCCACCCGCGCCAGTTCCATACCCAGCGCATGATGCACGCAGAAGTCAGCCTTGCCTTCGCCGATGGGGCGGATCGACAGGCGGAATCGGACGGTCGCCCGGAGCAGGTCCCGGTGAGGCATCTCGATGATCTGCCAGCCTGAGACGGCCGAATCCGAAAGGACGAAGACGCCATCCAAGGCGGAGGAAAGCCTGGCGCCATGACGTTGTATCGCGGCACTGAAATCGGAAGGAAGATTCAACGGCCTGCCTCTGTGTATGCAGGGATATGGAATTAAACCTTAGATCAAACTCAGTCAATATTTTACGGACGGTGGCTCGGCGACTGCGCGGGCCGACGCCGATCCAAGCCATTTCTCCCCGAAACCGCCAGGGGATTGGGCCGGTGGAATCAGGTTCCGACGCTGCGGCGGGGGAGTTTCGACAGGTCCTGCGCGGCCATCCAGGCGGGCCCGCCCTGCGCGACCCAGAGCGAGGCGGCCAACGCGGCAAAGCCGCGGTGGGCGATGAGATCGTCCTCGCCGAATGTGTTGCGCGCGGCGTTGGCGCAGATGAGCACCCCGAGGTATTCGCCCCGAAACAGCAGCGGCGCAAACATCGAGGAGCCGGCGCGGAAGCTCTGCAGGATCTTCACGAAGCCCGCATGCAGCGCCGTGTCCCGCAGCAGCATGGGCTGGCGCGTATGCGCGACCTCTCCGGGATGGCCGAGCTTGATATCCACGAGCTCGTGATACTGCTCGGGCGCGAAATTCACCGGCGCGGTGATCATGTGATGCTGGCCGTCGGCCGTGCGCATGAAGGCCACGGCCGCCGCGCCGATCGTGGGTGGCGGGGTTTCGCGGAAGGCATTGGGCTGCAGGGCGGCGGCGCGATCACCGAGCAGCGCGGGAATGGCCCGCGTGATGGCGTAGAGCGCTTCCTCAGGCCCCTTCGCGGCGGCGCCCTCGGCTGCGATCCGCGCAAAGCCGGCCATGTGTTCCAAACCCATCGTCATCCCCTGAATTGTACCAGTCGCGCCGCATCCGGCACCACGCCCAGGCCCGGCCCGGCGGGAAGGAGCACCTGCCCCTCGCGCAGCACGACGCCCGAATCCGTGACGTCGTCCGTCAGCATTCCATGCGTGACGCTGACGCCCCAGCCCACATCCGGCAAGAGCGCGGCGAGATGCGCGGCGGCGGCGGCGCCGACGGAAGTTTCGGCAATCTTGCAGGCGAGCGTGCTGCGCATTCCGCAGTCGCGAACCAGCGCATCGGCGGCCAGCGTGGGCAGCAGACCGCCGAGCTTGATGGCCTTCAGACCGAACCCGGCGGCCAGGCCGCGATGGGCGGGGATGTCGCGCAGTCCGTGCAAGCCTTCGTCGATGCAGATGGGGCAGCTTGTCCCCGCCACGACCTTCGCGAGGCCGGCGAGATCGTCATCGGCAAGCGGTTGCTCCAGATAATCGAGCGTGCCCTCAGGCAGAGCGGCGAGGAAGGCGAGCGCGGCCTCCACGCCCCAGGCCATGTTGGCGTCACCCGAAAGATGCGCGTCCGGGCCCAGTGCCGCGCGCAGATGACGGACCAACGCCGCATCATCGAGCGGATCGGCGCGCAGGCCGAGCTTCACCTTGATATGCCGGAAGCCACGCGCCTGTGCGGCAAGCGCGGCGTCCAGGACGATCGCATCCGTGGCGCCGCCGATCATGGCGATGGCCGGCACCGAATCGCGCAATGGCACGCCGAGAACGGCGGAGAGCGGCAGCCCCGCGCGGCGCGCGGCGAGATCCAGTACCGCCATCTCAGCCGCGGCCTTGGCGCCGGTATTGCCGCGGATGGCGCGTGCGAGGCGCGGCGCGATCGCGGCGATGTCGGCGAGCGCTCCGCCCATCAGCGCCGGCGCGAGGTAGCGGCGCGCGACCTCGGCCATGCCGGGCAAAACTTCGCCGGTCATGGTCGGCGCGGCACTGGCCTCGCCCCAGCCGGAGCGGCCTTGCGCATCCCTGACTTCGATCAGCAGCGTCTCGGCGTGGGTGATGGTCTCGCTGGCGAGGTGCAGCGGCACCTTCAGCGGAATGCGCAGCGGCCAGACAGCGACGCCGGCGACGGAAAGCGGCCAGGGCTCAGGCATGGCATTCCCCTCGACATAAGAAACCCGCCGCCATTGCTGGCGGCGGGCCTAACTGGCGTCTAAGGCGTACTAAACGCTGTAGTACATCTCGAACTCGACCGGGTGCGGGGTGTGCTCGAAGCGATACACTTCGGTCCACTTCAGCTCGATGTAGCTCTCGATCTGGTCCTTCGAGAACACGTCGCCGGCCAGCAGGAACTCGTGATCGGCCTGGAGCTCGCCCAGCGCCTGGCGGAGCGAACCGCACACCGTCGGGATGTCCTTCAGCTCCTCGGGGGGCAGGTCGTACAGATCCTTGTCCATCGGGTCGCCCGGATGGATCTTGTTCTTGATACCATCGAGGCCGGCCATGAGCATCGCCGAGAAGGCGAGGTAGGGGTTCGCGCCCGGATCGGGGAAGCGGACTTCGACGCGCTTGGCCTTGGGGTTCGTCGCGTAGGGAATACGGCACGAGGCGGAACGGTTGCGGGCCGAATAGGCCAGCAGCACGGGGGCCTCGAAGCCCGGGATCAGCCGCTTGTAGCTGTTGGTAAGCGGGTTGGTGAAGGCGTTCAGCGCCTTGGCGTGCTTGATGATGCCGCCGATGTAGTAGAGCGCCATCTCCGACAGGTCGGCATAGGCATTGCCGGCGAACATCGGCTTGCCATCCTTCCAGATCGACTGGTGGACGTGCATGCCCGAGCCGTTGTCGCCGTAGATCGGCTTCGGCATGAAGGTCGCCGACTTGCCGTAGCTATGAGCAACGTTGTGGATCACATACTTGTAGATCTGCATGTGATCGGCCTGGGTTACCAGCGTGCCGAACTTGGTGCCGAGCTCATGCTGCGACTGCGCCACCTCATGGTGATGCTTCTCGCCCATGACGCCCATCTCGATCATGGTCGAGAGCATCTCGGCGCGCAGGTCGACTTCGCTATCGACCGGGTTGACCGGGAAGTAGCCGCCCTTGACGCCCGGGCGATGGCCCATGTTGCCCTCGGGATAGTCCTTCATGCCGGCGCCGGGGCCTTCGATGCTCTCGAGCGAGAAGTGGCCGAAGTTGCCGCCGGTGCCGAACTTCACGTTGTCGAACACGAAGAACTCGGCTTCCGGGCCGAAGAAGGCGGTGTCGCCCAGGCCGGTGCTCTTCAGGTACTCTTCGGCCTTCTTGGCGGTCGAGCGCGGGTCTCGGTTGTAGCGCTGGCCGGTCGAGGGCTCATAGATGTCGCAGAACAGGATCAGCTGCGGCTTGGCGCTGAACGGGTCCATGCAGGCCGATGCCGCGTCGGGCATCAGGATCATGTCGGACTCGTTGATGGCCTTCCAGCCGCCGATGGAGGAGCCATCGAACATGATGCCTTCCTCGAAGGTCTCTTCTTCTACCGTGGAGACGTGCTGGGCTGTGTGCTGCCACATGCCGCGCGGATCGGTGAACCGGAAGTCCACATACTCCACGCTGTTCTCCTTGATCATTTCCATGACCTTGGAGACAGCTTCGGGGGAATTCATCGCCATGACTCTGTCCTGTTGCCCTGCGTCCCTGTTGAACTTCCCGCACGTATCAGCGCGGCCGCCATGAAACCGGCCAGGGACGCCCCCAAGCCGGCACGCAGCGAAAATCGTGGGGCGTATGAGCCCCGGAAACTAAACCGCGTCCTCGCCGCGCTCGCCGGTGCGAATGCGGATGACCTCGGAGACGTCGGAGACGAAAATCTTGCCGTCGCCGATGCGTCCCGTGCGGGCGGCGGCCTGGATGGCCTCGACCGCGCGCTCCAGCATGTCGTCGGTGCAGATCACCTCGATCTTCACCTTCGGCAGGAAGTCCACGACGTACTCGGCGCCACGGTACAGTTCCGTATGCCCCTTCTGCCGGCCGAAACCCTTGGCCTCGAGGACGGTGAGGCCCTGCAGGCCGATCTCGTGCAAGGCGTCCTTCACCTCGTCGAGCTTGAAGGGCTTTATGATGGCCTCGATCTTCTTCATCGCATCCGTCACATTTTGCGGGCGCAGATAAGCGGCCCCCGACGTTTCCCCGATGACTTCCGGCGGCGATGCTCGCCGACGCCAGTCGAACTGATAGTGTTTTGCACGCGCCATGCCACGGGCGCAATCGGCCTCTGGGGCGGTTCCGGGCGGTTTGCCGCGGAGGCTGCGCCTGAAAGGCGGGCACGCTGCCCGCGTTCCAGGCATCTCCGGCTTGCCGCCATTGCGCCGCCCGAGGGGTGCCCCCATGCTAGACCTCTCTTTGCTCCGCCTCACCAAGGTAGCCGCCGATGAAGCCGATGAACGACCTCCTCTCCGCCACGGGCACGACGATCTTCACCATCATGTCCGCATTGGCGGTGCAGCACGGTGCGATCAACCTGGGCCAGGGGTTCCCGGACTACGACGGCCCGCAGGACGTACTGGACGCTGCTGCCGCCGCGCTGAAGGACGGGCGGAACCAGTATCCGCCGCTGACTGGCGTGCCCGAGCTGCGCCAGGCCGTGGCCGCCGCCAACAAGCGCTTCTACGGCATCGAGGTGGATCCCGATGCCGAGGTGATCGTCACCTCCGGCGCCACCGAGGCCATCACCGCCTGCCTCATGGCCGTGCTCAATCCCGGCGACGAATGCGTGCTGATCGAGCCGCTCTACGACACCTACCTGCCGGTGGTGAAGCTGCTCGGTGCCATCCCCAAGCTGGTGCGCCTGAGCCCGCCGAAGTGGGAGCTGCCGCGCGCCGAGCTGGCCGCCGCCTTTGGGCCAAAGACGAAGGCCATCCTCTTCAACACGCCGATGAACCCGACCGGCAAGGTCTTCACCGCCGCCGAGCTGGCCTTCATC
>JAQGHY010000199.1 GCA_028291455.1 Rubritepida sp. | reverse complement strand
TTCGACATTTCGCTCAGGATGTGCAGGCGGCCATCCTTGGCCTGCCCGAGCGCGACCCGCATGATCTCCTCGGTGATACCGGCGATCTTGATGTCCATCTGCAGCGAGGTCACCCCGCGCTCGGTGCCGGCGACCTTGAAGTCCATGTCGCCGAGGTGATCATCGTAGCCCAGGATGTAGGAGAGCACCGCGAAGCCCCGATCCTCCTTGATCAGGCCCATGGCGATGCCGGCCACCGGACGAACCAGCGGGCAGCCGCTGTCCATCAGCGCGAGCGAGGTGCCGCAGACCGTCGCCATCGAGGAGGAGCCGTTGGACTCCGTGATCTCGGACACGATGCGCATCGTGTACGGGAACTTGTCCTTCTCCGGCAGGATCGGGTGGATCGCGCGCCAGGCGAGCTTGCCGTGGCCGATCTCACGCCGGCCGGGCGAACCCATGCGGCCCGTCTCGTTCACCGAGTACGGAGGGAAGTTGTAATGCAGCATGAAGTTCTCACGGTAGTCGCCCGAGAGAGCGTCGATCATCTGCTCGTCCTGGCCAGTGCCCAGGGTGGCCACGCACAGCGCCTGCGTCTCGCCACGCGTGAACAGCGCCGAACCATGGGCGCGCGGCAGCACGCCGACCTCGGCAAGAATCGGACGGACGGTCTTGGTGTCGCGTCCATCGATGCGCAGGCCGGTGTCGAGGATGGCGTTGCGGACGACGTTCGCTTCCAGCTCCTTCATCAGCCCCTTGGCGACGGCCACGTCGGCACCCTCAGCCTCAAGCGCGGCGAGGACCGTCTTCTTGGCGGCACCAACGGCCTTCTGGCGCGAAAGCTTCTCGGTGATCTTGTAGGCCTCGGCCATCTCCGCGGTGCCGAGCTCGGCGATGCGGGTCTTCAGCACGGCCTTGGCCGGATCGTCCAAAGCGACGTCCCAGGGCTCCTTCGCTGCCACTTCGGCGAGCGCGATGATGCCCTGGATCACGACCTGGAACTGCGAGTGGCCGAATTCGACCGCACCCAGCATCACGTCTTCCGGGAGTTCCTTGGCTTCGGATTCGACCATCAGCACGCCCTCGGCCGTGCCGGCGACCACGAGGTCGAGCTGGCTCAGCTTGCGCTGCGCGGCGGTTGGGTTGAGCACGTAGCCGCCGTCGATATAGCCGACGCGGGCCGCGGCAACCGGGCCGAAGAAGGGAATGCCGGAGAGCGTCAGCGCCGCGGAGCAGCCGACCAGGGCCACGATGTCGGGATCGTTCTCGAGGTCATGGCTAAGCACCGTCGCGATGACCTGGACCTCGTTGCGGAAGCCCTCGGGGAAGAGGGGGCGCAGCGGACGGTCGATCAGGCGGCAGATGAGGGTCTCGGCCTCCGAGGGCCGGCCCTCGCGGCGGAAGAAGCCGCCGGGGATCTTGCCGGCCGCGAAGGCCTTCTCCTGATAGTTAACCGTCAGGGGGAAGAAATCCTGGCCCGGCTTGACGCTGCGGGCGCCGACCACGGTGCAGAGCACGATGGTGTCGCCCAGGCGCGCCATGACGGCGCCGTCAGCCTGGCGGGCGACCTTGCCGGTCTCCAGCGTCAGAATCTGACCGCCCCAGGCGATATCCTTGCGGAAATAGTTGTCGAACATGCATCGTCCTTCTTGCCTCGCATCTGGCGAGGACTTGTGAACGCGATGCGGCAGGGTGGCAGTCCGTCCACGAAAAGCGCCCTGTCGAGAAGGGAGGCTTTCGGCATTTCGGGAGACATGGGGGCCGGGGCCTTGCAACCCGCGGCGTGGCCATGTGGCCGGAAACGCCGCCAGACCCATCTTCCATTCGGGGGGCTCGGAGGCTCTGACAACCCGCCGCAGGCGCGGGTGGTTGGGCCGCTCCCGGACAAATCCGGGATTGGCTGCGCGGCGTTATGGACTGGAAAGGGGCGGAGCGCCAGCGGGAATTCGGCCCGTCAAAGGGCGAGCCAGACATCCACGCTCAGCTCTACGGTGTCCGAGATGAAGGCCCGATGCGCCAGCATCCCGAACTCGCCACGGTGCAGCTCGCCCCGCGCCTGGAAGCGCACGGCGCGGGGTCGCCGCTCGGCCAGGCGGGCCGTCATGCGGAAGGGGCGCGTGATCCCGCGCAGGGTGAGTTCGCCTGGAATCGGGAAGCCGTCGATATCGCCCACACCCTCTGCCTCGCCGCGAAAGCGGGCCTGTGGGTAGTGCGCCACGTCGAAGAAGGATTCGGACCTCAACAGGTCTGAGGCGCCGGAAAGCGGGATACTGACGGCGGCCGTCTCGAGCGTGCAGTCCACGCGAGCCGTAAGGGGATGATCGGGATCGAGCCACAGCGAGGCTTGAAAGCGCTCGAACTGGCCGTCGGATGTGAAGATCCGCAGGTGTTTGACCGAGAAGCCGATATGGCCCGAACTCTGGTCGAATATATAACGCACGCGCTGCTGTGCCCGCGCCGGCAGCACGGGAAGAAAGGCGGAGGCCAGAAGGAGACGGCGCCCGATCAAGGACGCCGCAGCCGATCGGAAAGGGGCAAGACCATGCCTGCCCCCTTCCCCGTGATCAGCGGCGCAGGCCGAGCCGGGCGATCAGCGCATCGTAACGCGCCTTGTCCTTGCGCTTTACGTAGTCTAGCAGGCCGCGGCGCTGGCCGACCAGGACCAGCAGGCCGCGACGGCTGTGGAAATCCTTGGCGTGGGTCTTGAGGTGTTCGGTGAGGTTCACGATCCGCTCGGAGAGCAGGGCGACCTGCACTTCGGGGCTGCCCGTGTCACCGGGCTTGTTCGCGTGTTCGACGATGAGCGCCGCGCGGCGCTCCGCAGTGATCGACATCGTATGATCCTTCGGTTGGCCGCGTCAGCAGCTGAGAGATGAAAACGATCCGTGGTTCAGGCCGAAGCCATCAACCGCTCGGGCCGCAGCATCCCCTCTTCGAGACGACACAGACCGACGAACCGCTCCCCTGCCATCACGCGGACCAACCCACCATCGGGGCTGGCTTCGGACGGAACCCGGCCCATCAGGTCCACCAAGCTCAAGGCTTGGCCGAAACTGAGGCGGGCGGCCTCCCCTTCCATAACGGCCAGTGCCGGGATGTCGGCCAGCGCGGTCGTCAACGGGAGAAGGAGGTCCAGTGAAGGGGGAGGCGTATCGCCTGTAACGACGATCCTGTCCAGGGGCACGCCGTGCGATTCCAGGAAAGGGCCAACGCGCAGCCGCCGAAGCGCCGAGATATGGCCCACAGCGCCGAGCACGCGGGCAAGGTCCCGCGCCAGCGAGCGCATATAGACGCCCTTGCCGGACTGGACCTCGAAGACGGCGGTATCGGCGTCAGGGCGGGCGATCAGCTCAAAACGATCGACGCGCGCGGGGCGGGCCTCCAGTTCCACGATCTGGCCGTCGCGGGCGAGGTCGTAGGCGCGCTCGCCATTGACCTTGATGGCGGAATAGATCGGCGGGATTTGCATGATGTCGCCGGTAAAGGCTGGCAGGGCGCCGCGGATCGCCTCGTCGGAGGGGCGGGCGTCGCTGGTCTCGATCACGGCGCCGTCGGCATCGTCGCTGTCCCGCGCCTCACCGAAGCGCAGCGTGAAATGGTAGACCTTGGTGCCGTCCATCACATAGGGCACGGTCTTGGTCGCATGGCCGAAGGCGATGGGCAGGAGCCCGGTGGCCAACGGATCCAGGGTCCCGCCATGGCCGGCCTTCTGAGCATCGAAGGCGCGCTTCACGCGGTTCACGACATCCGTGCTGCCGATGCCGCTGGGCTTGTCGATGATCAGCCAGCCGTCGATCTCGCGGCCCTTGGGCTTGCGCTGCCTACGCATCGGTTTCATCCTTATCGGGCGTCAGGTCGCGCTTCACGCCGGACTGCTTCATCAGGATGTCCATCCTCATCGCGTATTCCAGCGCGTTGTCGGGCTGGAAATGCAGGTCCGGCGCGAACTTCAGCACGACATTCTTGGAAACCTGCATGCGCAGATAGGCATTGGCCCGCTTCAGCGCCGCAATCTGCTCCGGCGGTACGTCCTTGCCGAGGCCGCTGATAAACGCCGTCATGTGCCGCAAGTCCGGGCTGGCGCGCACCTCGGTCACGGTGATGCGGGCATTGGCGAGGTCCGGATCGCGGAAATCGCCGCGCTCGAAGATGGCCGCCAAGGCATGGCGAACCTCCTCGGCGACGCGGAGTTGGCGCTGCGTCGGCGCGCCGGGATTGATATTGTGGCGCTTGGCCATCTCTGGTCTCTCTGGAAAAGCAAAGGGCGCGGCGGGCTGTCCCACCGCGCCCCGAAATCAAAGCCTAAGGCAATCAGGCCGCGGCGACGGTCTCGGTTTCGAAGCACTCGATCTGATCGCCGACGCGGATGTCGTCGTAGTTCTTGAAGCCCATGCCGCACTCGTAGCCGTTGATGACCTCGCGGACATCGTCCTTGAAGCGACGCAGCGTCCCGAGTTCGCCCTGGTGCACCACGACGCCCTCGCGGATGAGTCGCACGCCGCAGCCGCGCTTCACCACGCCCTCGGTCACGCGGCAACC
>JAQGHY010000341.1 GCA_028291455.1 Rubritepida sp. | reverse complement strand
CCAGGGCGAAATACTCGGCAAGCGAGCCGAAGCGAAGCTCCTCCGCCTCCATGGCGAGGCCAGCCACCCGCATCATGCGCAGCCGCACGCGCAGGATCAGACCTGTGAGGCCGAGCCCGCCGATGGTGGCGGCAAAAAGCTCCGGATTCTCCTCGGGCGAGCAGGTCAGGACGCTTCCGTCCGAGCGCGCCAGCTCAAGGGACACAACATGCCGCCCGAAGCTGCCCATGCGGTGATGGTTCTTACCGTGCACGTCGTTGGCGACGGCACCGCCGAGCGTCACGAAGCGTGTACCCGGCGTCACCGGCAGGAACCAGCCGGCGCCATCCGCCTCGGGTCGGGCCAGCACGGCGAGGATGTCGGCGAGGCGAAGGCCGGCCTCGGCCTCCAGGATTCCCGTCTGTGCGTCGAAGCCGATGAAGCGGTCCAGGCGGCCTGTCTCGATCAGCGTGCCGCCGGGATTGAGCGCCACATCGCCGTAGGAGCGGCCGCAGCCGAATGCCAAACGCTGCCGCCCCCCTGGTTCCGCGGCACAGCGCGCTGCCGTTTCCACGCGGTCCGGCCGGCTCACCCAGTGCTCCGCCCGAAGATTGCGCCCCCAGCCGAGATGCCCCCGTGAGAGGGACGCGCTTAACGCCATGCGGCGACCAGCACGATGGCAGCGATGACCCCGAGTACCAGCGAGAACCTGTCGGTCAGGGCGAAGGCCACGGGGTCCTCATCCATCTTGCCGTGCAAGGCGAGGTGCCAGACCCGAAGCAGCCAGACCATGATGATCGGCACCATCATCCAGAGCAGGGCCGGCGTTCCGTAGATGTCGCGCGGATACTGTTCCTGGATCAGGTAGATGGTGAAAATCACGATGGCGCTGAAGCCCGAGGCCAGCCCCGCGCCCAGCAGCAGTGCGAGATCCTTGGCCGTGTAGCCGCGGGAGAGGATGCCTTCGCCGCCCGAGGCGACCACCCGCTCCAGCTCGGCGTAGCGTTTTACCATGGCCAGGCCGACGAAGAAGAGCATGGAGAAGGTGAGCAGCCAAAGCGAGACCACCACATCCAGCAGCACCGATCCCGCGAGGATGCGTACCGTGAAGAGCCCCGCCAAGCTGATGACATCGACGATCGGCATGCGCTTCAGCACGAAGCTGTAGGCGAGCGTGGTGCCGAGATAGAGGAGCAGCACCAGCGTCGCCGCGGGCGGCAGCAGCACCAGCGACATCAGCAGGGCACCGCCCAGCATGCCGGCCGCGACGAAGGCCCCCTCCTGTGCCGTGATGGCGCCGGAGGCCATCGGCCGGGCATGCTTGATGGGATGCTGCCGGTCGGCTGCGAGGTCGAAGAGGTCGTTGATGAGGTAGCTGGCCGAGGCGATCACGCCCATCAGCACGAAAAGCAGCAGGGCTTGCAGGATTAGGGTCGGGCCGCCCTCGGCGGGAAAACCGAGCAGCGGGGCCACGAAGACGAGCAGGTTCTTGGACCAGTGGGACAGCCGGAATGCCTTGGCCCAGACGGGCCAACCCGCGGCTGGCACGGGGAACTCCGCCTCGACCCGCCGTCCGGCCGGCAGCATCCCACGCAACCGCGTGACGTCCCCCACCAGGATGGCCGCCTCCGCCCGCGCGAAGATCGGCACATCCACGGGCGCATTGCCGACATAGGCGAAGCCTTCCGGGAAGATCCCGGCGATCAGCTCGGCCTTGCGGGCGCCGGAGAGGTTGACCTGGCCGTCCGAGCCGCGGACCACCTCGAAGAGGCCGGGCAGATGCGCCGCGACCGCATCGGCGACGGATTGATCCGCGGCGGTGAAGAGACCGATGCGCCGTCCGCGAGCGTGCTCCGTGCGCAGCCAGGCCAGCAGTTCCATGTTGAAGGGCAGGCCGGCGATGTCGAGCGAAACCGTCTCGGCAACGGAGCGCTTGAACGCCGCCTTGCTGGTGCGGATGCGTGCGAAAGCGGCGGCGGTCTCCAGCGGGCTGCTCTTCAAAAGTGTGAAGATGGATTCGTGAAGCGTGTCGACGTGCAGGAGAGAGCCGTCGAGATCGACTGCTATCGGCAGGAGCCGCGCATCAGGCAACGGGGAGGGAGAAACGTGCACCGGGCCTCGCTGCGTGGATGACCCGTGCTGGCCGGGCCGGGAGGAACCATGGGATTTCCCGAAGCCCTAGCCAGAAACCCCCCGCGGCGCAAGGCACGGGCGCAGCCTCGAACATCGGCAAAAAAACTCGCGATCTAGGCCCGCATCAGCACCCGGAGGACCCGATCGAGGCCATCCTGCCAAGTCGGCAGCGTCACACCGAAGGTTGCGGCCAGCTTGCCGCCCTCCATCCGCCCATCGACTGGGCGGGTCGCCTTGACCGGATACTCATGCGTGGCGATCGGCAGCACGCGCGGCGTCGGCCCGCCAAGTGGCGCGGCCGCGGCGAAGATAGCCTCGGCGAAGGCGTGCCAATTCGTGCCGCCCTGCCCCGTCGCATGGAAGACGCCGCGATAGGACGGCTGCCAGCCGGTGTCCCGGATACGCTCCAGGATCGCGGTGATGGCATCCGCCAGATCAGGGGCCGCGGTCGGATGGCCCTGCTGGTCCGCCACTACCCGCAGTTCCGGCCGCGATGCGCCCGCGGCCAGCATGGTCTTCACGAAATTCCTGCCGACCGGGCTGAAGACCCAGGCGGTGCGCAGCACGGCCGTCTGCGGATTGCCGGCCAGTGCCGCCCATTCGCCGGCGAGCTTGGTGCGGCCATAGGCATTCATCGGATTGGGCAGGTCGCTCTCGGAATAGGGCGAGTCCTTCAGGCCGTCATAGACATAGTCCGTGCTGATCTGGATCAGCGGGATCGCCGCCTCCGCGCAGAGCGCCGCGATCAGGGCCGGGCCCAGCGCATTGGCGCGGAAGGCGCCGGCCTCGTCATCCTCGGCGGCATCCACCGCCGTCCAGGCCGCGCAATTCACCACCGCCTCGGGCCGCAGCGCTGCGAAGGCCGCGAGCACCGTCTCCGGCTTGTCGAACTCGAAATCGGGCTGGCCGACCAGCATTGCCTCAAAGCCCCGCCCCGGCAGGCTCTCCGCCAGCCCCGTGGCCAGCTGGCCGCCCTGGCCGGTGACGAGGATGCGCCGCATCAGGCCGAGCCGGCTGGAAAGGGTGCGGGGATGTCGGCGAGGCGCGGCGCCACGCGGTCCTTCTCGGACAGCACCAGCTCATCGGCCGGAATGGGCCAATCGATGCCGAAGACCGGATCGTTCCAGGCGATGCCGCCATCGGCCGCGGCATCATATTCCGCATCGACCTTGTAGAGCACCTCGGTATCGGCCTCGAGCGTCACGAAGCCATGCGCGAAGCCGCGCGGAACCCAAAGCTGCTGCCAGTTCTCCGCAGAAAGCTCGCAGGCCACATGCTGGCCGTAGGTCGGGCTGCCCTCGCGGATATCGACCGCCACGTCGAGGATGCGGCCGCGCACCACGCGCACCAGCTTACCCTGCGCCGACGGCGGGCGCTGGAAATGCAGGCCCCGGAGCACCCCCGCCTGGCGCGAGAGGCTGTGGTTGTCCTGCACGAAGTCGACCTCGAAACCGAGGGTCTCCAGCGCGCTGCGCTTCCACACCTCGCTGAAAAACCCGCGCGCATCGCTGAAGCGCTTGGGCTCGATCAGCAGGACATCGGGGATGGATTGCGGCGTGATGATCACGCGTGATCTCCCTGCGCGATCTCGATGAGGTACTGCCCATAGGCCGTCTTGCCGAGTGCCTTGCCGCGCGCGTGCAGCTGCTCGGCGGTGAGGAAGCCTCGCCGGAAGGCGATCTCCTCAGGACAACCCACCTGGAGGCCCTGCCGCTCCTGCACCGTCTGCACGAAGGTCGCCGCCTGGAGCAGGCTCGCGGGGGTCCCGGCGTCGAGCCAGGCGCAGCCACGGCCGAGCTGCTCGGCGCAGAGCGTCCCGTCCCTCATATAGATGGCGTTCAGATCGGTGATCTCGAGCTCGCCACGCGCCGAGGGCACCACCTGGCGGGCCAGTTCGGTCACGCGCTTGTCGTAGAAATAGACGCCGATCACCGCCCAGTCGGATTTGGGCTTGAGCGGCTTTTCCTCCAGCGAAGTCACGCGGCCCTGCGCGTCGAACTCGGCCACGCCATAACGCTCGGGATCGGCCACGCGATAGCCGAAGACCGTCGCCTCGCCCGCATCGGCGCGTCGGGAGGCACTGAGCAGCCGTTCGGACAGACCCTCGCCGTAGATGATGTTGTCGCCCAGCGCGAGCGCGCAGGCCTGCCCGCCCAGCCAGTCCGCGCCGATCAGAAAGGCCTGGGCGAGACCATCGGGTGAGGGCTGCTCGGCATAGCTGAGGGTCACGCCGAAGTGGCTGCCGTCGCCGAGCAGCCGCCGGAAGGACGGCAGGTCGGCCGGGGTGGAGATGATCAGGATGTCGCGGATACCGGCCAGCATCAGCGTGCCGAGCGGATAGTAGATCATCGGCTTGTCGTAGACCGGCAGCAGCTGCTTGCTGGCTGCCAGTGTCATCGGATGCAGGCGCGAGCCCGATCCGCCGGCGAGAATGATGCCCTTCATGAACTGGCTCCCAGCCGCTGCCCCGCATAGGCCTTGTCGCGGATCGGCCGCCACCAGGCCTCATTGTCGAGGTACCAGCGGATGGTGTGTTCCAGCCCGCTCTCGAAATCATAGCGCGGCTTCCAGCCCAGCGCCGCCTCGGCGCCCGAGGGGTCCATCGCATAGCGGAAGTCATGGCCGGGGCGGTCGCGCACATAGGTAATGAGCCGCTCGCGGGGACCGGCCGCATCGGGGCGCAGGCGGTCCAGCACGGCGCAGATGCCGCGCACGACTTCGAGGTTCGTCCGCTCCTGCCGCGGGCCGATGCAATAGGTCTCACCGGGCTTGCCGCGCATCAGGGCGAGCACCAGGGCCTCGGCATGGTCCTCGACATGCAGCCAGTCGCGGACATTGGTGCCCTCGCCATAGACCGGCAGCGGCTTGCCTTCGAGTGCGTTGAGCGTGACCAGCGGGATCAACTTCTCGGGGAACTGCCAGGGACCGTAGTTGTTCGTCGTGTTCGAGACGAAGGCCGGAAAGCCGTAGGTGTGGTTCCAGGCACGGACCAGATGGTCCGAGGCTGCCTTGCTCGCCGAATAGGGGCTGCGCGGGTCGTAGGGCGTCTCTGGTGTGAAGGGTGCGTCGCCCGGATAGAGCGAGCCGAAGACCTCGTCGGTGGAGACGTGATGAAAACGGAACTCGGTCTTGGCCGCGCCCTCCAGCCCGTTCCAGTATTCCCGCGCGGCCTCCAGCAGCACCTGCGTGCCGACGACGTTGGTGCGGATGAACTCCGCGGGACCGTCGATCGAGCGGTCCACGTGGCTTTCTGCGGCGAGGTGCATCACGGCACTCGGGCGATGTGTCGCGAAGGCAGCGCGCATCGCCTCGGGATCGCAGATGTCGGCCTGGATATGGATGTGGCGGCGGTCGGTCGCATGCATCCCCAGGGCCGCCGGACTCGCCGCGTAGGTCATCTTGTCGATGTTCACGACAGGCGTGTCCGTGCCGGAAAGGAGGCGGCGGACCACGGCTGAACCAATGAAGCCGAAGCCCCCGGTGATGAGCAGCGTCAAGGAGCCTCCGCCATGTCAAATTCGCAGGGTTGGGCCGTTAGACGCCTTTGCGGGGCCGGTCAAGGAAGGCGGGGACCGTCACCCTGCCCGGCGGCAGCCCGTCAGCCGGAGCGGCTCAGCTTCCGACCGCGCCGCCGCCCGTCTTGGTGATCACCACCACCGATGGCCGCGGCGGCATGCCGTCGACGAAATCCGGCCAGCGCGTGGAGGGGCTCTCGAAGGTGCTGCCCGAATCCTCACCGGGATGCTGGATGGCGATGAAGAGCGCGCTGTCGTCCGGCAGCATCAGCGGGCCGCAAACCTCGGCCCCTGTCGGTGCCTGGTAGAACAGGCGCGTCAGCGCGCGGCCCGGACCGGTGGTGTCGGCTGCGTAGATGCCATCGGCCACGCCGGCCGCCCCTGGCGCACCGTCGGTCGCGATCCAGATACGGCCCTTGCTATCGAAGGTGCAGTTGTCGGGGCAGGAGAGCCAGCCCTCGGAGCTGGTCGCAAGGTGATATTCCGCACCGGCGTCCAGGCCCGGCTTTCCCGCGCGGAGGAACAGGCCCCAGCGCATGATATCGGCCGCGTGCTCACGGCGGTTGTCCGGGCCGGGCGGGATGATCTCCAGCACATGGCCATGCTTGTTGGCCGGGCGCGGATTGGCGGCATCCACCCGTGCGTCCGTGCGCGAGGTGTTGTTGGTCAGCATGACATAGACGACGCCGGTCGTCGGATTGGTCTCCACATCCTCGGGCCGGTCCATGGGCGTGGCCTGGAGCAGGTCGGAGGCGCGCCGGGTCTCGATCAGCACGTCGGCCTGGCTGGCGAAGCCGTTGGCGGCGGTCAGCGGACCCTGGCCATGCACGAGCGGCAGCCAGCGCATGCTGCCGTCCGTCTCGAACTTGGCGACGCTAAGCGTGCCCTCGTCGAGCAGGTCGCGGTTGGCGGCGGGGTTCTGCGCGTCCCAGGGGCGGGCGGTGACGAAGCGGTAGACGTAATCGAAACGCTCGTCGTCGCCCATGTAGACCACGACGCGGCCATCGGGCGCGATCGCGTGGGTCGCGCCCTCATGCTTGAAGCGGCCTAGCGCGGTGCGCTTAATGGGCGTGCTGGTGGGGTCGTAGGGGTCGATCTCGACCACCCAGCCGAAGCGGTTCGCCTCGTTGGGCTCCTGCGCGCGGTCGAAGCGGGCCATGTGGCGGTACCAGCCATACCCGGGCGTCGCCACGATGCCGTAGCGGCGGTGCGATTCTGTCTGAGTCGTGTCGGACAGCTCGCCGCCGAAGTAGTTGTTGAAGTTCTCCTCGCAGGTCAGGACCGTGCCCCAGGGCGTGGTGCCGCCGGCACAGTTGTTGAGCATCCCCAGGACGCGCGTTCCCGCGGCGTCGGCGCTGGTCCGCATGCGCGGATGGCCGGCGGCGGGGCCGGAGAGCGTCATGGGCGTGGCACCGGTGATGCGCCGGTTGAGCCGGGGAGCGGCGGCCGGGCGCCAGTTGCCGTCGACGCGCTCGATCTCCACGATGCTGCCGCCATGGGCCATCAGCTCGGCCTCGGCTTGGCCGGCGGTGACGCGGGCGCGGGCTTGGTTGTTCGTGCCCATGCCGGGGAACATCAGGTTCGTGTTGGTGTATTCGTGGTTCGCCCAGAGCAGGGCGCGATCGGCGATCGGTGCACCGCGCTGGGGCGGCAGGACGGCGATGAAGTCGTTGTTGTAGCCGAACTGCATGGCCTGGGCCGCAGCGGTTAGGTTGCGCGGATCGAAGGCCGGCGCGTCCGGCAGCACCGGGTCGCCCCAGCGGATCACGACATGTGTCTTATGACCCTGGGCGACGGCATCGGTTTGGGCGAGCTGGTGGCGGAGTTCGGGGAAGGTCAGCGTGGAGGGGCCGCCCTCGCGGGGGGCGCCCTGGGCAAGCGCATCGGTGCCGGTCGCGGCCAGGGCAAGCGCGCTGAGAAGCGTGCCGCGGCGCGAGAAGCGGGCCTCGATGATCTCGCCTATGGTCGCGCGCGGCGCCGGGTTGCTGCCGATGTCTTCAAGCTCGATGGTCATGTGAAGTCCTGTCAGGTCGCCAGGCGACAGCCTATGCGCTGATTTGGGCGAGCGGGGGTGATCGTTTCATGAAGTCACCAAAGGCGCGCCGCGCCCAGCACGCCGGAGCTGTCGCCATGCCTGGCCGGGACAATGCGGGTGCGGACCACATCCGAGAAGACGTGCCGGGGCAGAAGGACGGGCAACTCCGTATAGAGGTGCGCCATGTTGGAGAGCCCGCCGCCGAGGACGATCACCTCGGGGTCCAGGATGTTCACCACCGAGGCCAGCGCGCGGGCCAGCAGGTCCGTGTGGCGGGACAGCGCGCCGCGCGCAGCCGGATCGCTCCGGATAGGCAGGCCCGAGGCATCGCGCGCGCCCTCCCCGTCCGCATCAGCGGCGAGCGCCGGTCCGCAGAGGAACCTTTCGATGCACCCAAGCTGGCCGCACCAGCATTGCGGCCCTGGGAATTCGGCCTGCGTCATCCAGGGCAGTGGGTTGTGGCCCCATTCGCCGCCGATGCGGTTGAAGCCCTCCAACAACCGACCGCCGATCACGACCCCTGCGCCGACGCCAGTGCCGAGGATCACCGCGAAGACGCTGGAGGCCCCTGCCCCCGCCCCGTCCGCCGCCTCGGAGAGCGCCAGGCAATTCGCGTCGTTGGAAATTCGGACCTCGCGGTCCAGCGCGGCGGCCAGGTCGGCATCGAGGCGGCCGCCGTTCAGCCAGGTGGAATTGGCGCCGCGCACCAGCCCGGTCGCGGGGGACAGGCTGCCGGGAATGCCCACGCCGACCGTGCCGCGCCCGCCCAGTTCGGTCTCGACTTCGGCGACCAGTCCGGCGATGGCGGCGATCACGCCCCGGTATTCCGGCGGCGTCGCCACGCGGCGGCGGAGCCGGACCGCGCCCGCCGGATCCAGGACGGCCACCTCGATCTTCGTCCCGCCCAGATCGATCCCGATACGCATCACCGGAACCTGCGGCGGGGCACCCTTGCCGGCAAGCCCCCGGGGGAGCTTGCCGCAAGCCCCCGGGGATGCTGGATAGCGCCATGGTAGAGACCTCCACCCTCGACGTGCGCGGCATGACCTGCCCGCTGCCCGTGCTCAAGGCCAACAAGGCGCTGCGCGCGCTGGCGCCAGGCGCGACCCTGGCCGTGCTGGCCACCGACCCCGCCGCCGTGACGGACTTCCACGCCTATGCGCAGGAAACCGGGCACGAGTTGCTGGCCTGGGCGGAGGAGGAAGGCGCGTTCCGCTTCGTGCTGCGGCGGAGGACCGAGCCGTGACCGTCCTGCTGCTCACCCACCGCGACTGCCTTGCCCATGAGATGGGCGAAGGTCACCCCGAGTCGCCGGAACGGCTGCGGGCCGTGCTCCAGGCGCTCGACTCCGAGGAATTCGCCGACCTGCTGCGCGACCAGCCGGAGGAGGCGACGGAGGAACAGCTCCTCCGCGCCCACCCGGCCGAGTATATCGCGGCGATCCTCGGTGTTCGGCCGGAGCCCGGCGAGTATGTGGCGCTGGATGCCGATACGGTGATGTGCTCGGGCAGCGCCCGCGCTGCCCTGCTGGCCGCAGGGGCCGCGGTGCGGGCGGTGGACGAGGTCTGCAACGGGCAGGTCCAGCGGGCCTTTTGCGCGACCC
>JAQGHY010000128.1 GCA_028291455.1 Rubritepida sp. | reverse complement strand
CCTAATCCTGGAAGCCGCCGGAGGTCTGCGCGACAGCCGCGCCGGCCATCCCCGTCAGTGCCAGAACTCCTACATCCCTGCGTCGCATCATGGCGATTCTCCTCGTTTCTGGTTTCAGCGCACGCCGGCGAGGTCGAGCTCTTCGGCGCGATGGCAGCTTACCCAGCGGCCGTCGGAGACCGGCGTCAGCTCCGGACGATCCACGCGGCAGCGGTCGATGGCATAGGGGCAGCGGGGGTGGAAGGCGCAGCCGGGCGGCGGATTGGCAGGGTCCGCGACGTCGCCCTGGGCGATCCGGCGATGGCCGCGGCGCGCGGGGTCGGGGGCCGGGACGGCGGCCAGCAGCGCCTCGGTATAGGGGTGCAGCGGGGCGCGGTAGAGCGCGTCGGTCGGCGCCACCTCGACGATGCGCCCGACATACATCACCGCCACGCGGTCGCTGACATGGCGCACCACGCTGAGGTCATGCGCGACGAAAAGCATGGAGAGGCCGAGCCGGTCCTGAAGGTCCAGCAGCAGGTTGATGATCTGCGCCTGCACGGAGACGTCCAGCGCGGAGACCGGCTCGTCCGCCACCACCAGCTTCGGGTTCAGCGCCAGGGCGCGGGCGATGCCGACGCGCTGCCGCTGGCCGCCGGAAAAGGCGTGCGGAAAGCGCGAGCGCGCGCCCGGCGGCATTTGCACGAGTTCCAGCAGTTCCGTCACGCGGTCGCGCCGTTCGGCGGCGGGGACGCCGTTCACCTTCAGCGGCTCGGCGATGATGTCGCCCACCAGCATGCGCGGATTGAGCGAGGCGTAGGGGTCCTGGAAAATCATCTGGATATGCCGCCGCAGCGGCCGCACCTGGCGCTTCGGCAGGGTGGCGAGATCGACGAACTCGCCCTCCTTCGCGGCAAAGCGGATCGCGCCCGAGGTTACCGTCAGGGCGCGCAGGATGCAGCGCGACACCGTGGTCTTGCCGCAGCCGCTCTCGCCCACCAGCGCGAGCGTCTCACCCTTGGCGATGTGGAAGCTCACGCCGTCCACCGCGCGCACCCGGCCGACCTCGCGCTGCAGCAGCCCCGCGCGGATCGGGTAGTGCTTTTTCAGGTCCTGGACTTCGAGCAGGTTCATGCCACCGCCTCGTGTTCCCGTTCGGCCTTGAAGCAGCTGGCGCCGGAGCGGCCGGCCGGCACCGGCTTGGGCACCTGCTCCGAGCAGAGCGCGCCGAGCTGTTCGGGGCAGCGGGGATGGAAGGGGCAGCCGGAGGGCCGGGAGCCCGGATGCGGCACGGCGCCGCCGATGGTGGAGAGGCGCTGGCGCGGCGTCGCCAGGATGCTCGGCACCGCGCGGAGCAGGGCGCGGGTATAGGGGTGGCGGGGCGTGGCGAAGATCTCGTGGACGGGCGCGAACTCCACCACGCGGCCGAGATACATCACGGCCACGTCATCGGCCATTTCCGCGATCACGCCCATGTCGTGGGTGATGAGCATGAGCGCGATGTTCTTCTCCTGCTGCAGCCGCTGCAGCAGCGACAGGATCTGCGCCTGGGTGGTGACGTCGAGCGCTGTGGTGGGCTCGTCGGCGATGACGATCTCGGGGTCGCCGGCCAGGGCCATGGCGATGCCGACGCGCTGGCGCAGCCCGCCCGATAGCTCGAAGGGGTATGATTCGATACGCGTCTCGGGGCGGGGAATGCCCACCTCGCGCAGCAACTCGATGGCGCGGTTTCGCGCCTCGGCGGCGGAGATGTCGCTGTGCTGTCGCACCGCCTCGATGATCTGGTTGCCTACCGTGTAATGGACGGACAGCGCCGTCATCGGCTCCTGGAAGATCAGCCCGATGCGGCCGCCGCGTACGTCCCGCATCTTTCGGGATTCGGGGTCGAGCGCGGCGAGGTCAATCTCGTCCGGCGTGGCGGGATCGAGCAGCATGCGCCCGGCCGTAATGCGCCCCGGCCGGTCCACCAGCCGCAGGATGGAACGCGCGGTGACGCTCTTGCCGCAGCCGCTTTCGCCGACGACGCCCAGCGTGCGACCGGCATGCAGGTCGAAGCTGACGCCGTCGAGTGCGCGCACGATGCCCTGCTCGCTCTCGAACTGCACGGCGAGGTCGCGGATGGCGAGGGCGACGCGGTCAACCATAGGGATCTGCCGCATCGCGCAACCCGTCGCCGAAGAAGTTGAAGGCCAGGATGACCAGCGTCACCGGCACCGCCGCCGAGAGCAGCCAGGGCGCGCCGGACAGCACCTGGATGTTCTGCGCGTCCTGCAGGAGAATCCCCCAGCTCACGGCCGGCGGTCGCAACCCGAGGCCGAGGAAGCTCAGCGAGGTTTCGCTGATGATCATCGCCGGAAGCGCGAGGCTGGTTGCCGCGATGACGTGGCTGGCGAAGGAGGGCAGCATGTGGCGGAAGATGATCCGCCCCTGGCTGGCGCCGCTGAGTTCGGCGGCGATCACGAAATCCTCCTCGCGCAGGGCCAGGAAGCGGCCGCGCACCACGCGTGCCAGGTCGGTCCAACCGATCAGCGAGATGATGACGGTGATGGCGAAATAGACCTGGAGCACGCTCCAGGTGCGGGGCAGGGCGGCGGCCAGCCCCATCCAGAGCGGTATGGTGGGTACGGAGCGCAGCAGTTCGATGACGCGCTGGATGAACATGTCCACCCAGCCGCCGTAAAGGCCGGAGATGCCCCCCAGAAGCACGCCGAGGAACAGGCTCAAGGTGACCCCGGCAAGCCCGATGAAGAGCGAGACGCGCGTCGCGACCATCATCCGCGAATAGAGATCCCGCCCGAGCTGATCGGTACCGAGCAGGAAGATGCTCTCGCCGGGCCGGCCCCCTTCGACGCCGAAGAGGTGGATGTCGGTCTCGATGAAACCGAAGAGGTCGTAGGCATAGCCGCGCGTGAACATCCGCACCGGCAGCTTACGCGTCGGATCGGGCGTGTAGGCGAGCTGAAAGGTGCGCGGGTTGCGGGCGCCGCGCAGCCCGTAGACATGCGGGTTGAAGCCGTTCGCGTCGAAGAGGTGGATGCCCTGCGGCGGGATGAAGCTGCGCCGGGCGTCGGTGGCATGCGGGTCGCTGGCGGCGAGGAAGTCGGCGAAGATGGCGACGCCGTAGAACAGCGCGATCACGAAGAGGCTGATCACCGCCAGCTTGTGGCGGCGGAAACGCCACCAGGTGAGCTGGAGCTGCGTCGCCTGGGCGTAGCGGTCCTCGGCGACGGAAATCGGAGGGGCGAGGGCGGCGGCGCTCATGCTCAGCGGCCCCCCAGCCGGATGCGCGGGTCGATCCACATCAGCAGCACATCCGAGACGAGGGTGCCAATAACGGTCATGAAGCCCAGCAGCAGCACGATCGCCCCGGCGAGGAACATGTCCTGCGCCACCAGCGCCTGGAGCAGCAGTGGGCCGACGGTTGGCAGGCCCAGCACCAGCGAGACGATGATGCTGCCGGAGACGAGGTAGGGGAACAGATAGGCGATGGAGCTGGCGAAGGGATTCAGCGCCGCGCGCACCGGGTATTTCAGCACCGCGCGCCGCTCCGTCAGACCCTTGGCGCGGGCGGTCACGACATAGGGCTTCCGCAGCTCGTCCAGCAGGTTGGCGCGCATGATGCGGATGAGCTGCGCGGTGCCGGCCAGTGCCAGAACGGCCGCCGGCAAGGGTAGGTGCTTCGTCAGGTCCCAGGCGCGGGCGAGGCTCCAGGGCGCCTGGATATACTCGGCCGAAAACAGCCCGCCGACGTTGAGCCCAAGGTAGCGGAAGCCGACATACATGAGGATCAGCGCGAGCAGGAAATTTGGGATGGCGAGGCCGATGAAGCCGAGCGTGGTGAACACGTAATCCCCGAAGGAGTATTGCCGCATGGCCGAGTAGATGCCGATCGGCAGCGCGATCATCCAGGTCAGGAACAACGCGGAGACGGAGACCACCATGGTGAGCCAGAGCCGGTCGCCGATGACCTCCGTCACCGGCCGGCGCCACACCATCGAGACACCGAAATCGCCCTGGAGCACGCGGCCCATCCAGCGCGCATATTGCACCACCACCGGCCGGTCGAGCCCGTATTCGCGGCGCATCGCCTCGGCCTGTTCGCCCGAGACCGTGCTGCCGTTGGAGGCGAGGTTCGCGATATAGGCGTCGACGAAATCGCCGGGCGGCAGGCGGATGATGATGAAGGTCAGCACCGAGATGAACACGCAGGTGACCAGCGCCAGCCCGAGCCGGCGCAACAGATAGATCACCATGAACGTGGGTGGCCTTGCGGCATCACGACGTTTCCCCTGGCCACGCCGATCGATGTCGGCGCGTGTCCATCCAGGAGTAGACATGCGCTGCCGGCGATAGGCAAGTGTTCTGGCAGCGCCGCCGTTGCTTGCGATCCCTCCGGCGGGCAATGGTAATTTCAGTGACGCGGCAGGGATTCGGACGGTCGGTATGGGCAACACCACGGAAGGCGTTTCGGCGGCGGTCGAACCCGATCACCGGATCGGCGAGCAGATCCGGGAGTTGCGCCGGATCAAGGGCCTCACGCTGCAGGAACTCGCCGGGAAGATCGGGGTGTCGATCGGCTATCTCAGCCAGGTCGAGCGCAACCGTTCGAAGCTGCCGATCGGCGTTCTGAAGGGCATCGCGGACGCGCTCGGGGTTCATATCCATTGGTTCTTCCAGCCCGGCATCCTCGGCCCGGAGGAGGAGCGCGACATGGTGGTGCGCGCGGGCAACCGCCGGCGCATGAGCTTCACCGATCTGGGCATTGTGGAGGAACTGCTGTCGCCCAATCTCGCGGGGCCGCTGGAACTGCTGA
Organism: Rubritepida sp.; assembly: GCA_028291455.1. Lineage (GTDB taxonomy): Bacteria > Pseudomonadota > Alphaproteobacteria > Acetobacterales > Acetobacteraceae > Roseococcus. The sequence goes on along the minus strand of JAQGHY010000128.1, from coordinate 10,615 downwards.
TGAGCACGATCCAGCCCGGGGCAGATAGCGGCGAGTACAGCCATGAGGGGGCGGAGGCCGGCGTGGTGATCGAGGGCCGGCTGGACCTATGGGTGGGGGAGCGGTTCCTCGAATTGCAGGCGGGCGACAGCTTCGCCTTCAAGAGCACGGAGGTGCATCGCTGCCGCAATCCCGGCCGTCGCGCCTGCAAGGTCGTTTGGGTGATCACGCCGCCGCATTATTGAAACCGCATGTGAAATTCTGCGGAATTTTTTCACTTGCGTGAACTCAGCATTGCCCACAAGCTTCCCACGCCACACTCAGCGAGGAGGCCCATTCCATGAATGTTTCACCGGCCCAGGACGCGCCTGCCGCGATCGCCCATACGGCCCATCTGTGGGTGCCGATGCCCGATGGGATCAGGCTCTCCGCCTCGCTCTGGCTGCCCGCGGATGCCGGGCAGAAGCCCTACCCGGCCGTGCTGGAGATCATCCCCTACCGCAAGCGCGACCACACCTCGACGCGCGACTGGGGCATCCACGGCTTCCTCGCCCAGGCCGGCTTCTGCGGCGTGCGCGTGGACATGCGCGGGACCGGCGATTCCGAGGGGATCGACGATCCCCACCAGACCTATGCCGACACCGTCGATGTCCTCGCCTGGATGAGGGCGCAGCCCTGGTGCGACGGGCATCTGGGCATGATCGGCCTCTCCTGGGGCGGCATCAACGCATTGATGGCGGCCGAACAGCGCCCGCCCGGGCTGGAGGCCGTGGTCGCCACCGCCTTCAGCCATGACCGCTACAATGTCGGCATGGCCCGCAAGAACGGCGTCATCCTCAACGAGAACATGGCCTGGGCCGCCGCCTGCACCGGCTTCACCTCCCGCCCGCCCGACCCTGATGTCGTCGGCGAAAAGTGGCGGGAGATGTGGCTGGAGCGGCTGGAGACGATGGCGCCGCACGCGCTTGCCACCATCGGGCGCCAGCGCCGGGACGAGCATTGGGACAAGCACCAGCTGAAGGATCCCGCCGCCATCACCGCGGCCTTCTGCATGTTCTCCGGCCAGGCCGACAGCAACTACGCGCAGACGCTGCCGCATCTCATGGGCAAGCTGAACGCGCCGCGCCGCGCGACCATGGGCCCCTGGTGCCATAAGTATCCGCACCAGGCGCAGCCTGGCCCGGCCATCGATTTCCTCGGCGACGCCGTTGCGTGGTTCGGCCAGCACCTGCGCGGCGAGGCACCGCAAGCGGACCGCCCGCTCTTCATCGCCTTCGTCATGGAAGACCTGCCGACCACGGAGTTCTACCCGACCTCGCCGGGCCGCTGGGTCGGCCTGCCGGCATGGCCGCCCGTAGCGCCGAAGCATCGGAGCTGGTTCCTCACGCAGGGCCGCCTCGTCGACGAAGCGCCGGCCGAAGCGGCGCTGACGCATCTCTCGCCGCAATCCCTCGGCCTCGCTTCCGGCGAGATCATGCCCTGGTTCGCCTATGCCCCCGGCGCCGAACTTCCGGGTGACCAGCGGACCGACGACGGCGGCTCCCTCTGCTTCGACACGGCGCCGCTGGACGAGGCCGTGGATTGCCTGGGCTCGCCGGAGCTGGAGATCGAGATCTCCGTGGATCGCCCTGCCGCCTTCCTCGTTGCCCGCATCTGCGACGTGAAGCCCGACGGCAGCTCCGCCCGCGCCTGGCTCGGCCTGCACAACCTCACCCAGATCGAGGACGAGCGGAATCCGACGGCGCTGCAGCCGGGGCGGCGCTACAAGCTGCGCCTGAAGCTGGACGTGCGCGGCTACCGCTTCCTCCCCGGCCACCGCATCCGCCTCGCGCTGTCCACCAGCTACTGGCCGATCGCCTGGCCCTCGCCGGAGCCGGTGACGCTGACGGTCCATACCGGCGCTACCCGGCTGCACATGCCGCTGCTGACCGAGCAGGTCACGCCCGCCGACTGGCACCCCTTCGGCCCGCCGCGCAGCTTTCCGCCGCCCTCCCGCACCGAGGTCGCCCCCGTGCGCCGCGCCCGCCGCATCTCGCGTGACGTGGCGCGCGGCGAGATGCTCCTCACCATCGAGGAGGAGAACGGCGCCTATCGCCTCGACGGCATCGACTGGACCGTCGCCTCCTCCGCGCGCGAGGAATACCGCATCACCGACGGCGACCCGCTCGCCGCCGGCGTCGAGATCGCGCTGCGCTGGAAGTTCAGCCGCGGCGACTGGAATGTCGCGACCGACATCGACACCGAACTCACCTCCGACGCCCAGAACTTCCACTGCCGCATGAGCCTGCGCGCCCGCGAGGGCGACAAGCAGGTCTTCGCGCGCGACTGGAGCTGGACCATGCCCAGGGACCATCTCTGACCTATGGCTGATCTTCCACAACGGGCGGGCGTCATCATCGTCGGCGGCGGCGTGGTGGGGTGCAGCCTCGCCTATCACCTCACGCGGCGCGGCTGGAGCGACGTGCTGCTGCTGGAGCGCCAGCAGCTGACCAGCGGCACCACCTGGCATGCCGCGGGCCTCATCGGGCAGCTGCGCGCGACGCAGAACCTCACGCGGCTCGCGCAATACACCAGCGGCCTCTACCAGGAGCTGGAGGCCGAGACCGGCCAGGCCACGGGTTTCCGCAAGAGCGGTTCGCTCGCGATCGCCACGACCGAGGCGCGCTTCGAGGAGCTGAAGCGCGGCGCCTCGATGGCCAGCTGCTTCGGCCTGGACGTGCAGGTGATGGGGCCGTCGGAGGCCGCGAAGCTCTGGCCGTTGATGGAGGCCGGCGACATCGTCGGCGCGGTGCATCTGCCGGGCGACGGTTTCGTGAACCCGATCGACACCACCCAGGCGCTCGCCAAGGGCGCGCGGCAGAAGGGCGCGCGGATCGAGGAGGGCGTTTCGGTCACGGCCATCCTGCAGAAGAACGGCCGCGCGACGGGCGTGATGACGGATCGCGGCCCGGTCCATGCCGATGTTGTCGTCAACTGCGCGGGCATGTGGGCGCGCGAGCTGGCGGCCGATGCCGGCGTCACCGTGCCGCTGCACGCGGCCGAACATTTCTACGTCGTCACCGAACCCATGCTGGATCTGCCCCCCAACCTCCCGGTGCTGCGCGACCCCGACAATTTCACCTATGTGAAGCCCGAGACGGGCAAGCTGCTGGTCGGCTGGTTCGAGGAAGTCGCGAAGCCCTGGGGCATGGGCGGCGTCCCCAAGGACTTCGCCTTCGGCCACCTGCCCGACGACATGGATCACGTGGAACCGCTGCTGGAGGGCGCGGTACGGCGCATCCCGATGCTGGGCCGAACCGGCATCCGCCTCTTCTTCAACGGCCCCGAGAGCTTCACGCCGGACGACCGCTACCTGCTCGGCGAGGCGCCGGAGCTGCCCGGCCTCTTCGTCGCGGCCGGGTTCAATTCCATCGGCATTCAGTCGGCCGGTGGGGCAGGGCGGGTGCTGGCGGATTGGATCGTGGACGGGCATCCGCCGATGGATCTCTGGGACGTCGATCTCCGCCGCGTCATGCCCTTCCAACGCAATGCGCGCTACCTGCGTGACCGCACGGTGGAAGGGCTTGGGCTGCTCTACGCGATGCACTGGCCGTTCCGGCAGCCGGTGACGGCGCGCGGCGTGCGGCGCTCGCCGATCCATGCGGCACTCGCCGAGGCCGGCGCCTGCTTCGGGGAGGTGGCCGGCTGGGAGCGCGCCAACTGGTTTGCCCCCCCCGCGATGAAGGCTGCTGGAATGAAGGCGGAGTACGAATACTCCTACGGCCGCCAGAACTGGTTCGAGGCCTCGGCCGAGGAGCATCGCGCGGTGCGCGAGGCGGTGGGCCTGTTCGACCAGACCTCCTTCGCGCAATTCATCGTCGAGGGCGCGGGCGCCGAGGCAGCTCTGAACCGCATCTGCGCCAACGACGTCGCCGTGGCGCCGGGCCGCGTCGTCTATACGCAATGGCTGAACGAGCGCGGCGGCATCGAGGCCGACCTTACCCTGACGCGCGAGAGCGCCACCCGCTACCGCATCGTCACCGCCGCCGCGACGCAGGTGCGGGACTTCACCTGGCTCAAGAAGCATTTGCCGGAGGGCGTCGCCGCCTGGGATGCGAGTTCCGCCTATGCGACGCTGTCCATCATGGGTCCGAAGTCGCGCGAGGTGCTCGCCGCGCTGACCGATGCGGACCTCTCCAGCGAGGCCTTCCCCTTCGCCACCGCACGCGAGATCGACCTCGCCTATGCCCGCGTCTGGGCCACCCGGATCACCTATGTCGGCGAGCTCGGCTGGGAGCTGCATATGCCCGTGGAATTCGCGGCCGGGGTCTACGAGGCGCTGGTCGCGGCGGGCAAGCCACATGGCATGCGCCTGGCCGGCTATCACGCGCTGAATTCGCTGCGCATCGAGAAGGCCTATCGCCACTGGGGCCACGACATCACCGACGAGGACACGCCGCTGCAGGCCGGCCTGGCCTTCGCGGTGGCCTGGGACAAGCCCGGCGGCTTCATCGGGCGCGAAGCGCTGGCCGCCGCGCGCGGGCCGCAGACCCGGCGGCTGGTGACCTTCCTGCTGGAGGACCCGCAGCCGCTGCTGCTGCACAACGAGCCGATCTGGCGGGACGGCGTGCGCGTCGGCCACATCACCTCGGCGATGTACGGCCACACGCTCGGGCGCTCCATCGGCCTCGGCTACGTCACCAATGCCGGCGGTGTGAACGAAGCCTTCATCCGCGATGCGAGCTTCGAGATCGAGATCGCCGGCGTCCGCCACGCGGCGCGCGCGACGCTCAAGGCCCCCTACGATCCATCCAGCGCAAGGGTGCGCCAGTAACCCTAGGAGAAGCCGCGTGAAACGTCGTGACGTCCTGACCGCCGGCGCCGGCCTCGCCGCCGGGTTGCATGCGCCTGGTGTCAACGCGCAGGCGGCGCGGATCCTGAAGTTCCGGCCGAACAACGATCTGAGCGTGGTGGACCCGATCTGGTCCTCGGCCTTCGTCACGCGGCATCACGGCAATGCCGTTTTCGACACGCTCTACGGCATGGACAACCGCCTCAATCCGCAGCCGCAGATGGTGGAGGGGCATGTCGTGGAAAACGACGGGCTGCTCTGGCGGCTGACCCTGCGCGAGGGGCTGCGCTTCCACGATGGCGAGCCGGTCCGCGCGCGCGACTGCGTGCAGAGCATCCGCCGCTGGGCCGTGGTCGACTCCTACGGCCAGACGCTGATGGCGGCCACCGACGAGCTCAGCGCGCCGTCGGACCGCGAGATCCGCTTCCGGCTCAAGCGGCCGTTTCCGCTGCTGCCGAACGCGCTCGGCAAGGCCAATACCTTCATGCCCGCGATGATGCCCGAGCGTCTCGCGTTGACCGATGCGGGGCGCCAGGTGAGCGACCCCGTGGGCAGCGGGCCCTTCCGCTTCGTCGCCGCCGAGCGCGTGGCCGGCGCCCGCGTGGTCTACGAGCGCTTCGCCGGCTACGTGCCGCGCCCCTCGGGGACACCGGAATTCACCTCCGGCCCCAAGGTCGCGCATTTCGGTCGGGTGGAATGGATGATCCTGCCCGATCCGGGCACCGCCGCAAACGCGCTGCGGGCCGGCGAGATCGACTGGTACGAGGACCCGCTGATCGACCTGCTGCCGACGCTGCGGCGGGACCGGCGCGTGGTCGTCGACGACTTCAACCCCGCCGGCAACATGGGGCTTATCCGCTTCAACCACCTGCATGCACCCTTCGACAGACCGGCGATCCGCCGCGCCGCGATGGCGGCCCTCGACCAGACGAGCCTGATGCAGGCCATTGCCGGCGCCGACCGCGCCATGTGGAACGACCGCGTCGGCGTCTTCGTGCCGGAATCGCCGATGGCGAGCGATGCCGGCATCGCCGCGCCGCTCTCGCCGGATGCCGCCAGGCGTGGACTGGAGGCGGCGGGCTATGCCGGCGAGAAGGTCACCTTCATCAGCGCCACCAGCAGCGTGGGCATCAACACGCTGGCCGAAGTCGCCACCGACCAGTTGCGCCGGGCCGGCATGAACGTCGATTTCCTGGCGATGGATTTCGGCAATTGGCTGCAGCGCCGCAACCGCCGCGAGCCACCGGACCAGGGCGGCTGGAGCGTGCTCACCACCTTCCTGCCCGGGCTCGAGATGTGGGACCCCGCGGGGCATCTCGCGCTGCGCGGCAACGGCGCGGCGGCGTGGTCCGGCTGGCCCGACAGTCCACGGTTGGAGGGCCTGCGCGACCAGTGGTTCGCCACCGCCGATGCCGGCGCGCGCGCCGCAATGGGCCGCGGTTTCCAGCTGGCCAATGCCGAGGATGTCGCCTTTGTGCCGGCCGGTCGCTGGAAGCAGCCGACGGCCTATCGCGCCGGCCTCATCGACCTGCCGCGCCACATGCCGCTGTTCTACACGCTGCGGCGCCAGGGTTGATTGCCCTAAATCCGGGCGGCGCTTCGGCGGCTGCCGTGCAATCGGGCAAGGGCGGGTTAGTGAAATTATGCGCGGCCTCTTTCACCGTTGTAAAATAGTCTGCCCGACCGGACATTGCTCTCGTACGAAGGAGATTCAGCATGCATCGTCGTAGCCTTCTCGCGCTTTCGGCCACCACGCTGGCGGGCCCGGCCATCGCGCAAAGCGGTGCCGCGCGCGCGCTGAAATTCGTGCCGAATTCGGACCTGACCGTGCTCGACCCGATCTTCACGGCGGCCTTCGTGACGCGGCTGCACGGGCTGATGGTCTACGACACGCTCTACGGCCAGGACGAGCACTTCCAGGTGCGCCCGCAAATGGTCGAGGGCCATCGCATCGAGGACGACGGCAAGCTCTGGCGCCTCACCCTGCGCGACGGCCTGCGCTTCCATGACGGCGAGCCGGTGCTGGCGAAGGACGTGGTCGCGAGCCTGAAGCGATGGGGCAGGGTGGACGCCTTCGGCCAGACGCTGATGAGCATGACCGAGGAGCTCTCGGCCGCCTCGGACAAGGAGGTCCGCTTCCGGCTCAAGGCGCCGTTCCCGCTGCTGGCGGATGCGCTCGGCAAGAGCACGGCCTTCCTGCCCGTCATCATGCCCGAGCGCCACGCCAATACGCCGAATAACCGCCAGGTGACGGAAATGGTCGGCAGCGGGCCGTTCCGCTACGTCGCGAACGAGCGGGTGGACGGTGTGCGCAGCGTCTACGAGAAGTTCGCCGGCTACGTGCCACGTTCGGAGGGCACGACCTCCTTCACGGCCGGCCCGAAGATCGCGCATGTCGGCCGCATCGAATGGGTCACCATCCCCGACGATGCCACCGCCGCCGCAGCACTCCGCCAGGGCGAGATCGACTGGTGGGAGCGCCCGCAGACCGACTATCTCGCCACCCTCCGCCGCAGCCGCGACATCACCGTCGAGGTCATCGACCGCACGGGCTTCATGGCGATCGTGCGCTTCAACCATCTGCAGCCGCCCTTCGACAATCCGGCGATCCGCCGCGCGATGCTGGGCGCCATCAGCCAGACCGACCTGATGGCCTCCGTCTCCGGCGGCGATCCTTCGCTGGCGGACGCCAAGGTCGGCGTCTTCTGCCCGGAATCGGCCATGGCCAACGATGCCGGGCTGGACGTCCTCACCAGCCCGCGCGATCCCGCGCGGGCGCGGCGAGAGCTGGCGGCGGCGGGCTATCGCGGGGAGCCCGTGGTCTTCCTCACGCCCACCAACAACCAGGCGACGAATGCTCTGAGCGTCGTCGCGGCGGATGGGCTGCGGCAGGCGGGGATGAACGTCGATCTCGTCGCCGTCGATTTCGGCGCCTGGTTGCAACGGCGCACCAATCGCGAGCCGTCCGATCGCGGCGGCTGGAACGCCACCGCGACCTTCCTGCCCGGCACCGACATGTGGGACCCGGCGGGCCATCTCGCCATTCGCGGCAACGGTGCGCAGGCGTGGTCCGGCTGGCCGACCTCATCCCGGCTGGAGGAGCTGCGCAATACCTGGTTCGCAGCGTCGGACGAAGCCAGCCGCCAAGGCATCTGCCGCCAGATCCAGGAGCAGGTCTGGCAGGACGTGCCCTATATCCCCGGCGGGCGGTGGTGGCAGCCGACGGCCTACCGGAAGAATCTCATGGGCGTGCTGCGCGGCATGCCGCTGTTCTACAACGTGCGCCTCTGAGACTTTGCTTTGTCGCGTGATTCACGCCTCCGGCGATCACGCTCAGAGCCGCACGGCGTCCTCGCCGAAATAGGCACGCTCCAGCCGGTGCGGCAGGTCGGCCTCTGTAGTCGCGGCTTCCAGCACCACGCGACCTTGCGCCAGCGCATAGACGCGGTCGGCCACGGCCAGCGCCTTCTCGATCAGCTGCTCCACCAGCAGCACCGCAGTGCCCGACTGGCGCAGCTGGCTGACGACGCCCAGCACGCGGTCCACCAGCACCGGTGACAGTCCGGCCGAGGGCTCGTCCAGCATCAGCAGGCGCGGCCGCCGCACCAGGCCCTGGGCGACCACCAGCATCTGCTGCTGCCCGCCGCTGAGCGCGCCGCCGCGCTCGTGCCGCTTGGCCGCGATCTCCGGGAAGTAGGTCAGCGCCTCCTCGATCCGCGCCGCGCGCTCGTGCCGCGGCAGGTCGTAGCCGGCGAGCAGCAGGTTGTCGGCGACCGAGATCTGCGTGAAGACGCGATGCCCCTCGATCACATGCACCAGACCCGCCCGTGCCGAATTGCGCGGCCCGACGTCGCGCATGTCCTGGCCGGCGAAGCGCACGCCGCCCTCGAACCAGGGCAGAAGCCCGGAGATCGCGCGAAGCAGCGTGGACTTGCCCGCGCCATTGGGGCCGAGCAGCACGACGACCTCCCCGGCCGCGACATGCAGGTCCACGCCGTGCAGCACGACGATCTTGCCGTAGCCCGAACCCAGGCCGCGGATATCGAGCAGGGGCTCAGGCACCGAGATATGCACTGACGACCTCCTTGTGCACGCGGATTTCGGAAGGCGTGCCGTTGGCCAGCACGCGGCCGAGGTTGAGCACGGTGACGTGGTCGCAGATGTCGAAGATCAGGTCGGCATGATGCTCCACCAGCAGGACGCCGGTGCCCTGCCGGCTGATCGCATGGATGAGCGCGCCGAGGCGGCGGATCTCCTCGCTGGAGAGGCCGGCGGCCGGCTCGTCCAGCAGCAGGAAGGCGGGCCGCAGCATCAGGGCGCGGGCGATCTCCATGAAGCGGAGCTCGCTGTGCTGGAGGCGGTCGGCGCGGATATCGGCCAGGGCCTCCAGGCCCACGGCACGCAGCGCGAGCTGGCCGGTCTCGCGCATGCGTGCCTCGTCGCGGCGGTGCCGGGGCAGGGAGAGCATCGTCTCGACGAAGCCGGCCTTGCCCTCGATGGTGGCGCCGATCATCACGTTCTGGATGACCGAGGCCTCGCCGATCAGGCGCGGAGTCTGGAAGGTGCGGGCTATGCCGCGCTCGGCCCGCGTCGACGGCAGGCCCGGCGGCAGCGGCCCGTCATCCAGGGTCAGGCTGCCCGCCTCCGGCCGGTAATAGCCGGAGATGACGTTGAGCGTGGTGGTCTTGCCGCTGCCGTTCGGCCCGATCAGCCCATGCACCTCTCCCGCGCGCATGGTGAGGTCCAGGCCGTCGACGGCGCGGACGCCGCCGAAGCTCAGCACCAGCCCCTGCAGTTCCATCGCGCCCGCGTCGGGACGTGCCGGCAGCAGCTCGGTCAGTGCCGCGAGGTCGGGCTGGATCGAGCGGTCCTTCGGCAGGGGGCGGCGGCTGCGGAAGTCCAGCAGTGCCGCGATCCCGCCAGGGATGGCCAGCACGATCACCAGCAGCAGCGCCGCGTAGAGGAAGGTGGACCACGCCGCGAGAGGTGCGGCGATCTCCGGCAGCAGCGTCAGGATGATGGTGCCGAGCAGCGGTCCCAGGATCGAGCCGCGCCCGCCGATCAGGATCGCGATGAAGAAGAGCAGCGAGAGGTCGAAGGTGAAGGCGTCGGGCGTGATGTAGGTCTGCAGGCCCGCGAAGAGCCCGCCCGCCACGGCTGCGGAGGCGCCCGCGAAGATGAAGACGATCACCAGCAGCCGGGGCTTGGCGATGCCGCTGGCCTCGGCGGCGACCTCGGCGTCGCGCACGGCGACCAGGGCGCGGCCGAAGCGGCTGGCGGCGATATTCCCGGTCATCCAGGTGCAGAGCACGGCGAGGCCGAGGCAGAACAGATAGAAGCCCCAGGCGGTGTCCAGCGGAGCCGGGAATTCCGGCCCGGCGATGCCGATGCCGCCGCCGGTGACGCCCTGCCAGGCCAGCGCGATCTGCGTGACGATGGTGGCGAAGCCCAGCGTCGTCATGGCGAAGTAGAAGGTCCGCAGCCGGAGCGCCGGCAGGCCGACGACCACGCCGAAGACGGCCCCCGCCGCGGCGGCGATGCCGAGCGCCGGGAAGGCCCCCATCGGCGCCATCACCGTGCCCGCCGTCAGCACGCTGGCGGTATAGGCGCCGATGGTCAGCAGCGCGACATAGCCGATGGCGAGCTGCCCGGCGTAGCCGACGATGAGGTTCAGCCCGGCGACCAGGATCCAGTAGATCGCGGCGCGGGTGGCGATCAGCGCCCAGTATTCATTGCCCGAGAGCGGCAGCAGCGCGGCGAGCGCCAGCAGCAGGGCGAATGGCCATAATGCCCGGACCATCAGAC
>JAQGHY010000103.1 GCA_028291455.1 Rubritepida sp. | reverse complement strand
CCGGCCTCGGCGGAGACGGCGGCGCGGCGGCGCAAGCGGCGGCGGGGCGCCACCTCCGCAACGCTGCCGGCCACGGGTGTCGCGGCGGCGGCGAGCAGCGGGTCGCGCCGGCCGGCCACGCCCATCGGGCTCAGGCAGCGGAATTCGAGCTGGTAGAGGCTGGAGCCGACCCGGCTGTTCTGCACGCTGAACTGCCGGCCGTTCTGCGCACAAAAGCGCTGCGCCTCGTCCAGCCCGGTTTCGACGGCGCGTGAGCCGCTCATTCCACTGGTTTCCAGGACGAAGACGTCGCCTCCCACGGGGCGGACGCCGCCGTTGGTGGTGACGCCGCAGGCGCTCAGCAGAGCGGCCGCTCCGGCCAGGGCTGCCAGATGGGATGCGCGCATCATTTTTCTCGCCTGCTTACTACAGCGTGAACCTTAACCCGGCCGCGCAAGTTTCACCATGCGTTGCGGCGCCGCGATTCCAGTCGCCCGCGGAGTGTTGTATTCTGCACGAAAGAGAGGATTCGAACCAATGAAACGCCGCACCCTGCTAGCCGCCCCAGCTTTGCTTCCCGCGTTAATGGCCGCCCCAGGCGCCTCCGCGCAGGAGGCCTGGCCGACGCGGCCCGTCACCTTCCTGGTGCCCTGGGCGCCCGGCGGTTCGAACGACATCGTGGCGCGGCTCTTCTCGCCCCCGCTCGACAGCCGAACCGGCCAGACCTTCCTGGTCGAGAACCGTCCCGGCGGCGGCGGCTCCGTCGGCATGGGGGCGGCGATGCGTGCCCGGCCGGACGGGCAGACGATCTTCGTCTCCTCGGCCTCCAACCATGTCTTCTACCCCCTGATCTCGGGCGACCTCGGCTACGACGTGCGCGAGGCGTTCCGCGGCATGGCGATGTGGGTGGACGTGCCCAACGTCATCGCCGTGAATCCGGCCCTGCCGGTGCACAATGTGCAGGAACTGATCGCCTATATCCGCACGCAGCCGGGCGGCATGAGCTTCGGCTCCTCGGGCGTCGGCTCATCCAACCATCTGGCCGGCGAGCTGTTCCGGATGCGCACGGGGCTCGACATGACGCATGTGCCGTATCGCGGCGGCGGACCGGTGCTGACGGATCTGATCTCCGGCACCATCCAGCTCGGCTTCATGAACCTGCCGACGGTGATCCCCCCGGCCGAGGCCGGGCGCGTGCGCATCATCGCCGTCTGCACCGGCCAGCGCGTCAGCCTCCGCCCGGACCTGCCGACCGTGGCCGAGGGCGGCGTGCCGGATTACGCGGTGCGCTCCTGGACCGGGATCTTCGCCCCGCGCGCCACGCCGGAGCCGATCGTCCAGCGCATGTCCAGCCTCTCCAAGGAAATCCTGGAAACGCCGGCCATGCGCGCCCGCCTCGCCGATCTCGGCAGCGAGCCGATCTGGATGGATGCCGCCGCGACCGACAACTTCGTGCGCGAGGAATACGAGCGCTGGGCGCCGGTCGTGCGGGCGGCGGGCGTCAAGATCGAGTAGGGTTTACCGGCCCATCCGCGCCCAAAGCTGGCTGGACAATGTGCCCAGCCGGTCCTCGATGGCGATCATCGCATCCACGACCAGATCCTCGCGCCAGCGGCGCCCCAGGACCTGAACACCGATCGGCTTCGGCCCCTCCGGGAACTCCGTCAGGCGCGCCGGCACGTTGCCGGCGGGAAGCCCGAGGTAGTTGCCGAGCGTCGACCAGAAGCCTTGGCCCATGGTTTCCCGCAGCCCCTCGGGGCCCTCCGCGTCGCGGCCCGGTGCGTAGAAGGGCTGCGGGAAGAAGGGCGAGAGGAAAAGCGGGTATTCCTCCATGAGGACCGACCATTGCCGTGCATAGAAGGTCCGTTGCGCCAGGATCTGGAGCAGCCTCTTCATGTCCACCGTCGGAGTGCGGCTGTAGTTCTGCTCGAAGACGCTGGCGATCGCAGGCGAGCCGTACTTTGCGATGTCTTCGGCCATCAAAGCGTAGCTTTCGGTCATCAGGGCGGTGCGGCCCTCGAATTGGATTTCGCGCAGCGACGGCGGCACGACCTCCTCCACGATGTAGCCCGCCTCCGTCAGCGCGGCCTTGGCGTCGAGAAGGGCTTTCTCCACTTCGGGGTGCAGCGGCAGGTCTGGGGCTTCGAGGCTGAAGCCGACCTTGATCGGGCCTTCCAGGGCCGGCCCACGCCAGGGCAGGGGCACGTGGAACGGGTCGTGCGCATCGGGCGCGATCATGGCCGGCATGGCGAGGTGCAGGTCGCGCGCCGAACGCGCCAGCAGCCCCTGCGCCGACATCTGCTGCGCCAGGATGCCGCGCTCGGCCGTAGCGGACGGGTTATAAACCGGGACCCTGCCCGCGCCGGGCTTCACAGTAGCCACCCCATTGCCCGCGGCCGGAAACCGTAGCGAGCCGCCGATATCATTGCCATGCGCCAGCGCGCCGATCCCGGCTGCCACCGCCGAGCCCGCGCCGCCCGACGATCCGCCCGGGCTGATGTGCTTGCCCCAAGGATTCCAGGTCTGCCCGAAGATCGGGTTGTCGGTTTCGCAGCGGCGCGAGAATTCCGGCACGTTGGTCCGCCCGATCACCACCGCGCCGGCATCCAGCAGGTTCTTCACCAGCGGCGCGTCGCCAGGGGCGATGAGGTCCTTGAGCGCGACGACGCCGTTCGAACTCGCCTCGCCCTTCTGGTCGATGTTGATCTTGATGGTGACCGGCACCCCATGCAGCGCGCCCTTCGGCCCGGTGGCGGCATCGAGCATCTTCGCGCGTTCCAGCGCGGAAGCCGAAAGGTCGGTCACCACGGCATTCAGGCCCGGATTGACCGCATGCATGCGATCGACCGAGGACTGGACGGCCTGCACCGCGCTGACCTCGCCGGACCGGATCAGGTTGCTGAGTTCGGTGGCGGAAAGCTGCCAGAGCGGAGTGGATGCCATCGAGGGGGCGACCTTTGCTGCGGTGAAGCCGCGATAGTTGAGTTAAACCTGCCGGCAGGCAAACAGCGCATGATCGGAACCGGGTTGAACCGAGCGGATTCGCGGAGCAGCATTCGCAGCCATGAAGCTCCCCGCACACAACCGCTACGCGCATAGCGCGATCCCCACACGCCCGGTCTACGACTGGCCGGGCGGCAAGCGCCTCGCGCTGCTGGTCGTGAACAATATCGAGCACTTCGCCTTCCGGGCGGGGATGGGGTCGGACAGCACCAGCCTCAACCCGGTGCAGAACCAGCGCAGCTACGCCTGGCGCGACTACGGCAATCGCGTGGGGCTGTGGAACCTGCTCGATACGCTGGACGAGTTGGAGATCCCCTCGGCGCACAACATCAACAGCGCAGCGCTGGAGGCCTGCCCCGAGATCGGCCCGGCCCTGCGCGGGCGGGGCGACGAGTTCATCGGCCATGGCCGCAGCAACTCCGAACGCCAGGACGGCATGTGGGAGGCGGACGAACGCCGCCTCATCGAGGAAAGTCGCGACGTGCTGACGCAGCACGCCGGCACGCCCCCGCGCGGCTGGCTCGGCCCGTACATCGCGCAGAGCGGCGCCACGCTCGACCTGCTGCGGGAATCCGGCTTCACCTACGTCATGGACTGGCCGGCCGACGACCAGCCTTTCTGGATGAGCACCCGCGGCGGCCCCATCCTCTCAGTCCCCTATTCCGTCGAGGTCAACGACAGCCCGGCGCTCATCGCCCGCCAGCACAGCGCCCGCGAATTCGCCGAGATGATCACCGACCAGTTCGACGAGCTGCTGCGCCAGTCGGAGAAGCGGCCGCTGGTGTGCAGCGTGGTGCTGCATCCCTTCATCATGGGCCAACCGCACCGGCTGCGCCCGCTCCGCCAGGCGCTGCGGCACATCATGGCGCATAAGGACCAGCTCTGGGTCACGCGGCCGGGCGAGCTAGCGGAATACGTCGCCGGCCTCCCGCGTGGCGTGGTCGCCGGCTCCGAGGTGGCGTGATGCACAGCCGCGACTTCGAAGGCTACGGCCGCAACCCGCCCGATCCGCGCTGGCCGGGCGGGGCGAAGCTCGCGCTCAACTTCGTCATCAACCATGAGGAGGGCGGCGAGGAGAGCGTTCCCGACGGCGATCCGCGCACCGAAAACGCGCTTACCGAGGGCAGCACCGCGCCCGTGAAGGGCCGCGACCTCGGCGCCGAGAGCATGTTTCAATATGGCAGCCGCGTCGGCTTCTGGCGGCTGCACCGCCTCTTCACCGAGCGCGGGCTGCCCTGCACCGTCTTCGCCGTCGCGCGCTCGCTGGAGCGGACGCCCCAATGTGTGGCCGCGATCCGCGAGGCCGGCTGGGACGTCTGCGGCCACGGCTGGAAGTGGGAAATGCATATCGGCATGGACGAGGCGACGGAGCGCCGGCGCATCGCCGATGCCACCGCCATCATCACGCGCGAGATCGGCACGCCGCCGCTCGGCTGGTACACGCGCTATGCGCCCAGCGAGAACACGCGCCGCCTGCTGATCGAGGCCGGTTACCTCTACGACAGCGACGCCTATGACGACGAGCTGCCCTATTGGCGCAGCGTCGACGGCAAGCCGCACCTCGTGCTGCCCTACGGCCTCGTCCACAACGACATCCGCTTCCAGCGCTCGGCGCTGACCACGGGCGAGGAGTTCTTCGGCTATATCAAGGGTGCGGTGGAGCTGATGCTCACAGAGCCGGGCGGGCGCATGCTCAGCGTCGGGCTGCACAACCGGATCATCGGCCATCCCGGGCGCGCGGCGGGGCTGGCGCGGCTGCTGGACTGGCTGGCGACGCAGCCGCAGGTCTGGGTGTGCCGCCGGGGGGATATCGCGCGGCATTGGGTCGAACAGCACGCGCCCTGATTTTGGTCGCCGGCCGTCTGGCGCGGTTCTTCGGGAGCGTTACAGTCTCGCGCCATGAGCATACGCACCGCGCAAAGCGCCCTCTGCCTCGACGACTTCGAAGAAATGTCCCGCCGGCACCTGCCACGTCCCATCTTCGGCTACATCGCCGGCGCCACCGAGCGTAACGCCTCGCTCGAGGACAGCGCCCGTGCCTATAGCGAGTGGCGCTTCCGGCCCCGCGTGCTGCGCGATGTCTCGCATCGCAGCCCCCGCGCGACGATCTTCGGCCGTGAATGGTCCATGCCTTTCGGCATCGCACCGATGGGCATGGCCGCGCTGATCGCCTATCGCGGCGACATCGCGATCGCCAAGGCCGCCAAGGCCGCCGACATTCCTTATGTCCTCTCCGGCTCCTCCCTGATCCGCATGGAGGAGGTGATCGCGGCCAATCCCGACGCCTGGTTCCAGGCCTACCTTCCCGGCAATTCCGACCGCGTCGCGGCGCTGGTGGACCGGGTGGCGGCGGCGGGTTTCGGCACCCTGCTGCTGACGGTGGATACGGCGGTGCTGCCCAATCGCGAGAACAACGTGCGCAATGGCTTCTCCACGCCGCTGAAGCCCTCTCTGCGGCTCTTCATGGATGGTGCGCTGCATCCCAGCTGGTCGATCGGCAGCTTCCTCCGCACGATCCAGCAGCACGGCATGCCACATTTCGAGAACAGCTTCGCCGAGCGCGGCGCGCCCATCATGGCCAAGAACGTGGAGCGCGATTTCACCGCCCGCGACCACCTGAACTGGGAGCATCTGGCGCTGATCCGCCGGCGCTGGCCCGGCCGCCTGGTCGTGAAGGGCGTGATGCATCCCGACGACGCCCGCCGCGCCGAGGCCGAGGGTGCGGACGGCATCGTCGTCAGCAACCATGGCGGCCGGCAACTCGACGGCACGGCCGGGACGCTGCGGGTGCTGCCCGAAATCGCGGCGGCATCCGGAAATATGACCGTGATGCTGGATGGCGGCATCCGGCGCGGCACGGACATTCTGAAGGGCCTCGCGCTGGGGGCGCATTTCGTCTTCGTCGGCCGGCCGATGCTGCATGCGGCGGCAGTGGCCGGCGAGGCCGGCGTGTCCCATGCGATCGGGCTGCTGAAGGGCGAGCTGAACCGCAACATGGCCCTGCTTGGCGTCAATTCGCTGGACGAGGTCACGCCGGACTGCCTGATGCGGGTGGCGGGCGTCTGAACGTGCTTCCGGTCCACCGCCCGGCGCTGCTGTCCTTCGACGTCTTCGGCACGCTCATCAGCGTGCGCGAGAGCACCTATCCCGCTTTCGAGCGGATTCTCGCGGGCACGCAAGGGCCTGCGGTGTCGGTCCAGGAATTCTGGGAAGCGTGGGAGGAGGAGAATATCGCCGCCTATTCGCGGCCCTACCTCCCCTACAAGGAGATCTGCCGGGAGAGCCTTCGCCATACCTTCGAGCGCTTCGGGCTGCGGGGCGATCCGGCGTCGATCGGCCACTATTTCGATTCCTTCCCGCGCCAGCGCCTCTACGACGACGTGCTGCCGACGCTGGAAGAGCTGGGGAAGAACCACAAGCTCGCCGTCGTCTCCAATATCGACGACGACCTCCTGGCCGCGACGCCGCTGTCGCGCGACTTCGACCTCGTCTGCACCGCGCATAAGGCCAAGGGCTACAAGCCGGACGGGACGCTGTTCCGCTACCTGATCGAGCAGGCGGGGGTGGGCAAGGAGCGGATCCTCCACAGCGGGCAGTCGCAGTTCACGGATATGGTGGGCGCTAAGCCGCTGGGCCTTGCCGTCGTTTGGATCAACCGGCGCGGCGGGGCCCTGCATCCTTCCGTGCCCAAGCCCGACCTGATCCTGCCGGACATCAAGAGCCTGTTGCCGCGTCTCGAAGCCGACGCCGCGGGCTGATCTCGGCCGGGCGTCACGCGGACACAAAAAAGCCGGCCGCCGCATCGCGGGGCCGGCTGTTTTCGTAAGCGGGCGGTTTCAGTCGGCGGCCAGGGCCATCCGGCTGCGGTTCAGGACGGAGAGGACGTGATCCTCGGCCATGCTGCTGATCGTCTCGACCTGGGCCGGGGAGAAAACGTGGCCGGCATTCGGGATCGTGCGGAAGTCGATGGTGACGTTCTTCTGGGTGTTCAGCTTGTCGACCAGCTTCTGCACGCTGTTCAGCGGCACCAGCTCGTCGTCTTCGCCATGTAGGATCATGCCCGAACAGGGGCAGGGGGCCAGGAAGCCGAAGTCGTAATGGCTGGCGGGCGCGCTGATCGAGACGAAGCCGCCCATCTCCGGGCGCCGCATCAGGAGCTGCATGCCGACATAGGAGCCGAACGAATAGCCGGCGGCCCAGAGCATGGCCGCATTCGGGTTCACGGCCTGCAGGAAGTCGAGCGCTGCTGCCGCGTCGCTGATCTCGCCGATGCCACCGTCGTACCGGCCCTGGCTCTTGCCGACGCCGCGGAAGTTGAAGCGCAGCACGGAGAAGCCCATCGCCTGGTACTTGCCGTACAGGCTGTGGACGACGCGGTTGTTCATCGTTCCGCCATGCAGCGGATGTGGGTGCAGCAGGAGCGCTACAGGGGCGTTCGGGCGCTTCGCGTGGTGGTAGCGCCCTTCGAGACGGCCATCGGGCCCGGCGAACATGACTTCAGGCATCGTGTCCTTGTGTCCGTTTCTTCGGTTGGGCCGCATGAGGGACATGCAACCAAATTTACGGTGAACCTCGCATCCGACGCAGCCCTTCTGGGCGGTCCCACGTGGGTTTTCCCAATGCAATCGTACTGTCAGGGCCGCGCTGTTGACGCGGCGGCTGACTGCCTCCAAGCTTCATTCCGCGGCAATGACCCACAGGGTCGGCGGAAGTAGGCTTCACCGGCCGATTTTCCTCGTCACGGCACGGAAAACGATCACTTCGAGAGCCCCAGCACCGGTTCCCCGGTGGCGAAGCGTGGTTATCATACGCATTCCCGCAGTGGTTTCATAATGTATTCATCCTCGAGACTGCATGGCTGGGTCCGCGCAGTTGCATGGCAGCTTGCGAAAATTGCGCGAAGCGTTATCGCGCGCCCCGCTTCCGGTCCGCTCCCTTCCTTATAAGGAGAGGTCGACCGCCTGTTGACACCGATATGGTGCACGATCGCCGCGTTATCCAGGCGCGAACAACGGAATGTCGGAGGAATTGACGTGCGCATGATCCGCCCCGACACCCATGCGGTGATGACCCCCCTCGATCTCGACGCCAATGCCACCGAAGCGCTCCGCCCCACCGCCCGGGCGGCGCTGCTCGCGGCGCTGGAGGTGGGGGGCAACCCCTCCTCGATCCATGGCGGAGGCCGGGCGGCGCGGCGGATCGTCGAAAAGGCGCGCGGGCAACTGGCCGCCCGCTTCGGCGCAGCGCCGGGCGATATTGTCCTGACATCGGGCGGTACCGAGGCCAATGCGCTGGCGATCCACGGGCTTTCGCCGGGCCGTCGGGTACTGCTGGGCGCCACCGAGCATGCGGCAGTGCGCGCCGCCGCGCCCGAGGGCGCCGTGACCCCGGTCCTGGCCGACGGCATCGTCGATCTGGCGGCGCTGGCGGCGCTGCTGGCGAATGGCGCCCCGGCCCTGGTCTGCCTGATGGCGGCGAACAACGAATCCGGCGTGCTCCACCCGCTCGCCGAGGTGGCGGCGCTATGCCGGGCGCACGGGGCGCTGCTGCATGTGGACGCGGTCCAGTCCGCCGGCCGCCTAGGCCTCGATATCAGGGCACTGGGCGCGGCCAGCGTGGCGATCTCCGCCCACAAGCTCGGGGGCGTGCCTGGCGCGGGCGCGCTGATCCTGGCACCCGGCCTGCACCTCCCGGCGCTGATCGCCGGCGGCGGGCAGGAGCGCGGGCGGCGCGGCGGGACTGAGCCACTGCCGGCCATAGCCGCTTTCGGAGCCGCCGCGGCCGAGACCTACGACACCGCGCGCATCACCGGCCTGCGGGACGCCATCGAGGCCGGCCTGCGCGCCATCGCGCCCGGGATCGTGATCGCCGGTGCCTCCGCGCCGCGGCTGCCCAACACCACCCTCGCGGTGCTGCCTGGCATCCCCGCCGAGACCCAGGTCATCGCGCTGGACCTCGCCGGCATCCGTGTTTCGGCCGGGGCCGCCTGCTCCTCCGGCAAGGTCGCCGCCTCGCATGTGCTGGAGGCCATGGGCTTCGGGGCGGACGCGGGATGCGGCATCCGTATCTCCCTGCCCTGGAATGCGCCCGACGATGCGCCGGAGCGTTTCCTCCACGCCTATGCCGCCATGCATGCGCGCCTCTCGTCACGCCGGGCCGGGCGCTCCACATAGATAGGCATGCGCCCGAACCGCCCCCTCTACCTCGACCACCACGCGACCACGCCGCTCGATCCGCGCGTGCTGGCAGCCATGCGCCCTTGGTGGGAGGAAAACTTCGCCAATCCGCATTCCGTCGAACACGCGCTTGGCCGCGCCGCCGAGGAAGCCGTCGAGGAAGCCCGCGCCCATGTCGCCGCCCTGATCGGCGCCGAGCCGCGCGAAGTGGTCTTCACCTCCGGCGCCACCGAATCCAACAACATCGCCATCAAGGGCGCGGCCCGCTTTGCCGGGCTGGACGGCCCCAGGCGGATCGTCACCCTCGCCACCGAGCACAAATGCGTCCTGGAATCCGTGCGCGACCTCGCCGCCGAGGGCTTCGAGCCCGTGGTGCTGCCGGTCCGGCCCGACGGCCTGCTCGACCTCGACGTGCTCCGCGCCGCGCTGAAGGTGCCGACGCTGCTCGTCTCCGTCATGGCGGTGAACAACGAGACGGGCGTCATCCAGGATCTGGCCGCAATCGCCGCGATCGTGAAGGCGGCCGGCGCCCTCTTCCACACCGATGCCGCCCAGGGTGCCGGGCGCATCCCCCTCGACGTCCAGGCCATCCATGCTGACCTGATGTCCCTCACCGCCCACAAGATCTACGGCCCAAAGGGCGTCGGCGCCCTCTACGTCCGCCGGCGGCCCCGCGTGCGGCTCACGCCACTCTTCAGCGGCGGCGGCCAGGAGCGGGGCTTGCGCAGCGGCACCCTCCCGGCCCCCCTCATCGTCGGCTTCGGCGAGGCCGCGCGCATCGCCGCCGCCGAGGCCGCACTCGATGCCGGCCGCATCGCCGGCCAGCGCCAGCGCCTGCTCGACGGGCTGCACGCCGCCATCCCCGGCCTTCGCATCAACGGCACCATGGAGGCCCGCGTCGCCGGCAACCTCAACCTCACCTTCCCCGGCGGCGTGGACGCCCAGGCCCTGCTCGCCGCCCTGCCGGAGCTCTGCCTCTCCACCGGCTCGGCCTGCTCCTCGGCCGAGATCGCGCCCTCCTACGTGCTCGGCGCCATGGGTATTCCGGAGCCGGAGGCCCGCGCCACCTTGCGCATAGGGCTGGGGCGCTTTACCTCGCCCGCCGAGGCGGATCACGCGGCCACCCTCATAGGGGCCGCATGGCGTAGCCTCGCCTCACACCAGCACGCCGCGGAGTAGACCCCAGACCATGCCGAAGATGACCTTCATCGAGCGCGACGGCACGCCCCGCGAAGTCGAAGCGGCCCTGGGCCTCTCCGTGCTGGAGATCGCGCATCGCCACGGCGTGGATATCGAGGGCGCCTGCGAGGGCAGCCTGGCCTGCTCCACCTGCCACGTCGTCATCGACCAGAGCTGGTTCACGAAGCTCGTGAAGCCGACCGAGGACGAGGAAGACATGCTCGACCTCGCCTTCGACCTGCAGGAAACGAGCCGTCTCGGCTGCCAGATCATCATGACGGAGGCGCTGGACGGGCTGGTCGTGAAGCTGCCCTCCGCTAGCAAGAATGCAGGCGGCTGATCCGCTCGGCACGTCGGCGGCTGAGCCGCTCGGCTTCGGCGCGCCCGGCGGGTTCTTCCGGCGGCTGCGCGACGCGTCGGGCGCCGACTGGACGCGCTACACCTGGCATCCGTTCGTGCAGCAGCTCTCCGACGGCACGCTGCCGCTGCAGGCGTTCCGGCACTACCTGATCCAGGACTACCTCTTCCTCATCCACTTCGCCCGCGCCGAGGCCCTGGCGGTGGTGAAGGCCGAGAGCATGGCCGCGATGCGCGCCAAGGCCGGAGCGGTGCAGGCCATCCTCGACGAGACGCTGCTGCACCTCGAATACTGCGCCGAATGGGGCCTCGCCGAAGAGCAGGTCACGCGGATCCCCGAGACGCTGGAGACGGTCGGCTACACGCGCTGGGTGATGGACCGCGGCCTCGCCGGCGACATCCTGGACCTCGAGGTCGCACTGGTGCCCTGCACCGTGGGCTATGGCGAGGTGGCGCGGCGCATCATGGCCGACCCCGCGCGGATGGCGGCGGGCAACCCCTACCAGTCCTGGATCGAGACCTATGCCAGCGCCGATTACCAGGCCCTGGCCGAGGCGGCGGCGCTGCGCATCGATGCGCTGGGCGCGAGCCATGGCGGCGAGGCCCGCTTTGACCCGCTGCTGCGCGACTTCTCGATGGCGGCGCGGCTGGAGCAGGGCTTCTGGCAGCAGGGGCTCGACGCCGCATGAGGATCCTTGTCGCCATGTCGGGCGGGGTGGATTCCTCCGTCGTCGCGGCGCTTCTGCATGAGCAGGGGCACGAGGTCGTCGGCGCCACGCTGCAGCTCTACGACCACGGCGCCGCCATCCAGAAGAAGGGCGCCTGCTGCGCGGGGCAGGACATTCATGACGCGCGCAACGTGGCGGAAAACCTTGGCATCCCGCATTACGTGCTGGACCGCGAGCAGCGCTTCCGCGAGGCCGTGATCCAGGATTTCGCCGACAGCTACGCGCGCGGCGAGACGCCCATCCCCTGCATCCGCTGCAACCAGACGGTGAAGT
>JAQGHY010000333.1 GCA_028291455.1 Rubritepida sp. | reverse complement strand
GCCGGCTGCGCGCTGGCGGCGGCCGATGTCGCGGCGGCGGGCGGCAATGCCTATGCGCTGTGCCGCCCGCCTGGCCACCATGCCTACGCCAGCCGGGCCGGCGGGCACTGCTACATCAACAACAGCGCGCTGGCCGCCCAGCGCATGCGCGATGCGGGCGCCAAGCGCGTGGCGGTGCTGGATATCGACAGTCATCACGGCAACGGCACGCAGGGCATCTTCTGGGACCGCGATGACGTCCTGACCGTCTCCCTCCACGCCGACCCCACGCGCTACTACCCCTGGTATGTCGGCTTCGCCGAGGAGCGTGGCACCGCCAACCTCAACCTGCCGCAACCCTTCGGCACCGGTGACGACGGCTGGCTCGCGGCGCTGGAGAGCGGCATCGCCGCCATCCGGGATTTCGCGCCCGACGGGCTGGTCGTGCCGCTCGGCTTCGACGCGAGCGAGCATGAGCCGCTGGCGGCGCTGAAGGTGACGGAGGAGGGCTTCGCCCGCGCCGGCGCCGCCATCGGAAAACTCGGCCTGCCGACCGCCATCTGCCAGGAGGGCGGCTACAATGTGCAAATACTCGGGCGGTTGCTGGAACGCTTCCTGACCGGTTTCGGAGACGCGAAGTGACCCCACTGGTTCTGGATACGCATATCGACATCCGCTGGCCCGAGACACCGGACTGGCTCGCCGAAACCAAGCAATGCGTGGACCTGCCGAAGATGATCGCGGGCGGCATGAGCGCCGCCGTCTTCATCGCCTATGTCGGACAGGGGGTGCGGGACTACGCCGGGCACGCCGCCGCAGCGACACGCGCCGACGCCATGCTGCGGCACATCCGCGCGCGCGCCGATGGTGTGGTCAGCCGCTTCTGCGAGACGCCCGACCAGGTGGAGGCGGCTTTCGCCGCCGGCATTCCCGCCGTGCTTTCGGCCGTCGAGAACGGCTATGCCATGGGGCACGACCTCGGCCGCATCGCGGCATGGCGGCGGCTCGGCGCGATCTATCTCACGCTGACGCATGACGGGCACAACGCGCTCTCCGACAGCGCGAGGCCGCGGAAGAACCTCGGCGACAGCCAGAGCGAGCACGGCGGGCTATCGGCCCTCGGCCGCACCGCTATCCGCGAGATGAATCGCGTTGGGCTGATGCTCGACTGCTCGCATGTGTCTAAGGCCGGCATGATGCAGGCGGTGGAGTTGTCGCGCGTGCCCATCGCGGTGACGCACACCGCCTGCGTCTCGCTCAACCCGCATCCGCGCAACCTGGACGACGAGCAACTCGACGCCATCCGCGCCTGCGGTGGCGTCGCGCAAATCACCGCCGTCGCCTCCTTCCTCAAGGCGCCCGGCGCGAACGGCGTGACCCAGGCGAGCGTGGCGGATCTCGTGGATCATGTGGAACATGCGATCGCCCGCATCGGCCTCGACCATGTCGGCATCTCGTCCGACTTCGACGGTGGCGGCAGCGTGGTCGGCTGGGCGGACGCGTCGGAGACGCGGAACATTACCGCCGAGCTGGAGCGCCGCGGTTATGGCGCACGCGAAATCGGGCTGCTGTGGTCGGGGAACTTTCTACGCGTCTGGCGCCAGGTGCTGCGCGGCGCCGGCTGACGGCGTGACAGACGCGACAAAGCCGTAGCCGCCGCGAGACACCACCGCGACGCGCCAAGCCTAGAACTGGCGCAGCAGATTGGCGCCCCGACATGAAAACCTTCCGTTTCCTCTTTGCCATTACCGCCATCGCGGCAGTTATCATGCTAGTGCTATGCCTCTCGCTGGCCGGCGAGGCCGCGACCTACGCCGCCCTGATGGCCATCGAGCTGCTGGTCCTGGCAATCTGTGTAGCGGTCATGGTCGGTGCGCTGACGCTGCGTGCCCGCGGCCGAACCGGCGCGGCAAACCTCGTCCTTCTCATCGTCGCCGTCCCTTCCCTGCTGGTGCTCTTAATTTTTATCTATCTGATGATCGCGTTCAGCAACGGCGGCCATCACTGAGACGGACAGCGGGAGCCTAAAGACGTGACGAAGTTCCGCATCCTGTTCGGCATCAACCTGGGCATCCTGCTCCTGGCGCTGTGGGAATGCTTCACGATCGGGACCTCGACCCTTACCATGACGACGCCGCAGGGGCAGTCGAAGGTCATTCCGCAAGATCACTGGCTCGCGGTCTCTCCGACAGTTACGGTCGCGGTGATCGCCGCCGCGGTTCTCGCAGGTGCCGCGATGCTCCATGCGCGAGGGCGGACCGGGCTGGCGTCGGCGGTGTTGTTCGTCCCCGCCGTGCTGGTCGTGCTGGGTGCGATTCTGTTGGCCGGGCTGATGATCGTCTTCAGCATCAACACGCCGAGATACTAGCTTTTCACGAACCTGCGATTGCGCGCGGCGCCTTCCATCGGCGCCTCGTGGAATCCGCACTCTATCAAAATCTCGGGGATACCGTTGCCCCCTGCCGCGGCATTGGCGCCGTCGATCTCCACCAGCACCTCCCGCACATGCGCGCGCAACGTCTCCCGCGCGCCCCGCAGGATCGCCGGCTCGATTCCGTCCACGTCGAGCTTGATCACCGTCGGCGGCGGCGCATCCATGTACTGCACGAAATCGTCGATCGCGAAGCCCGGAACCGCTTGGCGGAACCCGCCCTCCCGTTCCTCGATGCTGTGCATGGAGTGGCCGGCGGCGGTGCTCGCCATGTTCAGCGCGACGAGGCCCGTGCGCTCGGCAAAGGCCAGGCAATAGGCGGCGATTCGCCGGTCGAAGCCGTTGATCTCGACGTTGCGCACGAGCGCCGCGAAGCTTGATGCCGAGGGCTCGAAGGCCAGCACATTCATGCCGCGCCGCGCGGCAAGCAGGCTGTAGAGGCCGATATTCGCGCCGATGTCCCAAAGCACCGAACCCGGCGGCAGGCCCATGATCCAGGCCACCGTCTCCGGCTCATCCTGGCCGAAACCCTGGGGGTCGTGCAGCGCCCGGGCGGAGGGGCACTCGACCAGGAGCGGACCCGCCTCCGTCTCCACCGTCACGCGCTGCAGCAGCGCCTCGCCGACCAAAGCGCGGGTCGAGGCGGCGCGGCGCGGCCGCATTGGGGCTGTGGCCTTGATCACGAAGCCGGTGAGGAAACGCGCGAGACTGCGGCTCATGACATTCAGTCCCCTGCCACCGCGCCCTCGCCGCGCGGATCGGTGCCGCCCAGGAGGCGCCGTGATTCACCTTCGCGCTGCACGCGGATCAAATTCAGCCCGGAATTCATTTCGTGCAGTTCGACCGGCACGCTGCGGCCGATCAGCCCAGGTGCGAGCCCGGCCGCGACCGTGCCCTGCTCCAGCTCCGTCACGCCATTCAACGCGCCCACATGCGGCAGCGCGGCGGCGGCCTGGGGATCCATGTCCCAGTCGAGCATCGCCGCGAGCGATTGCGCCACATAACCGATGATCCGCGAACCGCCCGGCGATCCCGCGACGGAATCCAGCTCGCCGTCACGGAAGGCCATCATCGGCGACATGGAGGAGCGCGGGCGCTTGCCGCCCTCCACGCGATTGGCGATGGGGCGCCCCTCCAGCTCCGGCCGGAAGGAAAAGTCGCTGAGCTGATTGTTGAGCATGAAGCCGCGCACGAGAACGCGGGCGCCGAAGGGACTTTCCACCGTCGTCGTCATCGCGACGGCGCGGCCCTCGGCGTCGACGATGGAGAAATGGGCCGTGCCGTTCTCGGGCTGCGGCGGCTGGCTGGCGAGCGGAGCTCCGTAACGGCGCGGATTTCCCGGACGCGGCGCGCTGATCGCGCGGTCCAGTGAGAGCGCCTGGGCACGGGCCGTCAGATAGGCAGGCTCCAGCAGGCCAACCACCGGCACCGGCGAGAAGCCGGGGTCGGCCATGAACTGGTTGCGGTCGGCGAAGGCGAGACGCCCGGCCTCGCCCAGCAGCATCGCCGCATCGGCGCTTGCGGGATCGAGGCCGGCCAGATCGAAATGCCCGAGCAGCCCCAGGATCTGCAGCACGACGGCACCCCCGGAGGGCGGCGGCACCCCGCAGACGGTGAAGGCGCGATAGGGCATGCAGATCGCCGCAAGCCTGCGCGGCGCATAGCCGGCGAGGTCGTCCGCCGTCATCAGCCCTGGATTGGCATGGCCGCGCACGGCGCGGACGATATCGACGGCGATGGGCCCGGAATGCAGCGCATTGGCGCCCTGCTCGGCCAGCGCGCGGAGCGTCGCGGCGAGCGCGGGATTTCGCAGGACAGTACCCTCCGCCAGCGGCGCGCCGTCGGCGCCGAAGAACAGCGCACGCGCGCCGGGATCGCGGCGCAGGGTCTCGGCTTGGGCCGCAATGCTGCGCGAGAGGCGCGGCGAGACGGGAAATCCCTCATCGGCCAGGCGAATGGCGGGTGCGAAGAGATCGGCCCAGGGCAGCTTGCCGTGGGCGCGATGTGCCTCTTCCAGCATGCGCATCACGCCGGGAACGCCGACCGCGCGCCCACCGACGATGGCGTCGAGAAACGGCATCGGGCGGCCTTCGCGCAGGAAGAGATCGCCGCGCGCCGCGGCCGGTGCCGTCTCGCGCCCGTCCCAGCCGGTCAGCGCGCGGGAGGCGGGATCCCAGTGCAGCAGGAAGGCGCCGCCGCCGACGCCGGAGGATTGCGGTTCGACGAGGGTGAGCATGGCCTGCACGGCCACCGCCGCATCCACCGCGGAACCGCCGGCCCGCAGCATGGCCTGCCCGGCTTCGGCCGCCAGCGGGTGGGAGGCGACGACCATCTGGCGCTGCGCCGCCACAGGCTGCGCGAGCACCATGTTGGGGAGAAGAAGAAGCAGGGCGAAGATGGGCGCGCGGATCACAAGCGCGGGCTTAGCCCGGATCAGGGGCTGGCGTCACGCCGCCCGGCGCAGGCCCCGTCTTCCGCGATAGGCCAGCGCCTCCGCGACATGGGCGCGCTGCACGACTTCCAGGGCCGCCAGATCGGCGATGGTGCGGGCGAGACGGATGGTGCGGATGAAGCCGCGCGCGGAAAGGCCGAGGCGTTCGGCCGCCTGTTCCAGCAATTGCTTCGCGCCGGCGTCCAGCATCGCGCTCTCCTCCAGGATGGTCCCGTCGGCAGCGGCGTTGTGTCTTGGGCCGCCCTCGCCATAGCGTTTGCGCTGAAGGTCGCGCGCGGCCTGCACGCGGGCGGCGACGGATCGGGTGGTTTCGCCGGTGGGCGCGCGTGCGAGTTCGGCCGCCGGCACCGCCAGGATTTCCAAGGTGATGTCCATGCGGTCCAGCAAAGGGCCGCTCAGACGCTCGCCGTATTCCTCGCCGCAGCGCGGCGCTCGCGAGCATTCGCGGGCGGTGTCGCCGAGATAACCGCAGCGGCAAGGGTTCATCGCCGCGATGCATTGGAAGCGCGCGGGATAGTTCACATGGGCATTGGCGCGGGCGATGACGGCGCGGCCGGTCTCCATCGGCTGGCGCAGCGCCTCCAGCGCCTGACGCGGGAATTCGGGCCATTCGTCGAGAAAGAGGACGCCGTTATGGGCCAGGCTGATCTCACCGGGACGCGCGCGCGAACCGCCGCCGATGAGGGCGGCCTGGCTCGCGGAATGGTGCGGCTCGCGGAAGGGCGGGCGGGTCAGCAGGCGCCCGTCGCGCAGCAGGCCGGCGACCGAGTGGATCATGGAAAGTTCGAGCGCCTCGGAGGGCGTCAGCTCCGGCAACAGGCCCGGCAGGCGCGCCGCCAGCATGGATTTTCCCGCGCCCGGAGGCCCGATCATCAGGAGGTTATGACCTCCCGCCGCGGCGATCTCCAGCGCGCGCTTGGCACTCTCCTGGCCCTTCACTTCGGAGAGGCAGGGGCCGCGCCAATCCTCGCGCACCAGTGGCGGAGGCGCCGGCGGGCTCAGTACCTGCACGCCGCGGAAATGGTTGAGCAGCGCGGGCAGATCGGCTGGGGCCAGAACCTCGCCGCGTCCGGCCCAGGCGGCTTCCGCACCCTGCGCCGCGGGGCAGATCAGGCCGAGGCTGCGCGCGGAGGCGCCCAGCGCCGCCGGAAGGACGCCCGCGACGGGCAGGATGGAACCGTCCAGCGACAATTCGCCGAGGGCGGCGAAGCCGGCGAGCTCGTCGCGCGGCACGACCTCCATCGCGGCGAGCAGCGCCAGCGCGATAGGCAGGTCGTAATGGCTGCCCTCCTTGGCGAGGTCGGCCGGTGCCAGGTTGATCAGCACGCGCTTGGCGGGCAGCGCGAGGCCGAGGCCGGTGAGTGCCGCGCGCACCCGCTCCCGGCTCTCGGCGACGGCCTTGTCGGCCAAGCCCACGACCAGAAACGCGGGGAGGCCGGGCGCCAGCTGCACCTGCACCTCCACGGGAACGGCCTGGATGCCCGCGAAGGCAAAAGTGACGATGCGAGCGAGACTCATGTGAATGTTGGTCTCACCTGCAACGCCTGGTTGCAACAAGCGGAATAGCAATGATTCGGGACGGGAGAACAGCCAGCGCCTCGGATCAAAGCACTATGCCGTTACGGCTGCCCGAACCTGCCGCATGAAGGCATCCAGCTTCGTCCCGTCGAGCCATCGCGTGACCGCGACGATCCCTTCAGACGATTCCATCCAGGTCGTGTTGCCCCCCGCTCCCGAGAAACAGACGGTCCCTTCGCTGGCGCTCGGCCACTTCGCACGGCCGGTGTTGAGCCAGAAGAGGAAGCCGTATTGCGGGTTCAGCGCGCAGGGCGTGCGGCAGAGGTCGAGCCACGACTTGCTGATGATCTCGCGCCCGTTCCACATGCCGTCCGCGGCGACGAGCAAGCCGA
>JAQGHY010000025.1 GCA_028291455.1 Rubritepida sp. | reverse complement strand
TGATGCTTGCCGGGCTGCTGGCGATGGTCATGCGGCTCCAGCTCGCCTTTCCCGGCCTGCAGATCCTGGGGCCGGACCTCTACAATCAGTTCTTCACCACGCACGGCACCGCGATGATGTTTCTCTTCGCCGTGCCGATGGTGGAGGGCACGATGATCTACCTCATCCCGCTGATGGTCGGCAGTCGGATCATCGCCTTCCCGCGGCTCAACCTCTTCAGCTGGTACGTCTATCTCATCGGCGGCATCCTGATCTGGGTGGCCTTCGCCCTGGACTCCGCGCCCGATGCCGGCTGGTTCTCCTACCCGCCGCTAGCCGGGCCCGAATACGGCGCGGGAAAGCGCAGCGACATCTATGCGCAGATGATCACCTTCACCGAGGTCTCGGCGCTCGCCGTCGCGGTCGAGGTCATCGTCACGATCCTCAAGTTCCGCGCCCCCGGCATGACGCTGAGCCGCATGCCCATCTTCTGCTGGGCATCCCTGGTGGCCTGCCTCTCCATCGTCTTCTCGATGCCCGCAGTGGTGATGAGCAGCTCGCTGCTGCTTCTGGACCGGCTGATCGGCACGCATTTCTACAACCCGGCGGAGGGCGGCGACATCCTGCTCTGGCAGCACCTGTTCTGGTACTTCGGCCATCCGGAGGTCTACATCATCTTCCTGCCCTCCATCGGCCTGGCGAGCCATGTGGTGGAGGCCTTCAGCCGCCGCCCGATGTTCGGCTATCCCGCGATCGTGCTCTCCGTTGTGGGCAACGGGCTGCTCTCCTTCGGCCTGTGGGTGCACCATATGTTCGCGACGGGGCTGCCGCGCCTCGGCAACAGCGTCTTCGCCGCCTCCTCCATGGCGATCGCGATCCCCTCGGGCATCATCCTCTTCTGCTGGATCGCAACCATGGCCAGCGGCGGGCTGCGCCTTCGCCTGCCGATGCTCTGGATCGTATCCTTCTTCGTGCTCTTCCTGCTGGGCGGGTTGTCGGGCGTGATGCTGGCCTCCGTCCCGCTCAACCTACAGTTCACCGACAGCTACGTGGTGGTGGGCCATGTGCACTACGTGCTGGTGGGCGGGTCTCTCGCGCCCCTGATGGCCGCGCTGTTCTTCTGGTTCCCCAAGATCACCGGCCGCATGCTCGACGAGCGCCTCGGGCTCGCGCAGTGGATCCTCTTCACGCTGGGCGGCTTCGTCACCTTCGGCGGCATGGTGCTGCTCGGCCTGTCCGGCATGACGCGGCGCATCTACACCTATCCGCTCGATATCGGTTGGGACGCGCTGAACCTCGCCACCAGCGTCGGGGCCTGGATGCTCGGCCTCAGCTTCGTGGTGCTGCTCGCGAACCTGGCGGTGAGCCTTGCCCGCGCGCCCTTCGCGCCGCCCAATCCGTGGGAGGCGGCTGGGCTGGAATGGGCGGCGCCCTCGCCGCCGCCGGTCTATAACTACGCGCTGATCCCCTGCGTGCGGAACCGCTCGCCGCTCTGGCCGGCCGAGACGGAGCTGGCGGCCGTGACGGGCCTCCGGGCGGACGAGCGCGAGGTCCTCGTCACGTCGGTGACCATGGCCGAACCGGTGATGCGCGAGCCGGTCTCCGACCCCTCGGTGTGGCCGCCGATCGCGGCATTGGTGACCTGTGCGGTGCTGATCGGCTCCATCTACACGCCGGACGCCATCACCTGGGGTGCGCTCCCGCTCGCGGCGGCGCTGACCGCCTGGCTCTATCCCAAGCGCCGCATGGCCCCTCCGCCCGAGGCCGCACCTGCCCAAAGGTCGACGCCATGAGACTGGTTCCCGTTCGTGACGTCTCGCACCTGCCGACCTATGCACATGGGCCGAAGAACCCGCTGTGGTGGGGCAATCTGGGCTTCATCGTCATCGAGGGGCTCGGCTTCCTCTTCGCCATCGCCGTCTATCTCTACCTCTGGAGCCAGGGCAGCGACTGGCCCATCGGTCCACCGCCCGATCTCCTCTGGCCTTCGCTTCTGACCGGACTCATGGTGTTGAGCGAAATCCCCAACACGCTCACCAAGCACGCCGCCCAGCGCCAGGATCTGCGTGGCGCGCGCATCGGCGTCTGGGTGATGGGGGCGATCGGCGTGCTGGCTATCGGGCTGCGGGTGATGGAGTTCGCCACGCTGGAGCCGAAATGGAACACCAATGCCTATGGCTCCGTGCTCTGGCTGATCATCGGCGTGCACACCACGCATCTCGTGGCGGATGTCTTCGAGACGCTGGTGATCGGCGTGCTGCTCCTGGCCGGCCCGCTCGACCTCCGCAATTTCGCGGATGTGGAGGATAACCAGGGCTATTGGGACTTCGTGGTCGTCGCCTGGCTGCTGGTCTACGCGACGGTCTACTGGCTGCCACGCATCCTGCCGGCGAGCGCGCTGTGAGCGGCCGCCGCGCCCGTTCCCGCGCCTGGACCGGGCTCTTCGCCGGGGTCGCGGCCTGGTACCTGGCGCATGAGGCGACGCTCTACTTCACGCGGGTGAACTGCCGGCACTTCTGGGTCGCGCCGCTGTTCGACCTGGCGGGGCTGGCGCTGGCCTTGGCGGGCGGCTTCGTCTCCTGGCGCACGCTGCGCGGGTCCAGCGAGGAGGTGACGGATTTCGGCGCCTGGATCGGCACGGGGGCGGCGCTGCTCTTCTCCATCGTGCTGCTCTGGCAGGCGCTCGCGACCGGCTTTTACTCGGGGTGCGAGTCATGAACGCCGCCTTCGCCCACGGCCTCGCAGAGGCGCCGGCCGGGGCCGGATTGGACATCGAGCCGGCTCTGCTGCCGTTACTGATCGCCGCGGTCCTCTACGCCGTCGGAAGCTGGCGGCTGCGCCGGCGCAGCCGCGACCGTCACCACCTGCGGGAGCTACAATTCTGGATGGGCATGGCGACGCTCGCGCTGGCCCTGCTCTCGCCCATCCATACGCTCGGCACGACGATCTTCACGCTGCACATGGTGGAGCATGAGTTGCTCATGGTCGTCGCCGCGCCGCTGCTGGTCGCGGCTCGCCCGTCGGCGGAGCTGCTCTGGGGGATGCCGCATCGCGCCCGTCGCGCCTTCGCGAACCGCGCGCCGTGGCTGCGCGCGCTCTGGTCCGCCGCGACGGACCTATGGAGCGCGACCATCCTTCATGTCGCGGTGCTCTGGCTCTGGCACCTGCCGGGGCTGTTCCGGGCCGCGATCGAGTCCGAGCCGATGCACATCCTCCAGCATGTCTGCTTCCTCGGCTCGGCGCTGCTGTTCTGGACCGCGGTCTGGCGCGCCGCCCGCCGCCACGAGCATGTGGGTGCGGCCGTCCTCGCCCTCTTCCTGACCGCGCTACAGGCGGGAATGCTGGGGGCGCTGCTCACCTTCGCCCGCGTGCCCTGGTATCCCTTCGCGCCGGATCCCTGGCCACTCTGCGGCCTCACGCGGATCGAGGATCAGGAGATGGCCGGCCTCGTGATGTGGGTTCCGGCGTGCATGGCCTATGTGCTTGTGGCGCTGGCACTGATGGCGCATTGGCTTTCGGCGATGGAACCACGCCATGCGCGCTGAGGACCTCTCCCTGCGCCTGGGTGCGGTTGCCGCGACCGTCCTTGCCGGGGCGGCCTGGTGGATCGTCGCGGCGGAAGGATTCCCGCCGGCGCGGCGCTCCGAGGAGGTCGCCGCCCTGCGCGCGCATGGCGATCCCGAGAATGGCCGCCGGGTGATCCTGGCAAAGGGGTGTGGCGCCTGCCATCACATCCCGGGAATTGCGACCGCGCGGGGGCGCGTGGGCCCTTCGCTGGACGGCATCGCCTCACAGAGCTTCATCGCCGGCACGCTACCGAATACGCCGGCAAACCTGGCGGCCTGGATTATGGATCCGCGCCGGCTGGCGCCCGGAACGGCGATGCCGGCCCTCGACATAGGTGCGGCGGATGCGCGCGACATCGCTGCCTATCTCAGTCGCCAGACGGATTGATGGCTCCAGCAGCGGTTGC
This sequence comes from Rubritepida sp., assembly GCA_028291455.1. GTDB lineage: Bacteria > Pseudomonadota > Alphaproteobacteria > Acetobacterales > Acetobacteraceae > Roseococcus. The sequence continues at coordinate 2,361 of JAQGHY010000025.1, read as the reverse complement.
AGGAGGGGAGCAGCGAATTAGGCGAGAGGAGGTGGCTCAACGTCGCATTTGCCTGGCGCCAAGCTCCTGCCATATCCAGTCCAAATCGCAACTGACCGTGGGTTCGTAGGAATCCACCTGAATGGCGTCCCAGCGTCCCGAGTCAGGCGACCACCGCCCCGCGCACCTTCGCGGTCTGCGCCGCAACCCGCGGGTCTGCCGCCCAGCGCCGGGCCCCACTTCGCGCTCCTGCGCCGGCGCCCATTGAGGCCTGCAAGAGGCCGATCTGCGTTAGGAGACGACGAAGCAAACAGGCAACGAGACTGGCGAACGTGAGAGATCTCGCACAAGGCGACATGCGGCGCGAGTAAGAAGCCTTCTAATCTAAGCGCACTTCGCGCAAGTCATCATCCCGCGCTTTTCACGTGCAGCCTCAACCACATACCCGCAACGCATGCAGTTCGCCCCATCGTCGTCTGCGTTGAACGGATCAGCGGAACTGCTGCTGGCTTTAGGGGGACGGCCGCGCCCTCTGACACGCAGTTGATCTTCAGCCTTAGCAACGGTTGAGGCGTCTGCAGTGGCCTCCGTCTCGGATGGCTGCCACATCGGCATGATGTGAACTGTTGGCTGTTGAGGCATTTTCGGAGGGGCAGCCGCTTCGGCTTGGGCGAGGCCGTGGTCTCGCTTCGCAGGAAACTCGTCAAACCGCGCCGCTTCCCGGGCGCTTGCTGGCTTCGGGCGCTGCTCGCTCTTTGTGAGCAAGCCTGATCGAACATGCACGACCTCGACGGTGCGGCTGCTGTTCGAGCTGCCCTTGCGTGGGATGCTCAGCAGCTCTCGCTGCGGATGCGGGGAGGAGACGTGATTGTCATGAAAGCGGGCGAAGACATGATCGATGTCGGCCATATAATTCCTGGCGTGCTGTGGAAATGGGATCATCTGACAGTGTTAGTCGGACGCTGGTTTAACTCAATGGATGCTCAATAGTTTGGCGCAGCTGATCGCTAAGCGATCTCGGCCCCAAGCAAAAAAATCTAGCGGCGAAAAACCCAGTAGATCAAGGACCCGAAACTTCAGCCAGGACGCCTCTCGCGGATCAACCCAGGTCAGGACCGGCCATGCTCCGCACCGAGCGATCCACGATGATCAACGGCCGACTCTTCGAACATGTCTCGAGCCTGGCTTCGACGCCGTAAGCCTCCCGCAGCATATCCGGCGTAAGCACCTCCGCCGGGCGACCGAATGCGGCAAGCGCTCCGTCCCGCAAGACGATGACGCGATCCGAGAATGTCAGGGCCTGGTTGAGATCGTGGAGCGCCACCAATACGATCGCGTCGCGCGACACAGCCACTCGACGCAGCAGCTCCAGGATTTCCACCTGCCGCTGCAGGTCCAGCGCACTCGTCGGCTCGTCCATGAGGAGCATCCGGGAACCGCAAACCAGGGCCTGGGCGATGGCGACCAGTTGCCGCTGGCCGCCGCTCAACTCCCCAAGACTACGCTGTGCAAGATCGCCGATTTCCAGCGTGATCAACGTCTCTGTCACAGCATCCGCATCCGCATCCGTGACACGCCAGCCGCTGCCTTGCTTGATCGACAGCAGCACGGCGTCGAAGACATTCAGGACTGCGCTGACACTGTGGTCCTGGGGCATATAGAAGGCTCGAAGCGGATGGCGCGGCGGCCGCTCCGCAATGGGCACGCCGTCAACCAGCACCCTTCCGGCTCCCGGTATCAGCCCCGCTATTCGGCGGAACAACGTGGATTTTCCGACGGCATTCGCACCCAGCACGGCGGTCACCTGTCCGCTGCGTATGTCGGGCAGGTCAATCCCGTGCAGGATGCGCTTGCGCCCATAAGCGGCCTCGAGACCGTGTATGGCGAGTGTTACCATGAACGGCTGCGCCGGCTGAGGATCAGCACGAAGAAGAAGGGCAGCCCGGCCACCGCTGTCACGACGCCGATGGGCAGAATCACGCCTGGCAGCAGCGAGCGGCTCAACACCGAGGCCATCGAGAGCAGCAGTGCGCCGGCAATGGCCGAGGCCGGCAGAAAGAATCGCTGGTCCTCACCAATCAGCATGCGCGCGATATGCGGTCCTACCAGGCCGACGAAGCCAATCGTGCCGACGAAGGCCACGGATACCGAGGCCAACAGGCTCACCAGCAGGATGGTGGTCAGCCGCAACGACTGCACGCGGACGCCGAGGCTCGCCGCCTTCTGCTCGCCCAGGCGCAGCGCCGTCAGCGCCCAGGCCTGGCGCACGAAGATCGGCCAGACCAAGGCCAGTGCGGCGGCGACGATGGCGAGCTTGTCCCAGGTGGTGCGCGTCAGGCTGCCCATGGTCCAGAACACGACCGCCGAAAGCGCCTCGTCGGA
>JAQGHY010000020.1 GCA_028291455.1 Rubritepida sp. | reverse complement strand
CCGCCCAGCCGCAGACCGCGCAACCGGGGACCGCCCAGCCGGCGACCGCCCCGCCCGCACCGAGGAAGCTCCCCGCGCCGCCGAGGCGCCGCGTGAGGAGCGGCCGCGCCGCGAGGAAGGTGGCCGTGACCGTCCGCGTGGCGGTGGCCGTGGCCGCGACGAGACGCCTCGCGCACCTCGCGAGGACATGCCCGTTGCCGCTGCTCGCGAGGAGACGCCTCGCCCGCCGCGCGACGACCGCCCCCGCCGCGAGGAGTTCCGCCGCGACGAACGCCCGCGCAATCGGGACCGTGACGATATGGGCCCCTCGGTGATGGGCTTCGGCGACAGCGTGCCGGCCTTCATGCTGATCCCGATTCCGCGTCCCAAGCGCGATCCGCGCGAAAACATCGAGGACGTGCAGGACACGGAAGCGGCGGCCTGAAGCTTCTAGTTTGGAACCGGGGCCGTTTAGCCCCGGTTCAGTACGTCATGACGCGGCCTAACCGGTTCGCGTCGCCACGGCCGCCAGGATATCGCGAGCCCCGGCGATCATCGCGCTCGTTGTCGGCGCCATTGATTCCGGCCCGCCTCGCCAGTTGTTGGTGAAGCAGAAAGTCGCGGGAATTCCCCGAATCACCATCTGCCCCGCGACCGACAGCGCGTTCTCGCCATGCCATACGACGCTGCCTCCCTTGCCATAGGCGGCGATGTCGGGCGGCACGATGAAGGCCATGGCGTCGGCCATTGCGGAGATGCGCCGGAATTCGGCCAGCGCGATCGGCTGTGCGAAGAGCCGGCCCGACAGCACATACCGGTACCAGTTCACCAGCGCACGGGCCGGGGCCGCCATGGTCTGCGCATCGTTGATGATCGGCCGCGGCGCGCCAGGCAGCCGGTCTGCGATGACGCCCTCCATCCCGGCCCAACCCAGATCCTGACCCGGCGCCGCGCCCGCGAGGTAGGAGAACAGGCGGCGTGTGGAATCGGGAACGCGTGTTTCGGCAACGCCGGCCCGCGCTATCAGCGCCCGTACCGCATCCACGCCCACCCGCTTGATCGCGATATCCGTGGCGGTGTTGTCGCTATGCGTGATCATCGCCTCCAGCACCGAGCGCGCTGGCATTGTGCCGGTCAGCTCGCCCAGCACCGGGCTTACCAGCGACCGCACCTCGTCATTCACCGGCAGCTGCTCGGTGAGGGTGAGCCCGCCGCTTTCCACACCGAGCAGATACGCCGCGAGGATGAAGGTCTTCACGACGCTGCCGACGAAAAGCGGTAGCTCGGGCTGGTGGCCGAGTTCCCACGCGCCCGCCGGATCATCCACGACGACGAGCGCGCTGACGGTGCCGTCGATGGCGGCGAACCGCGTCATCGCCGCTTCCACCGCATTGACGGCGGTGCTCTGCGCGGCAGCGCCGGCAGAGATGAGAAGCGGCGCAGTGAGCAGTGCCTGCCGTCGGGATGCCTGAATCAGCATGCTGTGAACTCCTGATGGAACGCGCGATCCGCACGTTACGGTGAGTCTAGGCCATGTTTCGCATCGCAAAGTAGTCCCCTGACTGATACCTGCCGTGCCGGGTAAACTTTTGCTCCGGGCGATGACCCGGCCACGCGGCGGTTCACTCGCCGCGATCCATCGCGCATTGCTCGTCTGCCATCCCGCCGCTTGCCAAACAGCCGCCCTGACGCCACATCGAGACCATGGAATCGGCGGCTGGACCGATGTGGATTTCGCCAGTGCCCTGCGGGGGAGTTCCTCGCGATGGGAGCCCCCTTACCGCCATCCCGGCCTTCCCACGGCCGCGGTCAACGTTGGTATAGCGGCCAGCGGGCTTGCCTTTCGGCCTCCGGGGCATGATAGACCGACGCGTGTTGATCCCAGCGGCACCTCTCGCCGTCCGAAGGAACGAAAAAGATGAACGTCGTCAGCTACGGCACAACCACCAAATCCCCTCCCTTCCAGTGGGATGACGCGTTCCTCCTCGATGAGCAGCTCACCGAGGACGAGCGGATGATCCGCGATGCTGCCCGCGCCTTCTGCCAGGACCGGCTGATGCCCGGCATTTTGATGGCCAACCGCCATGAGACCTTCGACCGCAGCCTCATGAACGCCTTCGGGGAGCAGGGCTTTCTCGGCGCGACGCTGGAGGGCTACGGTTGCGCCGGCGTCTCCTACGTCGCCTATGGCCTGATTGCGCGCGAAGTCGAGCGCGTGGACAGCGGCTACCGCTCCGCCTTCTCTGTGCAGTCCTCGCTCGTGATGTTCCCGATCCACGCTTACGGCTCCGAGGCGCAGAAGCAGAAGTTCCTGCCGATGCTGCGCACGGGCGAGTGGGTCGGCTGCTTCGGCCTGACCGAGCCCGATGCCGGCTCTGATCCGAATGCCATGCGGACCCGCGCGAAGAAGGTGGATGGCGGCTGGCTGGTGTCCGGCTCCAAGACCTGGATCACCAATTCGCCCATCGCTGATGTCTGCCTGGTCTGGGCCAAGGACGACGAAGGCACGCTCGGTGGCTTCCTGCTGGAGCGTGGCATGAAGGGGCTCACCACCCCCAAGATCGAGGGCAAGTTCAGCCTTCGCGCTTCGGTCACGGGCATGATCATGATGGATGAGGTCTTCGTCCCCGACGAGAACCGCCTGCCGGGCGTGCGCTCGCTGGCCGGCCCCTTCTCCTGCCTCAACCGCGCGCGCTACGGCATCGCCTGGGGCGCGCTGGGTGCGGCCGAATACTGCATGGCGGCCGCGCGCGACTACACGCTGAACCGCAAGATGTTCGGCAAGCCGCTGGCGCAGACGCAGCTCATCCAGAAGAAGCTGGCCGATATGGAGACCGAAATCACCCTCGGCCTGCAGGGCGTGCTGCGCGTGGGCCGGCTCTTCGACGAGGGCAAGGTCGCGCCTGAGATGATAAGCCTGATGAAGCGCAACATCTGCTGCAAGTCGCTCGAGATCGCCCGCATGAGCCGCGACTTGCATGGCGGCAACGGCATCGTCGACGAGTATCACGTCATCCGCCACGTCATGAACCTCGAGACGGTGAACACCTATGAGGGCACGCATGACGTGCATGCCCTGATCCTGGGCCGCGCCATCACCGGTCTGAACGCCTTCGGCTGAATGACGCAATTCACCATTGAACGCATGGGGGCCGGCGGCGACGGAATCGCG
>JAQGHY010000012.1 GCA_028291455.1 Rubritepida sp. | reverse complement strand
CCTTCCGCTCGGCCCGCAGCAGGTCCCAGGCCTCCTCATAGGCGCCGACGATGCGCGACGCGCGCACCATGACCATCGCCACATCCGGCAGCAGGTTCAGCGTGGTCGGGCGCGTGGCGTCGGAGGGGAGCATCAGCGTGCCGGTCTCGGCAACCGCCGCGAAGGCGTTCTGCAGGCTCACCACATCCTCGGCCTGGCCACGGCGGGTCTCGAATTCCAGCATGGGGCGGCTCGACCAGTCGATGCCCTGCAGCTCGGGATTGGGCGCCATGGCAAAGCGCGGCGGCTGGTTCTGCGCGGCTAGGTAGTCCGCTACGGCGGCCGGCACGGCATCGAGGTCCGGCACGCGCTCGACGCTGCCGAACTCCTTCTCGACGTTACGGATGAAGAGGGCGATCTGCTCCGGCCGCGGCACGCGCGAGCGGGCCGGGATCAGGTGGCGCGGATGGCTGGCGAGGCGTCCGTTCAGCATGGCCGCCTGGTCCGCCGGCAGCGGCCCGCGCTTCAGCCCGCGCCGGATTGCACCGAGAATGGCTTCCTTGCTCATCGGCGGCGGCCCGCATCCCGCTGGCGCTGAGCATATTGCGCCATGAAGGTGCCGCCGGCCTGCGGCGTGGGCAGGTCTCGCCCTTCGGTCCAGCTTGCCGCCAGCGGCAGCGACTTGAAGGCGCCGCGGCCGCGCCCCAGCAGGCCCAGCACGCCGGTGGCGGCGCGCGAGGCAAGGCGGTACATCGCCGGTCGCTTCGCGAACCAGGCCCAGATGCCGATATTGGTCCGCATGGCGCCGGGCCGCAGATGCCGCTCGAACTCGCGCTCGCGCCAATGGCGCATCAGGTTGGGCAGAGGGATCTTCACCGGGCAGACGCTTTCGCAGCGGCCGCAGAAGGTGCTGGCATTGGGCAGGTGCCCGGACTTGTCGATGCCGATGAGCGTGGGCGTCAGCACCGCGCCCATCGGGCCGGGATAGACCCAGCCATAGGCATGCCCGCCGGTGGCGCCATAGACCGGGCAATGGTTCATGCAGGCGGCACAGCGGATGCAGCGCAGCATGTCCTGGAACTCGGTGCCGATCATGTCCGACCGGCCGCCGTCGATCAGGACGACATGGTATTCCTCCGGCCCGTCGAGGTCGCCCTCGCGGCGCACGCCCGTGCTGAAGGTGGTGTAGACCGAGAAATCCTGGCCGGTCGCGGAGCGCGCCAGCAACCGCAGCAGCGAGGTCGCGTCCTCCAGCGTCGGCACCATCTTCTCGATGCTGGCGAGCGCGATGTGCACGCGGGGCAGGGTCTGCGTCAGGTCGCCATTGCCCTCGTTGGTGACAATGACGGAGGAGCCGGTCTCTGCGATCAGGAAATTCGCGCCGGTGATGCCCACGTCGGCAGCAAGGAACTTTCCGCGCAGGCGCGTGCGCGCCTCGGTCAGCAGGTCGCGCCTTTCGTGGAAGATGCGGTCCTTGGGCAGGTCGGTATGAACCGCCCGGAAGCTCTCTTCCCAATCCTCGCGGTTGAGGTGGAAGGCCGGCGCGATGATGTGCGAAGGCGTCTCCCCGCGAATCTGGATGATGTATTCGCCGAGATCGGTCTCAACCGGGGTGATGCCGTGCGTCTCCAGGTGCCCGTTGATCCCGAGCTCCTCGGAGATCATGGACTTCCCCTGCGTCACCGTCCTGGCGCCGGCGTCCTGGCAGATCTTCAGGACGGCCGCGCGGGCCTCGTCCGGCGTGCTGCACCAGTGCACGACGCCACCGGCGCGCTCGACATTCGCGGCATAGGTCTCGAGGTAGAAATCGAGGTTGGCCAGGGTATGGTTCTTGATGTCGCGCCCGATGTCGCGGAGCTGCTCGAATTCCGGCAGGCCGGCGACCGCTGTTGCCCGCCGCGCCAGGAAGGCGCCCTTGGCGGTACCCAGCGCCTTCTGCAGGCCTGGATCGGCCATTGCCCGGCTGGCGTTTTCCTTGAACTGTGGCGATGTGGTGAGCACGAGTCCCAGAATCCTTGCGTCAGACGAGCCAGGCACGATAGCGCAGCCCGGCCCGCAGGTCTAAACTCCCATCCGGCGCGCGCCCTAGGAGCCTTGGCAATGAACGAGCTTTCCGTACCCCGTCCGAACAACCTCGACGCATATTTTATGCCGTTCACGGATAACAAGTACTTCAAGGGCCAGCCGCGCCTGCTCGCGCGGGCCGAGGGCATGCATTATTATACGCCGGAGGGGAAAGAGATCCTGGACGGGACGGCTGGCCTCTGGTGCAGCAATGCCGGGCATGGCCGCCGCGAGATCATCGAGGCGATCCAGAAGCAGGCTGAAATCCTCGACTTCGCGCCGACCTTCCAGCTCGGCCATCCCATCGCCTTCGAGGCGGCGGCGCGCGTCGCCGACCTGACGCCCGACGGTCTGGACCGCGTCTTCTTCACCAATTCCGGCTCGGAGAGCGCCGATACGGCCCTGAAGATCGCGCTAGCCTATCAGCGGGCACGCGGCCAGGCGCAGCGGGTCCGGCTGGTCGGGCGGGAGCGCGGCTATCACGGCGTGGGCTTCGGCGGCATGTCGGTCGGCGGCATCGGCGGCAACCGCAAGCAGTTCGGCGCGATGCTGCCCTATGTGGACCACCTGCCCTCCACGCATCTGCCCGGCGAGAACGCCTTCTCCAAGGGTCAGCCGGCCCATGGCGCCTATTTGGCCAATGAGCTGGAGCGGCTGGTGGCGCTGCATGGCGACACCATCGCGGCCGTGATGGTGGAGCCTGTGGCGGGGTCGACGGGCGTGCTGGTGCCGCCGGTCGGCTACCTCGAGCGCCTGCGCGAACTTTGCACCAAGCACGGCATCCTGCTGATCTACGACGAGGTAATCACGGGCTTCGGCCGCATCGGCAACCATTTCGGCGCCGAGCGCTTCGGCGTCATCCCCGACATCATGACCATGGCCAAGGGGCTGACCAACGCCGCTGTGCCGATGGGCGCGGTGGCCGTCAGCAACGAGATCTACGACACCATCGTGGATGGCACCTCCGCGGGGATTGAGTTCTTCCACGGCTATACCTATTCGGGCCATCCGCTGGCCGCCGCGGCTGCGATCGCCGCCATCGACATTCATGTCCGCGACGATCTTGCCGGGCGGGTCCGCTCGATCGAGCCATACTGGGAGGAGGCTTCGCATTCCATGCGCAGCGCGCCCAATGTGATCGACATCCGCAATTACGGGCTGACCGCCGGCATCGAGCTGAAGTCGCGCGACGGCAAGCCGGGCGAACGTGCCATGCAGATCTTCCACCGTTGCTTCGACGACGGGCTGCTGGTGCGCGTGACGGGCGACATTATCGCCCTCAGCCCGCCGCTCATCATCGAGAAGAGCCATGTGGACCGCATCTTCACCACTCTGGCGGATGCGATCCACAAGGAAGCGGCATAGCCCTAGGCGAAATCGGGTCGGCTAGTGGCCGACCTGATCCTTCAGCGCTCCGCCGACCTCGCCACTGCCCGACGACTTCTCGGCAGGCTTCTCACTTGCCTTGTCGGAATGCGGCTTGACCTCGTCCGCCTGCCGGCCGCTGGCGTCCGAGCTGCGTGAATCGATGTCGCCGCGCTTAGAGCCTCCGGGTATGTTGGTCTTCTTGTCGGTCATGGCTGCCTCCATGGGGTTGAGACCTTTCAACCGCCTAGGGGGCATCCGGGTTGAGCGGTCGCGGCGCAAAACGGCAGCACGCATGGCCTTTGCCCCACGCCCCCGCTGCACCATATTGCGACCAAAGAGCATCCCAGGAGTTACCCACCGATGAGCGACACCCCGGCGCCCGTCCCCGTTACCGTCCTCACCGGCTATCTCGGTGCCGGCAAGACCACGCTGCTGAACCGCATCCTCACCGAGAACCACGGCAAGAAATTCGCCGTCATCATCAACGAGTTCGGGGAGTTGGGCGTCGATAACGACCTCGTCGTCGATGCCGATGAGGAGGTGTTCGAGATGAATAACGGGTGCATCTGCTGCACCGTGCGCGGTGACCTGATCCGCATTCTCTCCAGCCTCATGAAGCGGCGCGAGAAGTTCGACGGCATCATCGTCGAGACCACCGGCCTGGCAGATCCCGCCCCCGTCGCGCAGACCTTCTTCGTCGACGAGGACGTGAAGCGCGCCACGAAGCTGGACGCCATCGTGACCGTGGTGGACGCCAAGCACCTGCTGGCCCGGCTCGGCGACACCAAGGAAGCGGAAGAGCAGGTCGCCTTCGCCGACCTCATCCTGCTTAACAAGATGGACTTGGTCAGCGAAGAAGAGGCCGTCGAGGTCGAACGCCGCATCCGCGCCATCAACCCGCTGGTGGAGCTGATCCGCAGCACCAAATCCGATGCGCCGATCTCCAGCGTCATCGGCCGCGACGCGTTCAACCTGGAACGCATCCTGGCGCGCGAGCCGGACTTCCTCAGCGGTCAGGACGATCACGAGCACGACAGCGAAGTGAATTCGGTCGCTTTCGAGGTCACCAGGCCGATCGATCCCGAGAAGTTCAACACCTGGATGACCGACCTGCTGGCCGCCAAGGGGCAGGACCTGCTGCGCACCAAGGGCATCCTCTCCTATCCCGGCGAGGACCGCCGCTTCGCCTTTCAGGCCGTCCACATGATCGCGGACGGCGACTATATCGGCCCCTGGAAGGACGGCGATCCGCGCAAGTCCAAGATCGTCTTCATCGGCCGCGACCTCAACCGCCCGCAGCTCCGCCGCGGCTTCGAGGCGTGCCAAGTCTGATGTCCGACACCGACGTCGAATTCCTGCTGGCCGAGCGCGGCGTCGCGCGGCCACTCGGGGCCTGGGTCATCGGCCTCGCCTTTGGGCGCGAGGGGCGCTCGCTCTATGCCGGCCTCGGCGATGGCGTGGTGCATGTGGTCGACCTCGCCGCGCGCGACGGTGACTGGATCGCTGCCGAGGCGCATCGGGGCGCCTGCCTCTCCTTCTGCGCGGACTCCAAGGACGGCGCGCTGAGCGGCGGCGATGATGGCCGCGTGATGCGCATCGCCCCGGACGGCAGCGTCACCGAGGTGGCGAAGTTCGGCAGCAAATGGGTGGAGCACGTTATCGCGCATGAAAGCGGCGTGCGCGCTGCCGCCGTCTCCAAGGCGGTGCATGTGCTGGACGCCAAGGGCGCCACGCTGAAATCGCTGGCACATCCCTCTACGGTCGGCGGCATCGCCTTCGACGCCAAGGGTAAGCGGGTCGCGGCCAGCCACTACAACGGCGCCTCGATCTGGTTTGTCGGCGCCAAGGAGGACAAGCCGCGCCTGCTGGAATGGAAGGGCAGCCACTCCGTCATCGCGATCCATCCGGATGGCGGACACGTGGTCACCGCCATGCAGGAAATGTCGCTGCATGGCTGGCGCCTCGCCGATGGGCAGCACATGCGGATGTCGGGCTATCCCGCCAAGACGCACAGCCTGTCCTTCACCCATAAGGGCAAATGGCTGGCGACGAGCGGGGCGGAATCCATCGTCATCTGGCCCTTCTTCGGCGGCGGCCCGATGGGCAAGGCGCCGACCGA
>JAQGHY010000003.1 GCA_028291455.1 Rubritepida sp. | reverse complement strand
CGACTGCATCAAGCTCGCCATGGACGGCACGCAGACCCGGCCGGACGGCGAGCTCATCGCCGCCTTCAACCAGGACGAGACCACCGTGATGGTGGAGGAAGCGCATCGCCTCGGCCGCAAGGTGGTCTGCCACGCCGTCGGCCGCGAGGCGACGCTCTATGCGGCGCGTGCCGGCATCGACCTCATCTTCCACGCCTACAACCTGGACGACGAATGCCTGGACGCGATGGTGAAGTCCGGCAGTGCGATCGGCCCGACCATGACCTTCCCGCGCAACATCGTCGACTTCACCCAGCCGCATGAGCCGGCGGGCATCAAGGACCGCCCCAGCGCCGTGCAGAAGCTGTACGAGACCGGCTGCCGCAACCTGCAGAAGGCGCGCAAAGCCGGCATACCCATGCTCACCGGCACGGATTCCGGCTTCGCCGTCACGCCCTATGGCGAGTGGCACGCGATGGAGCTGGAAATCTTCGTTCGCGACCTAGGCTTTACGCCCGGCGAGGCGCTGCGCTGCGCGACATCTGTGACGGCGGGGTTCATGGCCAAGGGCGACAAGCTCGGCGTGCTGGAGCCCGGGCGCTTCGCCGACTTCATTGCGGTGGAGGGCTCGCCGCTCGAGAACATCGCGCTGCTGCAGGACAAGTCGCGCATCAAGCACGTGCACATCGCCGGCAAGCGGATGCAGATCCCCGAACGCAGCTACGATCCGCGCCAGGTCACCGACAAGAGCTGGTCGAATTGGGCCGAGCTCTACACCCAGGACCATGTGAAGGAGCTGCGCCTGAAGCGCTTCGACGTGGCGGCGGAGTAGCGCCGCATGGCACGGCACGCCGAGATCGCCGGCGCGGGCTTCGCCGGTCTGGCGGCCGCCACGGCGCTGCGCCAGCGCGGCTGGACCGTGCGCGTGCACGAGAAGAACGACGAGCTGCGTGCCTTCGGTGCCGGTATCTTCATCTGGGACAACGGCTTGCGCGTGTTGCAGGCGATCGGAGCATACGATGCGGTGCTCGATGGCGCCTTCGCCGCTCCGGGCTACGACTCACGCACCAACGGCGAGACGCTGGTCTCCCAGTCCATCAACGGGCCCGGCGAATACCGGCTGCTGACGATGAGCCGCCAGCATCTCTACGAGGCAATGCTCGGGGCGGCACAGCGGTCCGGTGCCGAGATCCTCACCGGCTCGGAAGCAATCGGCGCCGATCCGCGCGGCGAATTGCTGATGGCCGATGGGCGACGCCTGAAGGCGGATCTCGTGATCGGTGCCGACGGCGTGAAATCCGCCGTGCGGGATTCGCTCGGCCTTGAGGTGGCGCGGCGCCGCTATGAAGACGGCATCATTCGCGTGCTGACCGACCGCGCGACCCTCAAGGGAGGCGTCTGGGACCATGTGATCGACTTCTGGCGCACCGGCGACCGGCTGCTGCGCATCCTCTACACGCCGAGCGGGCCGGACCTGCTCTACATGGCCATGCTGGCGCCCGCCGCCGATAGCCAGGCCGCCGGCGTCCCGGTGAAGCCCGCGCCCTGGATCGAGGCTTTCCCGGAGCTGGAGCCGGTGCTGACCACGCTCGGCGACCGCGGGCGCTACGACGTCTACGAGACGACGAAGCTCGACCGCTGGTCCGCCGGACGCGTCGCCATCGTCGGCGACAGCGCCCATGCCATGCCACCCACCCTGGCGCAGGGCGCGGGATGCGCCATCACCAATGCGCTCGGCCTAGCCGTCGCGCTTGAGGAGGCCGCCACCGTCGAAGCCGCCCTCTCACTGTGGGAAGCGCGGGAGCGCCCGCTCACGGACCACACCCAGCGCCGCGCCGCCGAGATCGCGGCAAGCCGGGCGCTCGCGTCCGGCATGGCCTGGGACGACGAGGGCCTGCGCGCGGCCCGCCATATCCCGACGGGCACCACGCCTTTCGCCACCGAGCCCCACCAGGCCGCTTACAGCTAGCACCCGACTCCCAGGCAGACCCGCCGAATTCGGCTCGGCTTGAGTGCCGTGGGGATCCTGAACTCTCCGCGCCAGCAGATTTTCATGTCGTGGAGCGTTTTGGCGGCAGCATAATCTTCGGGCATGGGGCTGTTCCGCACGACGGAGCAGCGTCTCAGGAATCAACCGTTACCCAAACCGTCGAGAGCTCTGGTGCCACCTGCCCACCGGCCTGGAGCCGCTCCGGTGCCACCACCTGTAGCAACCTAAGCGATCCACCGGCACGAGCAGGAAGAGTGCCTGGAAAACGGCAGTGACCAGAAGCTCGGCATGCATGCGCTGTCAAACACCTGGCCATGCGTCATTTACCACAGTCGAAATCTAGACCCGTTAGTTGAAAGCATCTTGAGGCAGACGAGCATCTGGTGAGCGGGACCAAATTGGGACAGGGAGATCGTGCAGCGTGGTTTCTCCGGACGCTCGCGCACAACGCGAAGGTCCTTAGCGGGCGCAAGGGGAAAGTGCAGCTCCGGGAATCGGCGCTTTGTATGAGCTTTTTAGCCAGTGTTGCCGGTTGAAGTTCCCCCTGCTACACGCTCGGCACCAAGGCGATCCGGCGTGGCGCAGCGGTAGCGCAGCGGACTGTTAATCCGTTGGTCGTAGGTTCGAATCCTACCGCCGGAGCCATGAACTCCCTAAAGATCCGCAGCTATGGGCGATCGTGCTTCGCGATGGTGCCCCACTGGCGATTCAGCGTCCTGGACGGCAGAAGGCGGGTAAGAAGGTCCTATCCGTCCGGCGATGTCTTGCCTGAAGTCGGTAACGCCAAAGCCACCGCCCAACATCTTCACCGCCGATAAAGCGGTCGCTGGGGACGGGCCTCCTAGATGGACAGGAAGCCCTCCACTTCTCCCGGGAACCGGCACCTCATGCCGTGCTTTGGCGACCAGTCCGTTATTTGGGTCGCCGCGCCGCCCAGATGACCGATGCCACGGACAGCAGGATACTTGAGACCATGATGCCGACCGTCACCAAGCCAGCCGGCGTGCATCGCGCGGTAGCTTCGAGCGTGCCGGAGCTTCCGAAACGTATAGCGAATGTCGCCTTCATCTCCTCAGGATGGGTCGGCGCGGCGAGCGAAGTCGCATCGCCCGCGTGAGGCGAGGCAGCGAGGGTGGGGGTCTCGCGCTGCCGTGGCGGCAGAATTTCTGAGACCTTCGTGCCGTGCGGCTCTTTGCCGGTACCGGTGTCGGGCGTGTTTGCCATGGTGGTATGCTCCGATGCTTGATCTCAACGGCAAAGATAACAGCGCTTCCGTTCCGCGGCACATTTTGCCGGCACAAAGGCTGCCAGCGGCAAAGAGCACCGTATGTTCTCAGGCAAACCAGATCCCGCCCCTGAATCTACCAGATATATCCTTGTCCAGTCTGCAAGAAATAAATACACGACAACCTTAAGTTATTTATCTTAGAGAACGTACTTCTACCTAAATACAAATATATCGCAGATATAAGGCATGCATATTATGCATGCAGCCGAAGTTTGTTTCGGCCGTTCCTACACCATGATTAGTGACTTCACTGCGCTGCAAGTGGCCCGAGTTCTTATCGGTGCCGTATGGCTGACAATGTCTTGGATCGTCTTGGTGGATTTCGCGAATCTTTCGTAGATCCGGCAGTCCCCCGTCGTGCCCGGCATGCACTAAGTCCCAGATGTTCATCCCGGTTGAGTTTCGGCTTGGTTCGTCCGGCTCGATGGCTCTTGCCAGCTTCAGAACATGCGGGTTCTGCCCCGCTTCAGCTCTAGGAGCTTCGCGCCACCGTCGACGAGCAATCGCCGGCCCGCCCCTGTCCAGTCGGCCGCATCCCGGCCTAGGCTCGCGGTGACAGAGGAGGAAATGTCCCATGGTCAATCTGGTTTACGATCACATCCATCTCCGCAGCCCCGACCCCGAGGCGACGGCCGCCTGGTTCGAGGACAAGCTCGGCGCGCAGATCATTCGCTCCATGCAAAACGGCAAGCCGCGGATCGACATGAAGGTAGGCGGCTCGGATATCTTCATCATCCAGGCCGATGCGAAGGCCGCCGCGGCGCCGGTCTCCCCCTATCAGGGGATCGACCATTTCGGCTTCAGCGTAAAAGGCCTGGACGCCGCCGTGGCCGAGCTGAAGGCGAAGGGCGTCGAATTCACCATGGAGCCGACGCAGCTCCGCCCCGAGATCCGCATCTGCTTCATCCGCGGCCCAGAAAACATCTCGATCGAAATTCTAGAGCGCACCTGAGGTGCTCGCGGCGGGCTCACCCCCGCCGCAACACGGCCAGATAGGCGAGCCGCTTCAGCTCCCGCCGGCTATGCGTCACCGCCTCCAGGATCAGTCCCACCGCGACGGAGAGCATGGCGGAAAGCATCAGCGCCGAGGCCAGGACCGCCGTCGGCAGGCGCGGCACGAGCCCCGTCCTCATGAACTCGAAGACTACCGGCAAGCCCAGCAGCAGCGACGCAAGAACGAGCACCCCCGCCGCCATGCCAAAGAACTCCAGCGGCCGCTCGCGCCGCACCAGCTGGCCGATGAGCCGCAGAATGATGAAGCCGTCCCGCCAGGTCTGCAGCTTGCTCGGCGAATCCTCCGGGCGTTCGCCGTAGGGCGCCGAAATCTCCGCGATGGGGATGCCGAGTTCGAGCGCGTGGATCATGATTTCGGTCTCGATCCCGAACCCGCTGCTGGTGCCCGGAAAGCTCTTCACGAAGCGCCGGCTGAACAGCTTGTAGCCGGAGAGCATATCGACCGTGCGCGTGCCGAATACGCGCCCGACCAGCCCCGTAAGCAGCCTGTTGCCGAAGCGGTGGCCCAGCCGATAGGCCTTCTCGCCATTCTCGATGCGCGCCACGTTGACGAGGTCGTAGCCGCCCTCCTGTGCCTTCGCGACCAGGCGTGGCGCGGCGCTCGCGTCATAGGTCGCGTCGCCGTCGACCATGACGTAGAGGTCGGCCTCGACGTCGGCGAACATCCGCCGCACGACATTGCCCTTCCCCTTGCGCTCCTCGAAGCTGACGACGGCACCGGCCTCGCGGGCGATCTCCGCAGTGCCGTCGGTCGAGTTGTTGTCGAAGACGTGAATCTCGGCGAGCGGCAGCGCCGCCCGGAAATCGCGCACCACCCGCGCCACCGTGGTGGCCTCGTTGTAGCAGGGCACAAGGACGACGATGCGCGGCGCGGGGTCGAGGGTCATGTGAGCTCCCGATGCACTAGGGCGGTTCAGGCGGCGATGCGTCCCGCCGAACCAGGTGCCATCCAGGCCAGCTCGCCGGCCACGAAAACCGCCGCGAGCCCACCTTCAGGCGTGACCAGCGCCAGATCCCCGCGCAGCCCGTTCGCGATACGCCCGCGGTCCTTGAGACCGAGGGCATCCGCCGGATTAGTCGAGACCAGCGCCCAGCTCTTCGCCAGGTCCAGCACGCCGCGCGCCGCCATGCTGAAAGGCGCGGCCAGCAGGGCCGGCCAGTGGTAGTCGCTCGCCAGAACTGTCACGAGGCCGCGCTCGGCGAGCGGCGCAGCGCTCGCCCAGCCCAGGTGGCTGCCGCCGCGCACGACATTGGGCGAACCCATCACCACCGCCTCCCCCGCTTCGCGCGCATTCTCGGCGACAGGCTCGGTGATCGGGAATTCGCAGATGCCGGCACCGAGTGAGCGAAACAGCGCGCGGTCCTCGAGCTTGGCGTCGTCGTGGCTGAGCATGGGGATGCCCGCCGAGAGCGCGGCTTCGGCCATGCGGATGCGGGATGCCGGAACCTCGTCGCGCCGGCTGTAGGCTGCGTCGGCCAGTGCCAGGAACTCCGTCTCGCCCACGCCGGCGCGGCCGGCATATTTGCCCAGCTCCTTCGCATTGCCCAGCTTCTTGCGGATGCTCGGGGTGTGGTCGTTGAAGCCGAGCAAATGGATCTCACCCGCCGCGATGGCGGCCAGGGCCGCAGGCTCCGCGGCGAGGTTGTCGGCCTCGAAACGCAAATGCACCCGCATCTCAGGCCCCGGCGGCGGCCTACGCAGGGCGGCCATCGTCGCCTCGAAGGCGGTGAGCGAGCGCAGCCCCGGCTCCCAGGAAAGGGTCACGCCCAGATAAGCCGTGGTGATGCCGGCGGCGAGCAGCTGCGCGGCGGCGTCGCGCAACGCGAAATCGGCTTTGAAATCCACATTGGGGCGCGGCTGCATCGCGCGCTCATGCGCATCGCCGTGAATGTCGATGAGGCCGGGCATGACCATGAGCCCGCTCGCATCGAACCGGCGTTCCGCGGTGCCGCTATCGGCGATGCACCCGTTCGCCAGCATGACCGAGCCGGGCGCAAGCGCGCCGTCCCGCAGGACAGTACCCGCGGTGATATTCCAGGACATGCTGTTCACGACTCCACGACAAGCTGCGCACGCCCAGCGGCGTAGCGCGTAAGGGTTGCATCGACCGGGCGGCCTTTGGTATCGACATTCACCGCCTCACTCACTAGGAGCGGCCGGCTGCGGGACTGCTGCAAGGCCTCGGCCTCCTCGGCGGTCGGCATCCGAGCGGTGATACGGGTGACGCGGCGGCGATAGTCGGGGATGCCGCATTCAGCCAGGGCCCGGGTGATCGAGGGGTCCTCGCGCAGCATCGATGCGATGCGCGGAAAGCGTTGTGCGGGAAAGTGATGCGAGCCGATCGCCACGGCCCGCCCATCGGCCATTGCGATGCGCTCGGCCAGGATGACCAGGCGGCCGGGGCGGATTTCCAGCAGCTCGGCAATACGGGCGTCGGCGGGAATTTCGACGAGGCGCAGCATGCGTCCGGCCGGCTCGCGGTTCTGCGCGCGGATGATCTCACTGAAGCGCGTGCGCGGGCCGAGCGGATAATCCAGCACGTCCTCGGCCACGAAGCTGCCGCGCCCCTGCTCGACGCGCACCATGCCGCGGCCCTCCAGTTCCTCCATGGCCCGGCGGATGGTGTGGCGGTTCACGCGGAACCGCGCGGCGAGGTCAGCCTCGGTCGGCAGCCGATCGCCCGGCGCGTGCTCGCCGGCCTTAATCGCGGCTTCGACCGCGGCGCCGATCTGGCGCCAGAGCGCGATTCCAGCGCCCCGGTCGAGCGGTGGCGAGGCGTGTGTCACGGAAGTTTCAACCAAGTCCGCACTCCGGGGTGGCAGTTTCGGCTTGACCATACAGGAAGAGATGTTTAGCTGTCTAGACAAATGATAGACCGTTCCTCATGGATGTCTATCCTCGCCAGAGCTTCTGGCGAGGATATGGAAGCCCACCTCACCGAGGCCCCGGCCCTGCCGGCGCATCGCGTGATCCGTGGCCCCGAAATTGGCCTCACCATGCTGCGCGGCCGTGCCGGTGGTGATGGCGCGGCCTTCAACCTCGGCGAGGCGACGATCACCCGCTGCTCGGTGAGCCTCGACGATGGCACGCTCGGCCATTGCTGGCGGCTGGGGCGGGATCGCCGCGCGGCGGAGTTGGCGGCGCTGATCGACGCCGCACTTCAGCAGCCGGCGCTTCGGCCCGCGCTGCTGATTGCCGTGGTCGAACCGCTGCGCAACACGCAGGCGGAGGAAGCCGCGCTCGGCGCTCGCCGCGCCGCCGCCACCGAGGTCCGCTTCGCGACACTGGCGGCCATGCGATGAGGCCCGCCTTCACCGACACCGTCTTCGGCGCGCAGCAGAGCTTCCGCGCGCTGATGGAAGCCATCGCCCGCCCCGGCAGGCTGCAGGATTGCGACGTGCTGCCCGACATCCCCGAAGGGCTGGAACCGGCCGCCGCCGCCGCGCTGCTGACGCTCGCGGATGCCGAGACGCCGGTCTGGACCGATGCGCAGGGCGATGCGCGCGAGTGGATCGCCTTTCACACCGGCGCGCCCCTGGTGGACGATCCGGCGCGCGCGCAATTCCTGCTCGCCACCGCCGCCATGCCCGCGCTGGCGACGCTCGACCGCGGCACCGACGAAACGCCGCAGGACAGCGCCACGCTGATCCTCCAGGTCGGCGCGCTGGCCACCGACTCGGGCTGGCTCCTCACCGGCCCGGGCATCGAGACGGTGCATCATCTGCACGTCACCGGCGCACCGGCCGACTTCGTGGCCCAGTGGTCCGCCAACCACGCTGGCTTTCCGCGCGGCGTGGACCTCTTCCTCTGCGCCGGCGCCCGGCTGGCGGCGCTGCCGCGCACCACCCGCATCGAGGAGGCCGGCTGATGTACGTCGCGGTAAAAGGCGGAGAGGCGGCGATCGGGGCCGCGCATGGTTGGCTGGCGCATCGGCGGCGCGGCGACACCGCACTCGCGGAACTCTCGCCCGAGCAGATCCAGGAACAGCTCGGCCTGGCCGTGGACCGCGTCATGGCCGAGGGCAGCTGCCACGACCGCGCGCTGGCCGCGCTGGCGATCAAGCAGGCGCGCGGCGACCTGATCGAGGCCGCCTTCCTGCTGCGCGCCTATCGCAACACGCTCTCGCGCTTCGTGGCCTGCGAGCCGATCGACACCGGCGCCATGCGGGTGCAGCGCCGCATCAGCGCGACCTACAAGGACCTCCCGGGCGGCCAGGTGCTGGGCCCGACCTTCGACTACACGCACCGCCTGCTGGACTTCGCTCTCGCCGCCGAGGGCCTGCCGCCCGAAGCGCCGGAAGAGGCCGAGGCCGCCGACGGCACCATGCCCCGCGTCACCGAGCTTTTGGCCCGCGAAGGCCTCATGTCCCGCGACAAACTCGGCACCGACGAGGCGCCGCCGGACCTGACCCGCGAGCCCCTGCCCTTCCCCACGCCGCGTCCGCTCCGCCTGCAGGCCCTGGCGCGTGGCGACGAGGGCTTCCTGCTCGGCCTCGGCTATTCCACCCAACGCGGCTACGGCAACGCGCATCCCTTCGTCGCGGAGCTGCGCATGGGCGAGGTGGAGGTGATGCTGGCCCCCGCGGAGCTCGGCTTCGCCATCTCCATCGGCGACGTGACCGTGACCGAATGCCAGATGGTCAATCAATTCGCCGGCAGCGCGGCCACGCCGCCGCAATTCACCCGCGGCTATGGCCTCGCCATGGGGCATGGCGAACGCCGCGCCATGGCGATGGCCCTGGTGGATCGTGCGCTTATGGCGAAGGAGCTCGGCGAAGAAGCCACGGCTCCGGCGCAGGATGCCGAATTCGTCCTGCTCCATGCCGACAATGTGGAAGCCACCGGCTTCGTCGAGCATCTGAAGCTGCCGCATCACGTGGACTTTCAGAGCGAGCTGGAAAAGCTCCGCAGCATCCGTGCGCGCTGGCAGGCCGAGCGCGATGCCGCCGCCCCGATCCAGGAAGCCGCCGAATGAACGCCATCCCACCCCTTAACCGGCCGGACGCCGCCTACAACTTCGCCTATCTGGACGAAGCCACGAAGCGGATGATCCGTCGCGCGATCCTCAAGGCGCTGGCCATCCCTGGCCATCAGATCCCCTTCGGCGCGCGCGAGATGCCGCTGCCCTATGGCTGGGGCACCGGCGGCATCCAGGTGACGGCCGCGATCCTCGGCCCTCGCGACGTGCTCAAGGTCATCGACCAGGGCGCTGATGACACCACCAACGCCGTCTCCATCCGCCGCTTCTTCGCCCGCGTCGCCGATGTGCAGACAACCACGCGGACTGCCGATGCCAGCATCATCCAGACGCGCCACCGCATCCCCGAGCGCGCGCTGACCGAGGGCCAAGTGATGGTCTTCCAGGTGCCGATGCCCGAGCCGCTGTTCAAGCTGGAACCGCGCTTGGCCGAGACGCGCCGCCTGCACGCACTGGGCGACTATTCGCTGGCGCAGGTGAAGCTCTACGAGGACATCGCGAAGCAAGGTGAGAGCGGCAGCAGCTACGCCCATCCGGTGATGGTGGGCGGGCGCTACCTCATGTCGCCCTCGCCCATTCCGGGCTTCGACAATCCCAAGCTGCACAACTCGCCGGCGATCATGCTGTTCGGTGCTGGGCGCGAGAAGAAGATATACGCGGTGCCGCCCTATACCACCGTCGAGAGCCTGGATTTCGACGACCATCCCTTCAAGCCCGTCCGCGCACCGCAGCGCTGCACGGCCTGCGGCAGCACCACGAGCTACCTCGACGAGATCATCGCCGACGACCAGGGCGGGCGGATGTTCGTCTGCTCCGACACCGACCATTGCGCGGAGAACCAGGGAATATGACCGCCCCCCTTCTGGAATCCTCTGGACTGCACCTGCGCTTCGGCGCTGTGCGCGCGCTGGACGGCGTGGCGATCGACATCTGGCCCGGCGAAGTCGTCGCCATCGTGGGCGAAAGCGGTTCGGGCAAATCCACGCTGCTGCGCGTGCTGGCCGGCCAGATCGATGCCGATGCCGGTAGCGTCCTGTATCGCGACACCGATGGCGTGACGCAGGACATCCCCGCCCTCAGCGAGGCCGGGCGCCGTAGCCTGATGCGCAGCGAATGGGGCTTCGTGCACCAGAATGCACGCGACGGCCTGCGCATGGGTATCTCCGCCGGCGGCAATATCGGCGAGCGGCTGATGTCGGCCGGCGGGCGCCACTACGGCCGCATCCGCGCGGAGGCCGCCGATTGGATGGCCCGTGTGGAGATGGACCCGGACCGCATCGACGAGACCCCGCGCAATTTCTCCGGCGGCATGCAGCAGCGCCTGCAGATCGCGCGCTGCCTGGTGACGCAGCCGCGCCTGGTCTTCATGGACGAGCCGACCGGCGGCCTCGACGTCAGCGTGCAGGCCAAGCTGCTGGACCTGATCCGTGGGCTGGTCGCGAAGCTCGGCCTCGCCGTGCTTTTCGTGACGCATGACATCGCCGCCGCGAGATTGCTGGCGCATCGCATCGTCGTGATGCGGCACGGGCGCATCGTCGAGGAAGGCCTGGCCGACCGCGTGCTGGACGATCCGCAGCACGAATACACCCAGCTCCTCGTCGCCTCGGTGCTGGCGGCATGAGCGCGGTGTTGAAGGTCGAGGAGCTCGCGAAGGGGTTCACCCTGCATCTCCAAGGGGGCCTCGGCTTCCAGGTTCTGCGGGACGAACAGCTGGTTGTGAATGCCGGCGAGTGCGTGGCTTTGACGGGGCCCTCGGGCGCCGGAAAGTCCACGCTGATGCGGTGCCTTCAGGGCAATTACGGCGCTGATTCCGGCCGCATCATGCTGGCTCATCGCGGCGGGATGGTGGACCTCGCCGCCGCCGATGCGCGGCTGGTGCGGGAGATCCGGCGCGAGACGTTGGGCTATGTGTCCCAGTTCCTGCGCGTCATACCTCGCGTCTCCGCCCGTGACGTCGTCGCGGAACCGCTGCTCGCACGCGGCATGGCGCCCGATGAGGCCGAAGCCCGCGCCACCGCGCTGCTGACCCGTCTCAACCTGCCGCCGCGCCTGCACGGCCTGCCGCCCGCCACCTTCTCGGGCGGCGAGCAGCAGCGGGTGAACCTCGCCCGTGGCTTTGCGCCCGACTATCCGATCCTGCTGCTGGACGAGCCCACCGCCAGCCTCGACGCCGCCAACCGCGACGTGGTGATCGGGCTAATCCATGAAGCCAAGTCACGGGGAGCGGCCCTTGTCGGTATCTTTCATGACATCGAAGTGCGCGACCGGGTGGCGGATCGCACGCACGAAATTCTCGCCCTAGAAGAGGCCGCATGACCGTTTTGACCAATGCCCGCCTCGTGACCCCCGAGGCGGTTTTCGAAGGCACCATCATCCTGCGCGGCGGGCTGATCCACGACATCCAGCCCGGCCGTTGCCATCATCCGGCGGCGATCGACTGCGAGGGCGATATCCTCATCCCCGGCGTCGTGGACGTGCATACGGACAACCTCGAACGTCAGGTGATGCCCCGCGCCAATGCCCGCTGGCCTTCGCTCTCGGCCTTCGTCTCGCATGACGCGCAATGCGCGGCTGCCGGCGTGACGACGGTGCTGGATGCGCTTTGC
>JAQGHY010000317.1 GCA_028291455.1 Rubritepida sp. | reverse complement strand
CGTCGGCTGCAGCAACACGCCGCTCGTTCCACCGACCCGGCCGGGAGATGCCCGCACCAACCCCGCAGTGAACAACGAGTGCCGCGACAAGATAGCCCGCCAACTCCAGCGCCAGGATCGCGGCCAGCTCATGCGCGAGGACGAGCGCGATTCGCGGCTCGGCTCCGAGAGCGGAAGCTACGGCGGCAATATACAGACCGACCGCCTGGGCCGGCAGTTTCGCTTCGACCGCGAGGTGCAGAACTGCGTGCGCGCCAATACCCAGCCCGCCGTAGCCCCTGCACCTGCGGCACCTCCAGCACGCCGCGCGGGCTCCTGATCTGGGTCCGTTCGGCGCGCTCGCCCGCGCCCTGTCCCATCGCGACGCACGGATCTTCTTCGCTGCCAGCCTGACCTCCTGGACGGGCCTGTGGATGCACCGCATCGCGGTGATGTGGCTGGCCTGGGAGCTGACTCACTCGGCCCTCTGGGTCGGCATGGTCGCCTTTTCGGACCTGGCGCCCGCGGTCATCTTCAGCCCCTTCGCCGGCGCTATCGCGGATCGCATGAACCGCGTGAAGCTGACCATGATCGCACAATCCGTGATCGCGGCCGAAGCCTTCTGCACCGCCATGCTGACCGCGACGGGCCATATCGGCATCGGCCCGCTGCTCAGCTTCGAGCTGATCGGCGGCATCGCCGCGAGCTTCGCTCAGCCGGCCCGCCAGGCACTGATGCCCGGCCTCGTCCCCCGGTCCGACCTGCCGGCGGCGGTCGCCTGCAACTCGCTCTGCTTCAACGTCGCCCGCTTCCTGGGTCCGGCCATGGCGGGGCCGATGGTGGCGATCTGGGGCGTGGTGCCGGCCATCCTCTGCAACGTCACGGCCTATATCGTCGCGACCCTGACCCTGCCGATGCTGCGCGTGGACCCCCTCCACATCCGCGGCCACGCGCCCGAGGGCTCGCTGCTGTCCGAGACCTGGGAGGGCATCCGCTACGCGGCCCGCCACCCCGGCATCGGGCCTATCCTGCTCTTCGCGGGAATGAGCGCGATCCTGCTGCGCGGCATCCAGGAGGTGCTGCCCCCCTTTGTCGACCGGCTGTTCCACCAGGGCGCGGCCGGCCTGGCCTTCCTCACGGCCTCGATCGGCGTCGGCGCTCTCATCGCGGGGCTGTGGGTCGCCTCGCGCGGAAGGCTGACCGGCTCCACGCGGATCTCCGTGATCGCGGTCGGCGTGCAGGCCCTCGTCGCCATGGCCTTCGTCGCGACCGACTACTATCCCTTCGCGGTCCTCTGCGGCGCGCTCTACGGCGCCTGCGCCTCGGTGCATGGAATCTCCGTGCAGACGCTGGCGCAATCCGCGGCGCTGACCCGGATGCGCGGGCGCACACTCGCGCTCTGGGGCCTCATCACCCGCGCCTGCCCGGCACTCGGCGCGCTGGTGCTCGGTTCCACCGGCGAGGTCTTCGGCATGCGGCTTCCCACGCTGATCGCCGCCTGCTGCGCGCTGCTGGTCACGGCCTGGGGCGTGACACGGATGCGCGACTGGGCCAGACATCTTGAAAATCCGACCAGCTGAGGAGTTTCACCATGCTCGACGCCGCCATTATCGGAATGGGCCGCTGGGGACGCACGCTCGTCGACAGCGTGCAGGGCCGCAACGAAAGCGGCATCCGCTTCGTCGCCGGCTGCACCGGCACGCCCGCCAAGGCGAAGGACTATGCGGCGGAGAAGGGCATCGTCCTGCATGAGAGCCTGGCGCCGATCCTCGCCGACAAGTCCATCAAGGCGATCGTGCTCGCCACGCCGCACGCCCAGCATGCCGAGCAGGTGATCGCCGCCGCCGCCGCCGGCAAGCATGTCTTCGTCGAGAAGCCCTTCACGCTCAGCCAGGCGAGTGCCGCGGCTGCCGTCGCCGCCTGCCAGAAGGCGGGCGTGGTGATGGCGCTCGGCCACAACCGCCGCTTCCTGCCGGCCGTGGCCGAGATGAAGTCGATGCTGGAATCCGGCCAGTTGGGGACGCTGCTGCATGTCGAGGGCCAGTTCAGCGGACCCGGCGGCTTCACCTTCATCCCCGGCGGCTGGCGCGCGGACCGGGCGGAAAGCCCCCTCGGCGGCATGGGCGGCATGGGCATCCACATGATCGACATGATCATCCACCTCGCCGGCCGCTTCCGCGACGTGCGGGTGCTGAGCCACGCCAAGGTCCTGGCCACCATCGACGACACGACGGCCATGCTCGCGACGATGGAGAACGGCGCCACCTGCACATTCGCCACGCTGGGTGCGGCGACCCGCTACTGGCGCTGCGCCCTGTTCGGCACGGACGGGCTGGTCGAGTTGCGGGGCCACGAGACGCTGTTCTTCCGCCCGCGCGAGGGCAAGGAGTGGACCAAGGAATTCCCGGTGGTCGATATCGAGCGCGCGGAGCTGGAAGCCTTCGCCGCCGCGGTCGCCGGCGGGCCCGCCTACCCGCTGCCGTTGGAGGAGGCGATCCACGGCGTCGCCGTCTTCGAGGCTATGATCGGTGCCGCTGCCTCGGGCAGCGCTTACGCGGTGCCGGCCTAGCCTTCCTTAGGCCCGGTGCCTTCCGTAGGCAGGGTGCCTGCGATACTAAATTCCGCATTCCCCACGGCAGGAGCCACTTCGTCCATGAGCAAGATCAACCGCACCGGCAGCAACGCGATCCTCAGCAGCGCCGTCGAGTATCACAACTTCGTCTATTGCGCCGGCATCACCGCCGACGACCTGAGCCAGGACATCACCGGCCAGACCAAGCAGGTCGTCGCCAAGATCACCGCGCTGCTGGAGACCAACGGCACGGACAACACCCGCCTCCTGCAGGCGCAGATCTGGCTGAAGGACATCCGCGACCGCGATGCCATGAACAAGGTCTATGTCGAGTGGCTGGGCGATGCCGGCCGTCCGGCCCGCGCCTGCGTCCAGGCGAATATGGCGGATCCGCGTCACCTCGTCGAAATCATGGTTACCGCCTGCAAGTAAAACCCTGACCGGGCGCAGTAGCCCGCAGGACAAGATCCAATCGAAGCGGCGCCGGGCGGAAACGTCCGGCGCTTTTTTTATGGCTGTTCTGCAACCTCCACCGCCCAATCGCGTTAACCATATTGGAACGCCGCCGCGCAGGATTAGGCGGATTCTCACCTGTGCTATATTTGCCGCAACACTGTGGCCCGGCGCCGATTGTGTCCGACTCTTAGGACATGCGTCCTGATTTTAGCACCCATGCACCTTGCATATGGACGAATCACGGCAGGTTACGCCGTGTGTCGCTTTCTCGGGTTGTGACCCCGGAAAGGCGCCGGTACCCCGTCATGGCGCCGCCGGGGGATGGCAGCGCGATGTACAAGAGGGTGCTGCATGCTTTTCAGGGTCGCAAAACTTACGATGTGCCTCATGCTCGCCGCGGCACCGTTCTGCCAAAGCGCGGACGCGGCACGCGGAGATACCCGATCCGAAGCACGCCCAACCTCTCCGCGAACACGCGTTTCCCCGACCCCGATTTTTCTGGGCCGCAGCCTCACCGCCTCGCGCGCGCGCCGTACCTCCGCCGGTAACGGCGGCGGCGGCGGCGGGATCTCCTGCGTGCCCTATGCCCGCTCGGTGACCGGCATGGAAATCTCCGGCAATGGCGGCGACTGGTGGTACAATGCCGCCGGCCGCTACGCCCGTGGCCAGCGGCCCCGCGTCGGCTCGGTCCTGGCCTTCGCCAGCTCGGGTGGGATGCGTTCAGGCCATGTCGCCGTCGTGTCCCGCGTGCTGCAGCCCCGCCTCATCGAGATCGACCATTCCAACTGGGGCGGTCCCGGCATCCGGCGCGGCCAGATCATGCACAACGTGCAGGTGATGGACGTCTCCTCGGACAATTCCTGGTCGCGCGTCCGGGTCCAGGTCGGCTGGACCGCTGAGAACTTCGGCCGCGAGTACCCGACGCAGGGCTTCATCCACAACGCCCCGGCCAACTCCTATGCCGAGGCGGATGAGGGCGTCCGCACCGTGGCCTATTCCTATGCGCAGGATACCGGCGACCGTCACAGCCGCCGCGCCTCGCACTTCACCGCATCGCGGAGCGGACGTTCGCGCGTCGCTCAGGTTCACAGCCGCCAATCCCGTACCGTCGCCGCCCGCTCCAGCCAGGGCTCGATCCGCCTCGCGCAGGCCCGCACCACCCGGTAATTGCCACGCCTGCCGAAATTCGGCGGGTTTGACTGCAGCTATCGCCCTCCTCGTTCCAGAACGTTAAATGGACGTTCGGGGGGCGCTATGTCGGGCAAGGCAGCGAATGTCGCCATCATCACGGCGGCGCAGGTTCTGACATTATCGCTCTGGTTCTCCGGCACGGCCGCGGGGCCAGGTATGATCCGCGAAAACCCCTCCATATCCGCGAACTTCCAGGCCTTGCTGACGAGCGCGGTGCAGGCCGGCTTCGTTTGCGGAACCCTGGTCAGCGCCGTTCTCGCCCTCTCCGACCGCTTCGACGCGCGGAAGGTCTTCGCCGCATCCGCGGTAATGGGCGCCGCGGCGAATGCCGCCATCCTCGCCCTTGCCGCTGGCGCGGATGCCGCCATCGTCGCGAGATTTGTGACCGGCGCCGCATTGGCCGGAGTCTATCCGGTCGGGATGAAGCTCGCGGCCGGATGGGCAGGCCGTACCGACATGGGGCTGATCGTCGGGTTGCTCGTCGGCGGGCTGACGCTGGGATCGGCCTCCCCGCACCTGGTGAACGCCTTCGGCGGGCTGGAGTGGCGGCTAACGCTGGGAACAGCCTCCCTGGCCGCCCTCGCGGGGGCTGCGCTGATCGGGCTGACGCGGTCCGGCCCGCGCCATGCGCCCGCACCTCCCTTCCGGCCCTCGGCAGCGCTGGAGCTGTGGCGCAATCGCGGAACCCGGCTCGCGAC
>JAQGHY010000261.1 GCA_028291455.1 Rubritepida sp. | reverse complement strand
ATCGACGACAACCTTGGTCAGCCGTGCACCGCGCCCGACATTGACGTCGGGCAGCAGCACCGCGCCATCCACCCTGGAATAGGAGTGCAGGTGGACGCTCGTGAAGAGCAGTGAGCGGTGCGCCGAGGCGCCGGAAACGATGCAGCCGCCCGAGACCAGCGAGGAGATGGCCTCGCCGCGCCGGCCGATCTCGTCATGCACGAACTTCGCCGGCGGCACGACCTCGCCATAGGTCCAGATCGGCCAGGCCTTGTCGAAGAGATCCAGCGGCGGGATGATGTCGGTGAGGTCGATATTCGCCTCCCAATAGGCGTCGATCGTGCCGACATCGCGCCAGTAGGGCGCCTCCTCCTGGCTGGAGCGTACGCAGCTCCGCTCGAAGCGGTGGGCGGCCACGCGGCCGTTCTTCACCAGCCAGGGGATGATGTCCTTGCCGAAGTCGCGGCTGGAGTTCGGGTCCGCCGCGTCGCGCTTCAGCTGCTCGATGAGGAACTTCGTCTCGAAGACGTAGACGCCCATGGAGGCGAGGGCGAGATCCGGCCGGTCCGGGATGCCGGGCGGGTCCTTGGGCTTCTCGACGAAATCCACCACCCAGGCCTTGGAATCCACATGGATCACGCCGAAGCCGGTCGCCTCCATGCGCGGCACCGCCATGCAGGAGACGGTGCAGTCCGCGCCCTGCTCCACATGCTGCTGGAGCATGCGCTCGTAATCCATCTTGTAGATGTGGTCGCCCGCCAGGATGACCATGTGCTTGGGTGCCAGGTCCTCGATGATGTCGAGGTTCTGAAACACCGCATCGGCCGTCCCCAGATACCAGCTGTTCTCCGAGATGCGCTGGCTCGCGGGGAGAATGTCGAAGCTCTCGTTCCGCTCGTGGCGGAGGAAGTTCCAGCCGCGCTGGAGGTGCCGGATCAGGCTGTGCGCCTTGTACTGCGTTGCCACCGCGACGCGGCGGATGCCGGAATTGATGGCATTGGACAGTGCGAAATCGATGATCCGCGA
This sequence comes from Rubritepida sp., assembly GCA_028291455.1. Taxonomy (GTDB): domain Bacteria; phylum Pseudomonadota; class Alphaproteobacteria; order Acetobacterales; family Acetobacteraceae; genus Roseococcus. The sequence goes on along the minus strand of JAQGHY010000261.1, from coordinate 2,104 downwards.
TTTGCCGCCGAAGAAGACGGCGGGCTTGGCGCGCCGGTCGGTGAGCTCCATCAGCCTCGATCCGCGCCCTCCGGCCAGCACGAAAGCCATGGCTGTTCGGGCGAGCGGGGCTGGCGCCAGTGCGCGTTCAGGCGGCATCGGTTTCCTCCGGGGGCGTGTTGGTCGCCGCCCAATCATCGGGCATGAGATAGATCGCCGCCAGCGGTGGCAAGAGGATGCGTGCCGATGCGGGTTGCCCGAAGGCCGGTTCGTCCACGGCGGTCACGAGGCCGAGATTGCCGAGGCCGGATCCGCCGTATTCCACTGCATCGGTATTCAGAACCTCCCGCCAGATGCCCGCCTTTGGCAGGCCAATTAGGGTGTGAACCCGCGGCAATGGGGTGAAGTTGCAGAGCACGGCGACCGGCGGACCACCCTGCCCATCGAACCGCAGCCAGCTAAAGACCGATTGTATCGCGTCGTTGGCGTCGATCCAGCAAAAGCCTTCGGGTTCGGCGTCGCGGGCATGCAAAGCGGGGACGGTGCGGTGGAGCCGGTTCAGCGCACGCACCAGCGATTGCATGCCCTGATGGGGCTTATGCCGCAGCAGCCACCAATCCAGCTCGCGGGTCTCGGACCATTCGCGCCATTGGGCGAATTCCTGGCCCATGAAGAGCAGCTTCTTGCCCGGATGTCCCCACATGAAGCCGTAATAGACGCGCAGATTTGCAAAGCGGCGCCAGTCGTCACCCTCGTCGCCGGGCATGCGACCGAGCATCGAGCCCTTACCGTGCACGACCTCGTCATGGCTGATGGGCAGGATGAAGTTCTCGTTGAAGGCATAGACCAAGCCGAAATTCATCAGCTCGTGATACCAGCGCCGGTGCAGCGGATCCTTCTCCACGTAGCGCAGCGTGTCGTTCATCCAGCCCATGTTCCACTTGAAGGCAAAGCCGAGCCCGCCGGTGGAAACGGGGGCCGAGACGCCGGTCCAGTCGGAAGCTTCCTCGGCCACCATCAGCGCGCCGGGCATCTGCGCGGACAGCATGGAATTGGTGCGCTGCAGGAAGCCCACCGCGTCGCGGTTGTCGTTGCCGCCATCCGCATTGGGCGTCCATTCGCCGAGGGCGCGTGAGTAGTCGAGGTGGATCATGGAGGAGACCGCGTCCACGCGCAGGCCATCGGCATGATAATGCTCGATCCAGAAGAGCGCATTGGAGGCGAGGAAGGCCTGAACCTCCTTACGGCCATAGTCGTAGATCGCGGTCTGCCAGTCCGGGTGATAGCCGCGCTGGGGATCGGGGTGCTCGTAAAGCGCGGTCCCGTCGAAATGGGCGAGGCCGTGCTCGTCGGTGGGAAAATGCGCCGGCACCCAGTCCAGGATCACGCCGAGGCCAGCCGCATGCGCTTGGTCGATGAAGCGGGCGAGGCCGCTCGGGTGGCCCATCCGCGCCGTCACCGCATGCATGCCGATCGGCTGGTAGCCCCAGGACTGGTCGAGCGGATGCTCCATCACCGGCATGAACTCGACATGCGTAAAGCCGAGGTCCAGCGCATAGGGAATCAGGTCCGCCGCCAGCTCGTCCCAATTCCAGAAACGGTCGTCGGGGTGGCGCTTCCAGGAGGGGGCGTGAACCTCGTAGATCGACATGGGCAGGCGCCGCGCGTCTTTTTCGGCGCGGGCGGCAAGCCATGCCGCATCCGTCCAGGTGAAGTCGTTGATCCCAGCGACGACGCTGGCATTGTCCGGGCGCAGCTCGGCCGCGAAGCCGACGGGGTCGGCCTTTAGCGGCAGCAGCTCGCCACCGGCACCCAGCAACTCGAACTTGTAGGCGAGGCCTTCGGTCAGGCCGGGGAGGAAGATTTCCCACAGCCCGGAATCCACCCGCCGGCGCATGGGATGGCGGCGGCCGTCCCATTGATTGAACCTGCCGACCACGGAGACGCGGCGGGCATGCGGCGCCCAGACCGCGAAGCGCACGCCCGCCACGCCCTCATGGGTCACGGGGTGGGCGCCGAGGCGCTCATATAGCCGCCGGTGCGTGCCCTCGATCAGCAGGTGATCGTCGAGCGGGCCGAGCGAGGGGCCGAAGGCGTAGGGGTCGAAGATTTCGTGCCGGCGGCC
>JAQGHY010000245.1 GCA_028291455.1 Rubritepida sp. | reverse complement strand
CGACTGGCTGGCGTTTTCGGCGCTGTAGCGATCGCCCGTCAGGCCATTGCGCTCGAGCGATCCACTGGCAAGATCGACGCGGGTCTCCTGGCCTTTGCCCGAGGCCTTCTGGCCAGGCAGGAGTGCGCCGATGATCGTGATGACGGCGGCCGCAATCCAGCCCCAGACAGGGATAACAGCGGCGGTACCGGCCAAGGATGCATACAAGGATGCGCCCGCCATTGCGGTCGTGGCGGCACCGCCAACAGCGCCGACCGCGCCACCGACGCCGCCCTTCTGGATGCCGGAGTAGATGCCATAGAGGCCGCCGGCTACGCCGACTGCCCCGGCTCCTATACTGCCGATGGTTCCACCCGCTACGCCACTTGCGGACCCACCAGCTTCAGTCACGGCAGAAGGGAGCGCGGGGCCGTATGCGCCGCCACCCATGGCTCCGATTGCGGAGTTAGTCGCTCCAAATTGCGCCGTGCCTTCACCTATAGCGTTACCCCAAACTGATGTGTTTAGTACGCTGTCCGCAGAGCCCCAGCCGGTATTGAACGGGGTGGCACCGCTCATATAGTCGCTCGGGTTTACCCCGCGCAGACCGCCCATGACGGTCTGGCCGCTGCTCATGTTGCCGATCTGCCCGATGACGTTGCCGCTGGTGTCGGTAATCGTGCCGCCCGAGCTGGACCCGCCCAAGCCCATACCCCCTAGTCCCGCGACTTGTGAGACGCCCCCCAGGGTGCCCCGGCTTCCGCCGAACATCGTGTTCAGTAGTGGGTTCACCACGGCGAGCTTCAGCGCTGACTGCACGATCTCCGACATCACTGCCTTGGCGATATTGCCAAAGTTGATTGCTTTCAAAGAGCCATCCGCGAAGGCAGAGGTGATCGCGGTTCCGATCTTATCGAAGGCGCGCTCGCCAAGGCTGGTCAGCTCGGTCCAGGAGTTGGTGAGCTGCTCGGTGTTTCGCCGGACGTCCACCAGCTGCACGGCCAGCCGCTCGGCTTCCTTTGCCGCGTCAGACCCCGCAGCTGCGCCGGCAGACTGGCGGGCCCGCAGTGCCGCCAGCTCTCGCTCGCGCTGATCCGCGTTGACGCCGACCAACTCGCCCTCGCGCTGGAGATAGGCGAGCTCGTCGCGGGACTGGCTATTGCGCTGGCCAAGCTGCCGCTCGGCCTGAGCGGCGGTGAGCTCGCGGTAGCGAACCGTCAGGGTCGCGACGACCTGGTTGTACAGCGTGGTGCCCTCGGCGGCCGTCTTGAGCGCGTCGGCCTCGGCCTTCACCTGCGCTTCCATCTCGCGGCCAGCCGCGGCGCTGTCCCCATAGGCCTGGCCGATGCGCTGCTCGCCCGTAATCTGCGCGTTCAGCACGACCAAAGAGTTATTCAGGGTCTGGATCAGCCGCTCCTGGACCCGGCGGCGCGCCTCGATCTTTTCGCCGGCCGAGGCCTGCCCGGCACCTGCCGCGCGGGCCGCACGGTCCAACTCCAGCTCTGCCGTCGCAAGATCCTTTGCCGCTCCCTCGGCCGTGCGGGAGAGCGTCGCCTGCTCCTGGAGCGCGCGGAGCTGCTGAGACGTGGCGGGCGTCAGGCCTTCCTGCTGCTGGTTGAGCTGCTGGAGCGAAGAGCGGATCCGGCCCGTCTGCTCCGGCGAGGCGCCCGCCAGCCCGCCTTGCAGGTCGCCCCGAAGATCGCGGATGCGCTCCATCTGCTGGGAGCGCCCACCCACTTCGCCTGAGGCCTGGTCGGAAAGGGCACGAAGCTGCAGCGAACTCGCCTGGCCGGACAGGGCAAGCTGGCGCGTGGTTACCCGGCGCGTCGCCTCGTCTAGCCGATCGAGCGTCGGGATCAGTTTTTCGATGTCGCCCATCATGCGGCCGATCGAGGCGCCATAGTCGCCATTCATGTTGGCGGCATCACGCAGCCCGTTCCACAGCCGCAGAACAGCCTCGACGGATCGGTCGTTCTCGTTGCGGTATCGCGCCAGCGCGGCGGTCGCAACATCGTAATCAGGAGTGGCGGTCGGAGCCTCCGTCGCGGCCAGACCCGACATGATGTCGGCGGCGCCGACGGAGGTGGATGCCCGGGTGAGGTTCGCCCCAAGGGCGCTGTCCACCTGCCGGTTCACCAGCACCTGGTTGTAGCTGTTGAGGCGCGTCGAGGTTGTCACGCCCTGCTGCTCCAGGGCCCGGCGCGCCTCGGTCATGCCCTGGTAGAGGCGAGTGAGCGCGACGAGGCTCTCGCCTTCACCGCGAAGGCCGTCCCGATACAGCTGACCGGCCGCGGTCATGCTGCGGTACTGCTCGCCCTGCGCGCGCAGCGCGCCGACATAGGCGGTCGCGCGGGTGACGCTCTCCTCGAACTGCGTCTTCTGGCGCTCGATCTCGGCCGTGAGCTGCGCTCCGGCCGTGGCGCCGAGCGTGAGTTGCGCGATCAGCACGCCGACAGCAAGGGCCGCACCGGCGATCGCACCGCCCGTGCCGAAGACGCCCAGCATCTGGCTTCCCTGCTGGCCCAGAGCCGTTAACGCGCTCTGGCCGGAGGAAACCTGGACGACGAAGTCCTGCAGCTGGAAGCCAGCCTGGCCGATCGCCTGGGAGAACTTGCCAGCACCGCGCGAGGCGTTGTCGTTCGATGCGACGTACTTGTCGATCGCGCCCGTGCCGGCCGCCATGGCCTGGGTCTGCGCCGAAGCACCACCGACCAGCGCGAGCTGCTGCGCCCGCTGAACCTCGGCCTGGCGCTGGACCCTGATGATGTCCGCGTCGCGCTTTAGGGTGACGGCCTCGATGGCAGCGGCCAGGCGATCCTCGGCGAGGCCCTCCGTCTGGGCGGCGGCCGTTAGAGCCGTGATTTCGCGCTGGGCCCGGGCTGTGATTTCCGTCCGGCGCTGCTCGGCGCGGGCCAGCCCGTCCGATCGGGCAGCGGTCTTATCGAAGGTGTCGCCGGCGAGGCGCGTGCCGCTCTCGACCACCTTCAGCGCTGCAGCCGCGCGATCGGCGGCAGCCTCGACCTTGTCAAGATCTCGAGCTGCTGCGGCGGCTCCTTCGGAGACCTGGTTGCGAACGGTGATTTCGAGGGCGGCGACTTCGGACAAAGCAGTCATGCGTGGTCGCCTCCCTTTCGCTAAGGTCGAGCCGTCGAGACTGATCAGGGGATGGAAATGCGAAGTTTGATGCTGGCGGCGCTAGCTGCTCTGGTAGGTTGTGCCCCCGTCGGATCGCTGCAGTACGATCAACAGGCTGCGATTGAACGCATGCGGATAGCAGACGCGCAGCACAGGGCAGGACGCGGCCCGCCCACTGACGCTCAGCTTGAGCTCGCCGCCCTCACGCCGCCGCAACGAGCCCAGCGTTATTCCGACGATGCGAGGGCTGCCCGCGAGAATGAGCTACTTGAACGCGCGATCACGTCTTCGCCGGATTACACAGCCGCCGTTCGCCGAGCCGCGATCGCGAATGTCGATGGTGTGAACTCAGCACCGATGCTTCCCAGAGGAACTTCAACAAATCTAAGGGCCCGCGACGCAGCCATTGCTGCCGAGGAGTCTCGACTATCGGAAGCCGTTGAGGCCAGACGCCGTCGCCGGCTTGCCGATCAGGCAGGCCAAAGGCAGGGGCAACAGGACCAGCAGGCCGCCGCTAATTGCATCAATCAGGGTCAGCAAATCGAAGCCTCTATGTATAACCGGCGGGCCATACTGAATCTCGAAGCGGCCGCCACGGGCGCGCAGGCTCGGGATACCTGCTGGGCAAATTATCAGCGAGGCCGGCAATGAGGCCAAGGCTCCAGCTTAATTCGCCCGAATGATCACCGCCGGATAGGTGATCTCACCGCTCTTCGCGATGTAGGGGACGTCGTTCTTTCCGCCCGAGAGCCGCACGAACTGGCGGGCCACAAAGAGGTCCGGCCAGCGCTTTTGCACCTCAGCCGCGCAATCCGTCGTCGAGGTGAGCAACTTCGTGCGCTCGTGCCCTCGGCGGTTCTTGTACTTCACCCGCCGGACGCGGCGGGCACTGGCCTTGCCGTTGCTGCCCACCTCCAGCAGCCGGGCGAAGGGCCTGTCGTTCACGACCACGGCCTCCGCATCGCCGGGGATCTCGGAGACCGCCTGGCGCCAGGGGGAGCCGTTCACCAGCACCATCCAGGACGCCCGGTAGTCGCCCGTCAGCACGGGACTGCGCTCGCGCAGATAGTCGAGAGCGAATTGCACCGCATTCGCGAGCGAGCCGAACTCATAACGGATGTGCCCGCCGTCAAGCCGAACCGCCTCCTCCGCCACGCCCTCTCGGCCGTCGACGGCCGTGGTGAAATGCGGCGGCGCTCGGCCGGAGGCGATCAGGCCGTCGCGGACGCCGCGGGCATAGTCGGCGGCGATCTGGCGCTGCCGCGATTCCGGCAGCGCCCGGTCGATCAGCACCTGGAGGTGTTGCGCCAGCCTCATGGTGCCGCCCTCCGTTCCGCCTCGATCGAGGCATACTCGGCCTCCATCTCGCCGATCAGGTGCTGCAGGTCATCGCTTTCGCTGCCCGTGAGGCCGTTCACCGAGGCCCAGTGCAGGAGCGAGGCCCAGGAAATACGCCGGGGTGCCGCCGCCATGCCCGACAGCCAGGCGCGCCCGCTGTCCAGCTGCTGCCATGCGCGCCACACCCAGGCCCATTCGGGCATCAGCGTGACCGTGGCGGCCTCGTCGCCCCAGCCGAGGGCGTCTATTGCGTCGGCTTCGCCGGGACGAGCCCGCTGCCGGAGGACCGCCCGGAGTTTCCCCCCGCGGCCTTGCGCAGGGCATCACGGTCGGTGGTGACTTCCGACACCAGCTCGAAGGCCTTGTCGGCCAGGCCGGGCCCCCAGTTGTCGAGATCCATGGCGTGGGCGCGGAAGGTCTCGACCGTGGTCGCCTTGCCGTCGTCGTCCTCGGATTTGCGGATATCGGCCACCAGGTGCTTCAGCAGCAGGTCGCGGGCGAGAGCGAGGCGGGCGTCGAGGGGCAGATCCTCGAAGCTCTCACGCGGCTTGAGCCGGCCGTCCGCGCGAGCTGCGCGCACCGCCTCGGCCTGGGCGCGGGAGAGCAGCGTCTGGTAGCCCTCGGTGTAGGGGCGCACCCGGAGCTCGATATCGCCCCATCCGGGGCCGCAGGGCAGCCAAAGGCCATCGGCGGCGGCGGCGAGAGGCGCCGCGAGTGTGGTCAATTTCATGTTGGAGATCCTGCGGGAGGTGCGGGAGAAGGGCCGCTCCGCTCTCCCGCAAGCGCGGAGCGGCCCTGGCACGCGGCGGCTGATGCCGACGGCGTGATGGCGTTACGGCACAGCCGGAAAGCGATCGATCTGGATGGCGAAGGTGGAGAGGTCCTGCGCGCCTTCGATGGTGAAGGAGCTCCGCACCGTCTGGTTGGGGCCGCCCGCCTGGGGCGAGCCGTTCATCAGGACGGCGGCGGGCATGGAGACCGCATAGGCGTTGTCCTGCGGGTCGCGCATGGTCCAGGAGATCAGGCGCTGCGTCTCGGCCGCGAAGAGCGTGTAGATGCTCTCATTGCGGAAGAGCACCTCCAGCGTGCCGCCGGGGTTCAGCTGGCCCCAGCGGGCTCCCTGCCCGAATGCGCTCCCCATGCCGTAGTCCATCTCCGCGCCCTCGCGGTTGAGGGAGAGGTTGATGTTCTGCACCACGGCATCGATGGCCGTGTCGTTCAGCTGCACGCCGCCAAAGGACGCCACGGCGTTGAAGAAGCCGCCCGTCGGTGCCGCTGTGTGAGCGCCGGTGGACTGGTCGACTGTGACGAAGCCCTCCTGCTGCGCCATGGCGTTGACGCTGCCGGTGAAGGCCTGTCCGACGCCACCGCGCAGGGTGCCGCTGCTGAAGACGGTGCCCGGATAGGTGAAGAGACGCGTGCTCGCGAGCCGCTTCTGCACATAGGCGCTCATCACCAGGTCGCCGTTGCGCAGCATGGAGCCGCGGACCTTGGCGGTGGTGCCGGCGGGCGTCTCGTTCGCGACCGTCTTGCCCGCCAGGGTGAGGTCGATGGCGCTGTTCTTTGCGGCCACTCGGTAGATACCGTTGTTCGCTCCGGCCGAGGCCGTGAAGCCGTAGAGGCGGATGTACTGGCCAGCGACGATATTGGTGAACTTGCCCGCGAGGGTGCTGGTGAGCTTGTTGCCGGCGGCGACCGTCGAGATGTCGGCGCCTATGCCATCGATCGCCAGCGCGGTCGTCCAGTCGTTGCCGAGGAGGCAGGCGAAGAGATCGTCCTGCGTGCCGTAGGAGAGGTTGAAGTTGATGGCGCCGGCGGCGCTCTCCTGCTGGGTCACGCTCGGCGAGACCTGGCGCTTGCCCTGGATCTCGTTGAAGCGGGCGCGCTGCTTGTTGCGGGCCAGGGTCTCGCTGGTGATGCGAAGATCCTTGAAGGCCACGGCGGGCAGGACGCCCCAGGCCGTCTCGAGGCCGTAGGAGAGAACGACGTCGGTGGTTTCCGTACCTGCGGAATAGCCGGTCACGCTGGGCATGATTGGTGCTCCATCTCATGGATGTGGTCGGCCTTGCCCAAGGGCCGGTTGGGGCACGCGCCGAGGCGCGAGGGGGTCGGCGTCAGGCCGGCCGGTCGGTGTATTGCCAGCGGACGACGAAGGGGGTGATCCACCAGTTGCCGTCTTCCAACTGGCCGCCTGGCAGCGTCAGCTGGCGCTCGTAGAGCAGCGCGCCGCCCTCGGCCGAGACGTTGCGGAAGAGGTTGCTCAGGGCCTTGGCGATGGTGAGGCCGAGCTCACAGCCCGTGCCGACCCGCGTCATGACGTGGATCGTGTGATTGCCGCGCTCGGTCCAGGCGCCGAGCTGGCCCATCTCGATGGGGGACATGCCCTCTCCGGAGGTCTCGACGGAGAGCCAGGCACCGGAGGGCGGCAGGGGGGCGAGATCCTCGTTCGGCCATTCGATGGGAAGGCCAGCGAGCGGGGCGTTCGGCCCAGCGATGGCCGCCTGGAGGCGGGCGCGGGCATCATCCCAGGGGGCGGTCGACGTCATGCGCCGCGAACCCAGAGCTCATAACCGTCGATCGCGGCGCCGGCGTACCGGGGCGTCGCGCCTTGGATCGTGAAGGCGCGATCGTCGATCAGGATCCGGTCGGGCTTTCTGAGGGGGGCGGCCACGGCGCCGAGATCCGGGCCGATGACGACTTTCAGATCGCCTTGCTGCACCAGGCCGACCAGCTCGTTCGGCTTGTAGGCCGATTCCTTGCCCTGGACCGTCGCCGAGGTGAAGGCATCGGTTTTCCCGATGCGGCGCTGCAGGACGATCGGGCGGCCGTGGCTCGCCAGCATGCGCGAAGTGACGCCGGCGAGGCTCATACGCGCACCGAGACGTAGCCGCCGTCGCGCAGCAGGTCGATCGCCTGGGGAGGCAGGCCAGAGCTGTGGGCGCGCGGGTCCATGTATGACTTCTGACCGACGTCCTGGGAGGCCTCGCTGCGCAGAAGGGGGTCGCGGCCCTTGGCTTGATACGATGCCGTCACCGCCACGATGCAGGCGCGGGTGATGTCTTCGGGGAGGTTCGCGCCAACCTGGCCAGGCAGCAGGTAACCGGCCGCGTAGAGCGCGGTGATCTTGCGGCAGCGCCAGCAGCAGCGCACGTCGCCCGAGAGCCGCCAGATCCGCCCGGTTTCGAGATCGGCCTCGAAATCGGTCCCTGCGACCAGCGTCGCGCCATCGGCGACGATGCTGGTGATGCTGGCGACCGGGTACCGCGAGAGAACCAGAACATCGAGGGCGCGAACCGGCCTCACGACCTCCTGCAGCGTCTCGCGCGCCAAGGTCCGGCCGCAGAAGCGGTCGATGGCCGTGCTGACCGCGCGAATGCGCCGCAGGAGATCCGCCCCATCGGCGCCATCGCCGAGGTCGAGCTCAGCCTTGACCGAGACGAGCTCGGCCAAGTTGCGCACGGTCGCGGCGACAGTGACGGTGAGGATGCTGTCCGGCATGGATCAGGCCGGGGGGTTGGACGTCGGCGCGAGGACCGGATGGCCGAGCAGCGCGACGATCGCCAGCGGGGCATTGCCCGTGTTGGCGGCGGGCGTGATGGTGAGGCGCGCATAGCGCTTGTCGCCGGCGTAGCCGATCTTCCGGAGCACACCGTCATTGGCGAAGGTGAAGCTGGCATTGGCGAGCGTGCCGATCATCGAGGCGGCAGGCACGGCCACCGCGTCGGAGAGGTTCGACGCATCGCCGTGATCCATCGTCACTGCGAAGGTGGCGTCGACATCGGCCAGGATGCCGGTGGCAATCAGGAAGGTCAGGGCTTCGTATCCCCGGCGATCGATGATGGCCGAGACCTGGGCCGTGTTGTCGGTGATAGCCGCGGCGAGCGGCGCGAGCCCCATGACGGGGTGAATGCGGTTGACCTGGTCGCGCATGGCGATGGTTCCTTCTGTTGGGTTCCGGATGGGGGTGGCGAGCGCGAGACGCGCGGGCCGGAGAGGCGGGCGGACCGAAGCCCGCCCGCAGAGGCTCAGGCCTCGACCTTCAGCAGCTTCACGGCCTCGAAGTTCTGCACGCCGCCGCCGACCCGCTTTGTGGTGTAGAAGGCCACCAAGCCATTCACCTTGTAGGGGTTGCGGAGCACGCGAACGCCGGCGCGGTCGACGATCAGGTAGGCCTGCTTGAAATTGCCGAAGGCCACCGGAAAGTTGTTCGCGCCGACATCGGGCATATTGTCGTCCGTATCGACGGCGTAGCCGAGGAAGGTGCTCGGCTGGCCGGCGACGATCGAGGGCTGCCAGAGGTAGTTGCCCTGGCCGTCGCGGAACTTACGCATGGTCGCGGCCGTCAGGTCGTTCGCGAGCCAGGAGGCGCCGGTCCGGTAGGCGGCCTTCAGCGAGTAGACGAGGTCGATCAGGCAGTCGGCCGGGCCCGCCGTGGTGCTGGCGGCGATGAAGTTCGACGCGGCGCCGGTCTTCACATAGCCGAGCGAGCCCCAGGCGTAGGAGGCGTTCAGCGCCGTGGGATAGGTCAGCAGGCCGCGCGGCTTCTTCACGCCGTCGCCCAGCAGGAACGCCTGGCCCTCGCGCTCCGCGAACGTGATCGCAACCTCGCCGGACAGCCAGGCCTCGACGTCGATCGCCATGTCGTCCAGCGCCTGCTGGGTCGCATAGGGCTCGGCATAGATCTCGCCGGGCGTGAATTCCATGCGGGCCAGGGTGGGCGTGGAAGTCTCCGGACGGCCGGTGCTTCCCGTGTCGCTCTCGCCGACCCAGCCGGAGCTGGCCCCACCCAGCGACTTGAACTTCACGAAGCTCGAGCCGCTGATGGTCATGGCCTGCGCCAGGCGCCGCATCGCCACCGTCTGGGAGACGATGCGCGTGATTGCCAAGTCCAGCGTCGGCGGCGCCAGGAAGCCGCCATCGGGATCCGAGTAGGTCGTGGTGCGGGCCTCGATGCGACCGCGCAGCCAGCCCTGGAACTGCTCCTTGTGCTGCTTGGCCTCGGGCGTCTCCGTCCCACCGCCGCCGCCGCCGAGCACCAGGCTGGCCATGCGCTTGGTCGTGTCGTCCAGCGCCTTCTGCTGGTCGGTCATTGCCGCGTTGAGCTTGTCGACCTTCTCGGCGAGGACCGGATCGACGGAGCCCTTCTTCTCCATCTCGGCCAGGCGCGCGTTGTTCGCCGCCTTGAATTCCTCGAAGGTCTTGTTCACGCCCTCGATGAGGGCCTTGATCTCGACCAGACCGGGCGCGCCTTCGGCACGGGCCGACATGAGGCCGCGGGCGCCTACGCCGGCGAGCAGAAGGTTACGATTCTGAATATGCATGATGCCCTCTCAGGGTGTCAGGGTGTTGATGAGGCGCCGCAGCTCAGCTGCCGCACCGGAGAGGCCAGCGTCATGCGTGGCCGGGTCGACGGCAGCGCTGGGCGTGCCGGAGGCGAGGTCGCGAAGGAGGTTGCGGCGCTGGGAGCGCGGCATGCCCGCCTTGGCGAGAACGATATCGAGTTGGTGGCGCGCCTGCATGGGCGCATCGAGCTTGGCGCTCGCCTGGGCGGGCGATCCGCCGGCCAGAACGCCGTCGGCGAAACCCTTCTCCACCGCCTGCGCGGAGGACATCCAGGTCTCATCATCGAGCATCTTGCCGACCTTCTTCCGGTCCTGCCCGCTGCGCGCGGCGTAGATCCCCGCCATGGCATCGTCGATCGGCTCCAGCACGTCGGCGGCAGCGCGAAGGTCGTGGCGGTTGCCCAGAGCGACGCCCCAGGCGTTGTGCACCATCAGCATGGCGCCCTCGCCCATCAGGATCTCATCGCCGGCCATGGCGATCAGCGAGGCGGCTGAGGCGGCCAGGCCCATCACGCGCACGTTCACGGCTGCCTTGTGCTCGCGAAGCAGGTTGTAGATCGCGATGCCCTCGAAGACGTCTCCGCCCGGGCTGTTGATCGAGACCGCGACGGCCCGATCCCCGAAGGTCCGGAGCAGACCGGCCACGCGCTTGGCGGTCCAGCCGCCGCCGCTCCAGGGATCCTCGCCGATGAAGTCGTAGATGCTGATGGAGGCGGTATCCTCCGCGTCCGCAGCCTGGATGCCGGGCGACCAGCGGGCCAGGGCACCGGCGGGAGCATCCCAGGTGACGCCCTCAGGGCGGGCGAGGGCCTGCACGGCCGGAAGCTGACGAAGGCTCATGCGATCACCTCTTCGGGCGCTGGCGCTGGCGCCGGCTTGGGCGGGGGCGCGCTGGCCCCCATGGGTTGGGGCAGTTTGTCGCCGTCCGGGACGGGCGGCAGATCTTCGAGGGCGCGGGCCTCGTTCGGTGTCATCCAGGCTTGCTGGCCGCCCGATCCGAGAGCGCGGGAGAGGTACTCCGCGCGATCCTTTGACGCCGCGCGAAGGAAGCCGGAGACGTTCAGCTTCACGTAGATCTTCGCTGGCTCGCTGTCGGGGATGAGGTCGCGCTCGATGCGCTGTTCCCACATCGCGATGTCGCCGCCGAGCGTGTACTGCAGGAAGCCCAGGTTCTGCTGCTCGATGCCGGTGCCCCAGCTCGTCGTCTTCTCGACGTCGCCGATCAGATGCGGCGGCACGCCGAAGAACATGGCGATCTCACTGCGCTGGAACTTGCGGCTCTCGATGAACTGCATGTCCTCGCTGGTGAGGCCAAGCTTCGCGACGTCCATCCCCTCTTCGAGGATCATCCATTTGTGGGCGTTGTCGGCGCCGGAGTAGCGCTCCGACATATCGGCCTTCAGCCGGCCATAGGCGACATCGCCGATGCTGTTCGGGTGCTTGATCGCACCGCCGGCGCCGATGCCGTTCTTGAACATGCGGGCGCCGAATCGCTCGGCCTGCACCGCCATGCCCACCGCCTCGCGCATCATGGTGATGCGGGATAGGCCGACGATGCCGTCGGTCGAGAGGTCGCGGAGGTGGAAGACGTCTTCCTCGCTGAAGACAGCCTGGCCGCCATTGGCGCGGGTGTAGGTGTAGCGTAGCGACTGGTCGGCCAGCTCCTCGACCCGCACGCGGTCGGGGTGCATCGGCAGCAGCTCCACCACGCGGCCGCGCGACCAGACCTTCAGCGCATAGGCGTTGCCGCGGAGCAGGACATGGACCGACAGCAGGCGCCGGAACTCAAAGCCGGTGTGCCGCCGATTGGGCCGCTTGCCGAGCAGGATGGCGAGCGGATGATCAGAGACTTTCTTGCCGACGCCGCCCCCCGCCTGTTCGGCGTAGACGTGGATCGGCAGGCAGGCCAGCGCCGTCGCGCGCAGGTCGACGCAGCGATAGACCGCCGCAACGCGCATGGCCGAGGAGGCCGAGACCGGCGCGCCGGCAGCGGTTTCGCCGCCGCTGAACGCGGATTCTAGGCCTGCTGGCGTGTCGATCGTCGAGTAATCGGCCGACGCCGCGGGCTGCACTCCGGAGCCACGGCGCCAGAGGGATGAAAGCCAGTTGGCCATAGCTTCTCCCTCAGATCATCAGGATGCCGCGCTTCTCGTAAACCGAGGGGCGGCGCGGCGTTGGGTCACGCGTCATCAGCTCGACGGCGTTGAAGAGCGCGATAACCGGGTCAATCTTCGCGGTGCCCGCCGCCTGCTTGGTGATCGAGACGGCGTTACCGCGCGGCTCGGCCTTCGCATTGCCGACGCACCAGGCCATGAGCGGCTGGTCGGCGTGCCCCATGGTGCCGGACGCCAGTGCCCGTTCCGTGGTCTTGATCGCGCCGGACATCTTCCAGCCCTGGGGAATGCCCTGGACGATGGGCGCGAGCTGGTCGCCGAACAGAACCTCGCCAGTGATGCCGCGAGCGGTGAGCTCGGCTTCGATGTCGCGGATCCCGTAAGTGTCCAGGCCGACGGCGCCCAGGATCCCGGCCTTGTGGACCTGCGCGACGATAGCCACGGCATCACGCACGTCGTCGCCGATCTCCGTGGAGAAGATCAGGTCGTCCTGCTTGGAGAAGTCCTCCAGGCGGGACGCTTCGCTCTTGCGGCGGTCCAGCACGATCGGATGCGCCCAGGCCCGGATCCAGACCAGCCAGCGGCCCGTCTCACGCTCGCGGCCGAGGAGGCAGAGGGCGAGGAGATCGTCCAGGCCGCCGCCGTCGATTCCTGCGGTAATAACATCGCAGCGGCGGATCAGATCTTCGTAAGTGAACACGGCTTCCGCCGCGCCTTCCCAATAGTCGACGCCGGCCCAGCGGTCGGTGTGCAGCGCCAGGCCGATCTCGATGTTGAGATGCTGAGAGGCCCAGGCGCGGAGTTCGTCGGGCCCGGTGGCTTCCGCCGTGGCGAACTCCTCCTGGAGCCGCTCGATGGTGATACTGCGGCCGGCATTCGGCGTCACCATCGGCCAGTTGGCGGGGTCGCGCCACGTCTCGGCCTTCTTCTGGATGGCTTCCGGGAATTCGTAGAGTACCGGCAGCATCGCCGCCTTCAGCCGGCCGTCACGGATCGCCCTCGCCTTCATCAGCTCGGCGCGGAAGATGCCGACCGGCGGCTCCTCGCTCTGCGTCGTGATGATGACGAGGAACGATTTCTTGTTGGAGATCATGCCGCCGCGCAGCTGGCGGAGCGCCGAGGCGGCCTTCGACATCTTCGCGCTGACATGCAGCTCATCGATCAGGATGCCCGCCGGCTTCTGGCCGGTGAGCACGTTGGGATCGAAGGTCATGATCTCGAGCTCGGCTCCGCTGACGCGGTGCACGATGGTCTTCAGGTGGTCGCGGACGTGGAGCTTGGAGCTGAGCACCTCGTCGAGCTCGATGGCGCCCTTCGCTTGGTTGAACGCCAGCTGCGCGACGTCCTGGGTCGGGCCGGTCATGATGAACTTGCCGCGGGGCGTGGTGTTCAGCAGCAGCGCAGCGAGCATGAGCAGAGCGCCGTTGCTCGTCTTGCTATTCTTTTTGGGCACCAGGCAGAACAGCTCGCGCACCATGCGCATGCCGGTGACCGGATCGACCGATCCGAAGAGAGCGGCCACCAGGTCGCGGAACCAGTCGCCCGCGGCATCCGCCATGGTCGGCGTGCCCTCGACGTCCGGCAGCCGGAGCCGATTGAACACCGCCACTGCGCGATCGGCCTCGACCTGGTTCAGCGGCAGCGGAGGCACCAGGGAGCGGCCCTCCCGAAGGCGGGCCTCCCAGTCCGGGCAGGAGAAATCCCACTGAACCATCAGTTAGGAAGCAGGCCATCCCAGCCGGTCCCCATCTCGGCGCTGAGCGCGGCCGCCCTGGTCGCGTCCTTTTTCCCGACGGGCTGATTCGCCGGAGGGGCGTCGGACTGCGGTGGATCGTTGAGCTGGCGAAACTGGGCCAGCCAAGCCTTCTGCGCCGAGACGTTGCCGCCCTTGGCCGAGAGGAAGAGTGCCTCGATCACCTCGGCCGTCTTGCTGGCGCGGCCGAGCTGCAGATCCCCCTCGTAGTGGAGCCGCAAGGTGGGCTCCGAGATGAGCATCACCGAAGCGATCTGCCAGGCGGGCATGCCGCTGGCCGTCAGGATCTGAACGCGCTGGCGGGTTTCGTCGGTCGGCTTGTGGGCCGGGCGCCCGCCGGGGTCGGCGCGCTTCTGCTTCTTCACGGCGCCCCTGATTTCCGGAAAAGGAAAAAATAGCTGAGGGCGCGCGTCGCGAAGCTCATCAGCGTAGTGGAGCCGGACGGTGGGCTCAGAAAGTCCGATATCTTCCGCCACCTGCGCGACGGATCGGCCCTCCCCGACGAGATCGGCGACCTGTTGGCGGAGCTGAGCGGTCGGTTCGTGAGCCGGTCGGCCCGGGCCGCGAGGCGGCGGCTGATCCATGGCGACCATCCTGAATTTCTGGTCGGGAAAAAAACCTCTGACTGAGACCCATAGTGGTCAGGGTCCCTTGGCCGACCAGAGTTTCAACCCCCCCCTACCCCTGCTGGCGGGCGGCCCGGGCGGCGGCAGTCTTGGTGCCGTGGCAGGTGCCGCAGAGGGCTTGGCCGTTGGCCAGGTCGAGGGCGGCGCCGCCATCCTTCAGCTCGGCGATGTGGTCGGCGAAGAAACGAGTGTCGGTGCGGCCGCAGCCCTTGCCTTGGCACATGCCGCCGGCGCGGCGGATGACGGCCCTGCTCCACTCGACGTGCTCGGGCGTGCCGTAGTGGGCAGCGCGCAGCTTGGGGCCCGGCTTGGCCGTGCGGGTGTCGATGACAGCCAGGCGCGGGCGGAGCATAGGAACGCGAGCCATCATCCAGCGTGCTTCATAGCGTCGCGGCGAGCGCTGACGATCCGCTCCTCACCGAACCAGGTCATCATGATCTCGACCCGCTCGCGGCCTCGATCGGCACGGAGCATCACGGGGTTGGCGAAGAGAGCCTCGTCCAGGAAAGTTAGCTTCGTGCCGGAGGCGAGGATGGAGGCGAGACGGTCCTCCTCCAGCTGGTCACCCGTCTTGTCGATCGCGCCGCCGATTGCGCCTTGAGCCAGGTCGATCAATCGCTCGACCTCGCCGACGGGAATGGCGATGGGAGAGCCGATCTCCCTGACGCCAAGGATGGCGAGCACGTTGCCCGCATGCCGGATCTTACCCCAGCCGGAGCGTCGAACATCGAAGCGGACGAACAGGTAACCGGGGAAGAGCGGCTCCAGCACGTCATCCTTGCGAGGATCGCGAATGATGGCGCGGGGCCAGTGGACATCGTCGGGACCAAAGCCAGCACGCCGGATGTTCAGCCGCGCACGAGCGCCCTGATATTTCTCATGCTGGATGCAGTACCAGCGTTCCGCGATGAGAGAAGATGTGCGCCGCACTGGAGGGGCCGGAGCCTCATCCAGTTGTTCGGAGTGCCGAGGCATCTCCGGCAGAGTGACAGGGCCCGCCGCACGACGCCCTATCGCTTCCACTTTGAAGCTGCTGTCTGCCACCGCCGCGTTGATTCCGTCAAGCATCTTTCTGGCCTCCATCATGCTGCGTGGTGCTGGTCGTGCAGGCGGGGCGGCGGGCCGTGATGACCGCTCTCCTCCCATGTGCGCATTCGTGCTTCGAGCCCGGTGAGCTGGTGACGCACGATGCTCGCCGCAGATGGCGCGGAGGTGCCGCCAGCCTCATCCACCGCGCGCTTGATCGCATTGGAGAAGTACTGGATGGAGCTGATCTCCGAGGGCGCCTTCGTGCCGCGCCGCATCACGTCGCCGACGACACGCTCCACCAGCTCGGGCGTCGCACCCCACGCCTCCCATTGCTGCGCTGGCGTCCAGGCGATGCGCTTGCCGGGAAGCGCCGCCGCTGCGATGGCGAGCGATGCGAGCTTCTGCCATTCGCCTTCGTGCGCGACTGGTTGAGTAGTCTCTGACCTAAGAGAAGAACTACTAGTAGTACGCGGCGCCGCGCCGGCCGACGAGGTTTCCCATTGCTGGGTTTCGCTGGGTTTCTCCGCCATGCCCCCGATGGGCAGCAGCATCTCGCCCTGGCGCCGCCGCGCCGCGTATTGCTCCGGTGTCTCTCCCTTGCGTGGACGGCCGCCGCGCGTGCCGTTCTGGCGCGCCGCCACGGTCCGCGCCGCCACGTCGCCGAGCATGGGGCAGGAGAGATAGCCGCGATCGTCGCGGGCCAGCAGGCCGGTTTCCACCAGGGTTTCGAGATGGGTTTGCACTTCGGTTCCGTCCATCGAAACCAACAGCGAAACCCGACGGGTATCCGAAAAGGGTATCGCGCCGGCGTAGGAGGGCGTGGACATCAGCTTCACGAGCTTGAAGCAAAGCCAGCGCGCGCTCCCTTCCAACGTCTTGAACCAGGGCGTGCCTTCCAGCATCGCCTCGATCCGGTCGCACGAGCAGCGGCTTCCCATGGGTTCGACTTTCGGTTTCTTGGGTTATCAGCGCGCGCTGGCGGGGCGCATGAGGGCCGTGACGAAGGGGCTGCGCAGGTAGGTGTCGGCGCTCCATTCCAGCAGCCGCTCATCGAGCAGAACGCCCACCGCGGCGTTGAGCTCCGCCAGGGGGCAGACCACGATCTCCGCCAGGCGCTCCGGCTCTCCCGTGACGCCGTAGGCCGTGTGCTTGCGGTCGAGCATTGCGAGGCTCAGCTGCAGCCATACGCCGCGCACGGAGAGCGGCAGGGTGGCGAGGCGCGGATCCTTCAGCATGTGGCCGAGGATAGCGGGAGCGTGGCGCGTGGCATCGGGCGTCATGGGATCAGCTTTCGGTTTCTTGGGTTTCGGTGGAGGCGCGCGGCCTCACATCCCCAGGGCGCGGCGGTACAGGTCGAGCAGGGTTTCCAGCTCCTCCACCTCGGCCGGCTCCATCTTGCGAAGGCGGATGACCTGGCGGACCACCTTCACGTTGAAGCCCGCGGACTTCGCCTCGGTGTAGATGTCGGTGATGTCGGAGCCGAGCGCCTTGCGCTCCTCCTCCAGCCGCTCGATGCGATCGATGATGGAGCGCAGTCGATCGACCGCGATGCCGCCGACGTCATTGTCGTCGTCTCGCGGCGGCGGAGGCGCATCGCGCCCCCTCACGGTGTCGAGGGCGGCCTTCAACACCGGGAACGGAACCTCCGGCCCACCGTTGATGCTGATCGTCGATGGCGCCATGCGCCCGCCCGACGGCGGCCCAACCATGCCTGCGGCCGCCACCATCGCTGCGCGGTTCGCCTTGCTCATACGCCCCATGACGTCCCCCTCACTCCGGCAGGCCGGGGATGGCGGGTTCGCCCCCGGCGATGTCGTTGTAGAACCAGGTGCGCGGGCCATCGAAGCGCAGCCGGACGGGCCCTACGGGCCCCTGGCGCTGCTTGGCGATGATGAGCTCGGCCTTGCCCTCGCTAGCCGCCAGCGCGTTCGCCCAGGCGTCCAGGCGGTTGTTCCACGCCTCCTCGCCTTCCTTCGGGCCGCGCTCCGGCTTGTTCTGCAGGAGGTAGTAGTGCTCGCGGTACAGGAAGGTGACGACGTCGGCCTCCTGCTCGATCTCGCCGCTGTCGCGCAGGTCGCTCAGCATGGGCCGCTTGTTCTCCCGCGATTCCACGCCGCGCGAGAGCTGCGCGAGCAGGAAGACGGGAACATCCAGCTCCATGGCGAGGCACTTCAGATCCCGCGCCATCTCGCCGACTTCGATCACGCGGTTCTTGAAGCCGGTGGCGCGCTGGCTCGGCTGCATGCGGCCGAGGTAGTCGACCACGATGGCATCGAGCCCCATGCGCCGCTTCATCAGGCGCGCCTTCTGCCGGACGGAGGCGGCGGTGTGCCGTGCGCTGTCATCCCAATGGATCGGCAGCTGGCCAATGCGCCGGGCGGCAAGGGCCATCTCATGTGCCTCCGGCCCGCCGGCGGCGAGCTGGCGCCAGGCGCCGCCCTCGCCCTCCACACCGGCGCGCAGGGCGGCCGTGATCGGCTGCCCCGCCTGGGCCGCAACCGCGCGCGCCAGAACCTGCGCGGCCAGCATCTCGGCCGAAGCGTAGAAGATCCTTGTGCCGGCCGCCGCCGAGCGCGCCGCGATGCCGAGCGAGAGCGCCGTCTTGCCCATGCCAGGCCGAGCACCGCAGAGGAGGAGCTGCCCGCCCATCATGCCGCCCGTCATGCGGTCGAAGCCGGCATAGCCGGTGGTGACGCCGGCGAGCCCGCCCTGGCGCGCCGCAGCCGCCGTGAAGCCGTCCATGACCTCACGCACGACCGTCGCGCTGTCCCGAGCTTCCCCGCCGCCGGCGCCGTCGCGCGAGAGCTCGGCCAGGTCGCTATCGAGGGAGGCGAGAATTGCGGGGGCGGGCAGCTCCGGATCATAGACGAAGGCGCGCTCGGCTGCCGCGATGCATGTGCCGATGATCTCGCGCCGCATCCAGAGCTCACGGATCTCCTTGGCGTACTCGCCCGCGTTGACGATGCCGGTCATCGAGCTCAGCAGCTGAGCGATATAGGCCGCCCCGCCGACCTCATCGAAAGCGGCATTGCCCTCGAACTCCTGCCGCATTGATAAGGCATCGGCCACACGGCCAGACTCTATACGCCGGCGTATGCCATCGAAGATCCTGCCGTGGATCGCATCGGCGAAGTGCCGCGCCTCCAGCAGGCCGCCGAAGCGGTCATAGGCCTTGTTGTTCGCCAGCAGGGCGCCGAGCAGCGCTTGTTCCGCCGCGAGATTGGCGGGCGGCAGCCGAATGGGCGTGCCGAGAAAGGGGGCGGGGACGCTCATCCGTTGGGAATACTCACTTTGACGTAGCGGGTGACGCGCTCCAGGCCGAGGGCTTGAAGGATGGCGGGGCCAGGATCGCGGCGAGCGTTCAACACGTCGCAAACGTGCGAGGGCGAGATGCCGTGAAGCGCGCCCCATGCCTTCTGCCCGCCGGCTTCCACACACGCCTTGCCCAGGAGGCCGTAGATCTGGCCGAGGGTGAGGACGTCTCCGATCATGCGCGATTCTCAACATGCCAGCGGCACATCGCCTGGCGCTGGACGGCGCGCCGCTCCGGCGTCCAGATCTCGGGGCCGGGCTTGCCCACGCCCCGCACGAAGCGGAGGCTATGGCGCTTGGCCATCCGCGCGACGGCCGAGGCATGGACGCCGAGCCGCCGCGCGGCCTGGGCCATGGTCAGCCCGGACTTGGCGGCTGCGGCATAGGCGGCACGCCCTGGACGGCCGCTCACCCGAGTTCCCCCATGCAAAGAGAGCGAGGCCGCCCGGCGCGGCCCGCAGTTGATTGCAAAACGGGAGAGAAGCTCGGCGCGTATCGCTCGCCGTCGCGCTGGCCCGCATCGCCGGCCACAAGGGCGCCGGGGGCGATGCGGGAAGGGGAAGGACCGGGCATCACTCGGCCTCTGTCAGCATGTGTTGGAGGGCGCCCATGCCTGCGGCGGCGGCGTCCTCGATATCGGCCAGGTCGTGCCAGAGCTTGATCAGCTCCGGGCCCGTCAGCTTGCCGTCCGCCATCGCGGTGGCCCAGGTCGCGAAGGCCTCGCCGCACTCGCAGCCGATGCGGGCCATGCGCGTCGCCAGCTCGCCTGAGGCCATGACGACGCGCCGGATTAGGCCGTGTCCGGAAAGCCGCGCGAGTTCGGCGGTGACCAGCGGCTTGCCGGCCACTACCTCGAGCGCGGCAACGACATCGATCGGCGCGACGAGTGGCTTGTCCATCGAGCAGTAGTTCTGGAGCTGCTGCCAGCTGACACGCACACCGGGGATGGCGGCCGCCGCTTCGTAGCCGCCGCAGGTCTGCACGAGCTGGTGGGTCAGGGCTTCGAAGATCCGCTGCTGCGGCGTGAGATCGAGGCTGGCGCTCATGGACGCGCGGCTCCTGCGGGGGTTGTAGGGTGCAAGGTGCGAGCCGTGCTGGGCTGCGGCAGGGTGCGGGCATGAACAGACGCCCCGGTCCGCCGCGCCATTGCCTCCGACAGTCGCATGACGGCGCGGGCCATCAGTTCCGCAATGGGGACCGGGCGCGCATCACGCAGGCCGGGCAAACGACGCGACATCACGATGCCGCCGCTTCAACGGGCTGGACGGGCTCCGGAGAAACCGCATGTCGCCCCGTGTAAGCCGCGTAGATATCCGCCGGCTGCACCTCGCCCTTCGTGACGGCGACGATCCTGGCCACGAGCGACGGGCCAGGCATCGTCAAACCGCGTCGCGTGCGGTTGATCGTCGCCTGATCTCGGCCGACCGCCGCAGCGAATTCGGCGTCGGTCATTTTCGCTTGTGAAAGCCACAGGGAAAGCTGCATGCGGACGAGTATGCATTAAATGCAACGTCCATGAAAGCGCGAAATTGCATGTGATGCACTCACGGCGGTATGCATGCGCTGCCTAAATTCCGACATGCACAATCGTATCAAGGCGTTGCGCAAAGCCTCTGGCATGTCCCAGCAGGATTTGGCCGATCGCATTTCGGTCGATAAATCGACTATCTGGCGGTACGAGTCTGGAACGATGGAGCTGTTCCCGAAGGCCTTCGTCGAAATGGCGAAGTACCTTGGCCTGTCAGCTCCAGAGCAACTTCTATCGAGCTTTCCGGAACCGGTCCGGCTCTTCGGAAACGTCGGTGCCGGAGCTGAAGTCATCCCGCTGGACGAGGAGACCATCTGGCTCGATGGTCCGCCTGGCTTGATCGACCCGATCGCAGCCGAGGTTATCGGGAAGTCGATGCTTCCGGTTTATCGGCCGAACGACATCCTCTTCTTCAACCGGCGGACCCGCGTCGATGATGACGTGATAGGCGAAGACTGCATGGTCAAGGTCGCCGACGGTCGCATCTTGGTGAAGCGGGTTCTACGCGGCCTGGCCCGCGGCCATTATCGGCTTTTTAGCTACGACACGCAGGAAGAGAGCGAGGATCTCGCGCTCGACTGGGCCACCCCTGTTGAGTGGGTGAAGCGGGCGCGGACGAGAGCCTAGAGTAGAAGCCCCATTTCCTGCAGCTCGCCGCCAATGACGTCGGACATAGCCCTGACAGCGGCGAACTGACATTCGGCATGGCGCCGAGCCTCCAGCCCCTCCGCATCCACCACGAATTGCTCGACGCCAGGTAGGGCGCAATCAATCTCGGTCTGAAGCGCCTCTATGCGCCGGCGGAGGCTTGCTCCCGAGATATCCTCCGCACGCCATGACGCTACGAGGTCGCGCGTTGCCGCCGTGACCCGCTGAGCGACATCCCCCTTCATTGCCATCTTGGCGACTCGCTCTGCGCCACGCATCGCCGAGGCATGACCGAGATCCGGGATTGGAGCCTTCGGGACCTCGTCTCGGGTGACGCCGTGCCGCATTTCCTGCAACCCTTCAGTGAGAACATATGAAGAACTATGGTTCTAGCCCGGCTTGCCGAGCGCAAGCAATATGCATTTACCGCAATTAGAAGCTTGCTCTAAAGTATGCATGTGATGCACACTCGGTCCGTCGCCGCACATGGCGGATGGAGAGCACGATGCCCATCAAGCAAGAATACCGCGTCGCCCTCCGGCACGCGCGGCCGGCATTATCCCACGTCTCGGTCCTGCTCGCGCTGAGCCGCCCCTTGGCGATCAGCCAGGCGCGTACTGAAGCCGCGGACATGGAGGGCGGCGAGCCCGCCGACTGGACTCTCCAGTCGTGCGACCGGCGGACCGGCCCCGAACTGCAGGTGGCCGCGTAATGGCCCTCATTCCCGACCACTCAGCGCAGCCGCAGCCGCTCGGCTGGTTTAACGCCGTCGCCGCGATCGTCGCCGCCGGCATGATCCTGCTGGCCATTGCCTTCATCGCCAGCAGCCTCGGGTGGCTCGCATGAGCGATGTCACCGAGGCTGCGCCGCCGGCGCCGGAGACCGCCAAGCCGGACGGTCCGCCCGCCTTCGCGAAGGTGATCGCCGATCACGGGCGAGTGGTGCTGATCTCGCGAGAGAGCGACGGCGCGATCGTCCTGACGCCCTCGGGACGGGTCACCCCGTTCCGCTTCGACCGCTTCCAGGTTGCCGCCTTGCGGGACGCCCTTGCCGAAGCGGTGGACGACAAGACGGGCCACGTCTTCGAGCGTCGCCTTAGCCGAGCCATTACGCCCGAACGCGCCCGGTCGCTCGCTGCGGAAATTGAGGCTCAGCTTCCAGACTGGCGGATGCGGGGCGCGATGGCCTGCGTCATGGCGATGATCCTGGCAGCGGGCTTCTGCCTGGCCAAAGCCATGGACTGGATTGCATGAACGCGATCCGCCCGCTCGATCCGCCGCGCCACGGCGCCTGGATGCAGACTGCGTCCGGCTATTGTGTCGACCTGCACGCGCCGGATCTCGAAATGCTTCGCCTGACGGAGATCGCCACCAGCCTCTCCCGCATCGCGCGCTTCCTCGGCCATACCCACGGGCCCTGCGCCTACAGTGTGGCGCAGCACTCCTGCCACGTTGCGGATCTGCTGGCCGATCAGCCGCTGGCCGTGCGGCGCGCCGGCCTGCTGCATGACGCACACGAGGCGCTGATCGGCGATCTTCCCACGCCGGTTAAGCAGCTGCTCGGCCGCGACCTAGTGCGCGGGGCCGAGAGCGCGGTCCACATCGCAATGTTCGCGCGCTTCGGCCTCTCCGCCGAGCTGATGGATCACCCGCTCATCAAGCAGGTGGACCTCATCATGCTCGCCACTGAACGCCGCGACCTGATGCGCCGCTCCGCCT
Organism: Rubritepida sp.; assembly: GCA_028291455.1. Classification (GTDB taxonomy): domain Bacteria; phylum Pseudomonadota; class Alphaproteobacteria; order Acetobacterales; family Acetobacteraceae; genus Roseococcus. The sequence goes on along the minus strand of JAQGHY010000245.1, from coordinate 19,957 downwards.
GGGCCTGGGGCGAACTGCCGGAGCCCGCATCCATGCCGACGCTGGAGCCGTGGGCGGCCAACGAGGCCTACATGGAGTTCCTGAACCGCGCCGAGCGGCTGGGGCTGATCTGATGCTCCGCCGCCCGCTTCCCAGCCTCACCCAGCACGCGATCGCGGCAGCCCTCGGCCTGCTGACCGCATGGGTGGTGACCGCCTTCCGAACCGGGATCCTGCCATGAGCGCCCCACACGTCCTCCCAACGCTCCAGGGCGTCGAGCTGCCCGGCTACATCGCCATGGGCCGGCATGCGGCCGCGTTGATCGGCGACCTCGATGCCTTCCTCCTCTCTCCCTTCTCCAAGGTGGTGGAGCAGCTGCGGCTGCGCATCGAGGGCGAGGTCTCGATCGCCGAGGGGCTGTTCGCCAACTTCGAGAGGGCCGAGGCCGAGGAGGTGGCGCGGCAGTTCCCGCGCCTGGTTGAGCCGAGCCACGAAGCGCCGGCCGCAACCGCGGTAGGAACAAGCGCGGGCGGTGCGCTGCAACGCCTCAAGGCGAAGCGGCGGGAGCCACTGGTAAAGCGCGCGCCGGGATCCCATCGAGGGCCATATCCGGCGGTCTGGACGGCGGAGCGCAAGCAACTGTTCTGCGAGCTGTGGCCTACCGAAATGCCCATGGACATCGTTCTGCAGCAGATCAATGCGCTGGAGGGAATACCTTGCTCTGGGGTTAACGCACTCAAGCAGCAGGGCATCAAGCGGAAGCTCGAGCGGGAGGGCAGGTCCATCCCTGCGCGCTTCCGAGCCGTAGAGGTCGAGAGACAGCCGCCGCCCGAGCCTGTCTCGCGCCCCGCGACGACGGCGCAGCGAGCCCCCATTCTCCTCGCCAATCAACCGCCATCTGAGGAGGATCGCGTCGCGGGACGAGCGATGATCCTCAACGGCAAGGGCGCGAAGGATCTGATCGAGGAATTCGATTGGCCGGAGCGATACGCCCAAGAGTTCGCCCGCGCCGTCCGCGCCGAGAAGGCGGCCGCGTGATGCCCGACGACATGGACCGCGCCACCGCGCTCACCGAGGCCCTGACGGCCGATGCCATTCAGGCCGCGCGCCCGCGCGGCGAAGGCTCCCCAACCTGCGTTGTCTGCGGCGAGGACATCCCCGCTCGCCGTCGCGAGACGATGCCGACAGCGCGGCACTGCGTCCGCTGCCTCGAAGCGATGGAGAAAGCCCGTGCTCGATGAGGAGGCGAGTTCGCCGGAGACGCCCTACGTCGTCTTCGTGAACGGCCCGCCGCGCGCGGGCAAGGACACCTTGGCGAACGCCGTGGCGAACCGGCTGGGCGCCCGGCCGGTGAAGTTCGCCGGCGTGCTGAAAGAGCGGACGCATGCCGCCTATGGGCTGCACTACGCACCCCACGGCCACTTCGAGGCATGCAAGGACCAGCCGCGCGATGAGTTCTTGGGGATCACGCCGCGCCAGGCTTACATCGCCTTCTCCGAGCAGATGATGAAGCCGCTGCACGGGGCCGGCGTGTTCGGCCGGATGCTGCTCGACGACATGCTATTTCATAAGCTCGCCGCTGGCTTCATCGTCTCGGACAGCGGCTTCGCTGCCGAGGCCGCTCCCGTCGTGGAGCGCTTCGGTGCGATCAACTGCCTGCTGCTGCGGATCTGGCGGTCAGGGCACGACTTCTCCGGCGACAGCCGCTCGTACATCGAGCTGCCCAGCGTCGAGACGCTCGAGGTGTCTAACAACGACACCGAGGCGCTCTTCCGCCGCATCGGCCTGGATGCGGTCCAGGACTGGATGGAGAGACGCGCCGCCCTAGGAGCCCCGACCGATGGGCGCTGATACGAAGATCGAATGGGCTAACCACACGTTTAACCCGTGGATCGGCTGCACCGCCGTCTCACCCGCCTGCGATCATTGCTATGCGGAGGTCTCGACGCCGGCCCGCGCCCTCGGCGTGAAGTGGGGGGCGCACGAGCGGCACCGCACCAGCGAGGCCAACTGGCGGCAGCCCCTCGCCTGGAACCGCAAGGCCGAGCGCGACGACCGCCGTGCCAAGGTGTTCTGCGCGAGCCTCGCGGACGTGTTCGATAACCAGGTGCCGCCAGAGTGGCGGCGTGACCTGTGGGCTCTCATCGGCGCCTGCGAGAACCTGGATTGGCTGCTGCTGACGAAGCGGCCGCAGAACATCGCCAAGATGCTGCCGGAGCCCTGGCTGCTCACGCCGATGCGGAACGTCTGGCTCGGCACGACCGTCGAGAACCAAGCGGAGGCCAGCCGCCGCATCCCCCAGCTGCTGGCGGTACCCGCAGCGAAGCGTTTTCTGTCTTGCGAGCCGATGCTGGAGCCCGTGGATTTGAGCCGGTGCGGCATCCACTACACCGGGTCGGGCCCGCTGCACTTGTGGAAGACCGACCTTCCGGGAGATGGGGGGTGGCGCCGCCAATCGGGTCAGCCCAAGCCCGAGATCGACTGGGTGATCTGCGGCGGCGAGAGCGGCCCGCACGCCCGTCCCATGAATCCGAAATGGGCCAGAAGCCTGCGCGATCAATGCGCGGCGGCAGGCGTCCCGTTCCTCTTCAAGCAGTGGGGCGAATGGGTCCACGCCCATCCTCGTCCATCTGAGACACCTGGGCGCTTTGCGCTTGCGCCGCGTGAATGGGACGGCCCGATCACACAGATCGATCACTACCCACGGCAATTCACCTCGTTCGGCAGTTCGGTTCTGGAGCATGTCGGCAAGAAGGCCGCCGGCCGCCTCCTCGATGGCGTAGAGCACAACGAGGTGCCGGCATGAGAGCCCTCACCATCTGGCAGCCCTGGGCGACGCTGATCGCCGAAGGTCTGAAGCCTTACGAATTTCGAGGGTGGGCGGCACCGGCCTACGTCCAGGGCCAGCGCATCGCCATCCATGCTGGAGCCCGCCCGATCAAGAGCGGCGAGGTAAAGGAGCTGCTGCTGATGCTCCAGAAGGAAGGCAGCTTCGGCACTGGCCTCGTGGTGCACGGCAGTATCGCGCTGCTGGAGCGGGTGCTGGCCGGCATGACGCTCCCGCGCTCCGCGATCGTCTGCACCGGGGTGCTCGGAACGCCCATCCGCGCGGGAGATATACCCGGCCTGGAGGCCGATTCTGATCGCATCGATCACAGTAAATGGGGATGGCCGATCACCGAGATCCAGCGGCTTGAGCCACCGGCGCCGGCGACAGGCATGCAGGGCTTCTGGACCTGGAGGGCGGAGGCATGATCGTCGTTCGCTTCGAGCTGCACTCAGCCATCACGGGCGCGGTGACCGAGCTCGCCCGCATGCACATCTGCAACGTCGGCGGCACGATGCAGCGCCGGAACTACGAGATCCACGTGCTCCGGGGCCGGAGTAAGGCCGCGCTCGACCAGAACGTCATCCAGCGCCAGGGCACCGTCACGAATTGGCCAAGCGAACAGGCGCACGTCTGGAACCTCGTCGCCGAGGCGCTGCGCGGCATGGGCTACGGGAGGAAGCAGGCATGACGGCACCCGTCCGCCTCCGCCTCTCCCGGGAGCGCGGGTCCAGCCTCGCCCAGCGCAGCCGCAGCGCCAACGGCCTGCCTGCGGTCGTGGTCGCGCGGCCCGGCCGGTGGGGCAACCCGTTCCGCATCGGCCACATGTGGACGCGAGATCGCATAGAGCCAGGCGGCGGCACAAAGGGCTGCGGGCCCGTCGCGAACGCGGAGGAAGCCGTGAGGCTGTTTCGCCGCTTCACCGCCCGAGAGACCGCTTACCGCATCGCCGCGCACCAAACCCTGCGGGGAAAGAACCTCGCCTGCTGGTGCCGCCTCGACCAGGCCTGCCACGCCGACGTGCTGCTGGAGATCTCAAATGCCTGAGGGCAGCGGCATGACGCAAGATGCCTCGCGGGAGATCGCGGACGCCCTCCGAAGGCGAGCGTACGAGCAACTGTCCGCCGCCGCCAAAGGCGTGATGGCCTGTCTTTCGGCGGGGACCGTCGTCTGCACGACGGCCGACGCTTGGGCAGCCATCGGATCCTTGCGCTTCGAGCTGACGGGCGAAAGACTTCCTGAGGTCCGTCACGGCCGCCTTGGCGCCGGACCGGCACAGTTGAGGCGCAAGCCAGATGCCTGACGGCTTCGGAGCATCCCGCGATCTCTTGACGGCCCCGCTCGTGGCGAAAGCGCTCGGCCGCTCGCTCAACTGGTTCTACCGGCACCGAACGGAGCTCGAGGAGGATCACAGCTTCCCGAAGACCATCCGGGGTTGTGGCACTCGCTGGGATCCACGGGCGATCGACGCCTGGCTCAACCAGCAGATGCCGGCCGCCGCCTCGGCGGAGGAGGAGACCGAGGGACTTCTCCTTCGCAGGGCAGCCGCCGGCGTGCGATAGTCTTGCTCGGGGCAGGGGAGAGCGACGTGCCGAAGGTTCTCCATCACGTTGGGAAGACCAGAAAGGGCCGCACGCTCTACTATTGGCAGCCATCGGCAGTGCTTCGTGGCTTCGGCTGGAGGCCCATGAGCCTGCCTGAGGACACCGCGGCGGCCTGCATCAAAGCCGAAGAGCTGAACGATGAGGTCGATGCCTGGCGCCATGGCGTGGCGGGCCCCAACGCGCCGCCGGCGGCGCTGGAGCGCAGCAAGCAAGCGGTACCCGGATCCGTCTCCGCGCTCATCCGCGACTACAAAGCCTCCTCTTGGTGGGAGGATCTCGCCGAGCGGACGCGGGCCGAATACGGCGTCTATCTCGATCTGATCGAGAAATGGTCTGGCGACGTGCATGCACGGGCCATCACCGGCCCCGCCGTCCAGGCCTTCTACAAGGCATGCCTGGAGCGGACGGAAGGGACTGGGAAGGCGCGGCGCGTCATCCGCACGCCAGCCCGAGCTGCCGCGGCGATTCGCGTGCTCCGCCTGCTGCTGCAGTCAGGCGAGCGCCTGGGCTATCTGAAATCCGGCACCAACCCGGCCGCCAACCCCAAGATCAAGGTCCAGCGGCAGCGCGACCCGCAGCTCTGGTCGCCCGCGGCCGTCACGCATTATGTCGCGGTGGCCGATCGGCTCGGCTGGCACAGCGTAGGCACGGCCGTGATGCTTAACGAATGGATCGGCCAGCGGGAGATGGACGTGATCTCCCTCGGGCCCTGGGCCAAGGAGCAGGGAGCGCTGGTGTTCCGGCAGGGCAAAAGCCAGCGGCGAATCGCCCTGCCGATCCAGCATGTCCCTCACCTGGTCGTGAGGCTCGAGGCCGAGCAGGCACGTCCAGGCCGCGTGCAGTCTCTGACCCGGCTGCTGCTCAATGAGCGCACAGGCAAGCCGTGGAATTCATTCACCTTCGTTCACACATTCGCTGACATCCGCGCCATCGCGGCCGAGGGCCTGCCGGCGGACCCGGCGAGGGGACTGCCGGAGATGCCCGGCATGCCGGAGATCGCCACGCTCTGGTTTATGGAGCTCCGCCACACGGCAGTGACGCGCAACCACGAAGCTGGCGTGGATGACCTCGGCATCGCCAGCATCACCGGCCACACGCCCAAGAGCGTCAGGGCGGTGCTGGACCGGCATTATTTGATTCGCACCGAAAAAGCCGCCGCGCGCTCTTTTAAGCAGCGAATTCGGGCCGAGGCTGAAGAGGCGTGAGGCTTCGTTCCCGACCCGTTCCCATCGAGTTGGAACAGCTTGTTGGAACGGAGTTGGAAAAATGGCGGTCAGACAACCGAGATTTCGTTCGGATGCCTTTGTTAACGCTAGGGAAGGGTACTGGTGCCGACTCGGGGAATTGAACCCCGGACCTACTGATTACGAATCAGTTGCTCTACCCCTGAGCTAAGTCGGCCCCTGTGGCGCGTGCCATAGCGCCCCGTTCGCCGCCTTGCAACCGCATGCCTTCGCAGAAGGGCACATACGCCCTATCTCCTCCTGCGAAACCTCATCACGGAATGCCCCACATCCATGGCGCTGGAGCCCGACCTCCTTCTCGATCGTCGCCGCCTCAAGCGGCAGCTTGGTTTTTGGCGAGGAGCGCTCATCCTCGGCGTACTTCTCGCGGCGGCCTTCCTCTGGGGCGGCAAGTTGACGCCCAGCGGCATGCTGGGGGGCGAATACATCGCCCGACTCCCGCTGTCGGGCACCATCACCGATGACGCCAAGCTGCTCCGCCAAATCGAGAGCGCCAGCCGCGATCCTCAGGTCCGCGCCATCCTGGTTGCGATCGACAGCCCCGGCGGCACCGTCGCCGGCGGCGAGGGGCTGCACGCCGCCCTGCTGGCCGCACGCGCCGCAGGCAAGCCGGTGGTCGCGGTAATGGGCGGCACCGCCGCTTCGGCGGGCTACATGGTGGCCCTTCCAGCCGAGCGGATTTTCGCTCGCGAGGCGACGCTGACCGGCTCCATCGGGGTCATCCTGCAATCCTTCGAGGTGTCGGAGCTGATGGGCCGACTAGGCTTGCACGCCGAAAGCCTGACCTCGGGCCCCCTGAAGGACCAGCCCAGCCCCTTCCGCCCGCTGACGGAGCAAGGCCGCACCTCGCTCGCGGCCGTGGTGGACGACATGTACCGCCAGTTCGTCGCGATGGTCGCCAGCGGGCGCCATATGCCGGAGGAGCAGGTGCGCGCGCTGGCCGATGGCCGCGTGATGACGGGCCGCCAGGCGGTCGCTGCGGGGCTGGTGGATGCCATCGGCGGCGAGGCCGAGGCCCGCCGCTGGCTCTCCGAGACGCATGGCGTACCAGCCGGCCTCGAAATGCACGACATCGAAGCGCGGGGCTTGGCGGAACGGGCGTTTTCCCGTGCCTCGGCCAGTCTCTGGCAGGCCGGGATTGCAACGCTGCGCGCCGAAGGATGGTGGCCGGGGACAAATCTTCCACGCTGAACCGCACATCTGGGCTTGCAAATCCGAAAGCTTCAGCCTGCTATGACACTGGGAAGATGTGGGGATTTGCATGACCAAAAGTGAGCTTATCGCACATCTGGCGGCGCAGAATCCGCATCTGCGGCAGCCGGACATCGAACTGATGGTGGGAACCATTTTCGAGGAGGTCAGCGGCGCCCTGGCCCGCGGCGACCGGGTGGAACTGCGCGGCTTCGGCGCCTTCACCACTCGCAAGCGCGATCCCCGCCAGGGCCGTAACCCCCGCACGGGCGAGGCGGTGGCCGTCGCCGGCAAGGGCATGCCGCATTTCCGGCCGGGCAAGGAATTGCGCAGCCGGGTCAATGGCGGCCAGGACCCCGGCGAGAACGCCTGACATGGCCTATCTCCCTCCCGCCATCGTCGCCCTGCTTCTCGGCATCTTCGCGGTGGCCAATCACCAAATCGTCACGGTGGCGCTGTGGCCGGGCGGCTGGCTCGCGGAGCTGCCCTTGTGGCAAGCGGTCCTCGGGCCTTGTCTGGTATCCTTCCTGCTAGGCGCGGCGATCGTCTGGATTTCGCACCTCCCGCAGAAGCGGAACATGGCGCGGCTGCGGCAGGCGGCCTCGCTGCTCGATGCCGAGCTGGCCAGCCGCGAACCCACTAAAACCCACTGAGCTGAATCCCATGCTGTCGCGTCCCATAGGCCCCCAGGGCCGGCTCATCGTCGCCCTCGACACGCCCGATCTGGCGCGGGCGGAGGCGTTGGCCATGCAGGTGGCACCCGCCGCCGGACTGCTGAAGCTGGGGCTGGAGCTGTTCTGCGCCGCGGGCCCGCCCGCGCTGGAGCGGCTGCGCGCCAGGGCGCCGGTGTTTCTCGACCTCAAGCTGCACGACATCCCGAACACGGTCGCCGGCGCCGTCGGCTCGCTGGCGCCGCTTGGTGCCGCGATGCTCACCCTGCATGCCAGCGGCGGCCCTGCGATGATTACGGCCGCCCGGCGGGCCGCGGAGCTCGCCGGCGCCGCGAGACCTATCCTGCTCGCCGTCACGGTGCTGACCAGCATGGATGCCGAGACGCTGGGCGCCATCGGCGTCATGGATAGCCCCGCCCAGCAGGTGCTGCGCCTCGCCCGAATGGCGATGGACTCCGGCGCGGATGGGCTGGTGTGCTCGCCGCGCGAGGTGGCGCTAATCCGCGATGCGCTGGGCGAGACCCCGATGCTGGTCGTGCCGGGCATCCGTCCGGCCGGCAGTGCGGCGGGCGATCAGGCGCGCATCGCCACCCCGCAGGATGCCGTGGCGGCCGGCGCGGATTGGATCGTGGTCGGCCGGCCCATCACCGAGGCCGCCGATCCCGCGGCCGCGGCCCGAGCCATCGTCAGCAGCCTGCCCCGATGATCGAGGTCAAGATCTGCGGCATCAGCACGCCCGAAGCGCTGCGCGTTGCGGCCAAGGCGGGCGCGGATTTCGTCGGTTTCGTCTTCTTCCCCGCCTCGCCTCGCGCTGTGACGCCCGCGCAATCCGGCCCGCTTTCGGCCTCGCTGGAGGGCGGGCCGCGCCGGGTGGGCCTCTTCGTGGACCCCGATGACGAGCTGCTGGCGGCCGCATTGGCGACCACGCCGCTGGACCTGATCCAGCTCCATGGCGAGGAGACCCCCGCCCGCGTTGCCGAGATCCGCGCCCGGTTCGGCCCGGTGATGAAGGCCATCGGCATCGCGACCGAGGCGGATCTGGCCGCTATCGCGGATTACGCCGAGGTCGCGGACCGCTTGCTGCTCGACGCCAAGCCCCCCGTCGGGGCCGAACTGCCGGGCGGTAATGCCGCGCCCTTCGAGTGGCGGTTGGCGCGGCTCGCCGCGATTCCAGTGCCCTGGCTGCTGGCTGGTGGCCTCACGCCGGGCAATGTGGCCGAGGCCATCGCGGCCAGCGGCGCGCCCGGCGTCGACGTCTCTTCGGGCGTCGAGCTCGTGCGGGGCGCGAAGGATGCCGGGCTGATCCGGGATTTCGTCAGGGCCGCGAGGGGAATGTGACGGGCAGGCTTGGGGAAGCCGGCCCTTTTCGCTATCAAGACTGCCAACGCCAGACCTGGGAACGCACAGTTGAACACGCCCTTCACGCCGCCCCTGCGGCCCAACACCTTCAAGGGCGGCCCCGACGCCGCCGGCAGGTTCGGGACGTTCGGCGGCCGCTACGTCGCCGAAACCCTCATGCCGTTGATCCTCGAAGTCGAGGCCGCATATTCGGCCGCGAAGAAGGATCCTGGTTTTGACAAGGAATGGCGTCTCCTGCTGAAGGATTACGTGGGTCGCCCCAGCCCGCTCTGGTTTGCCGAGCGCATCACGAAGCATTGCGCAGCCCTGGCGCCGCGCCCCGGCGACGGAGCGAAGGTCTACTTCAAGCGCGAGGATCTGAACCACACGGGCGCGCACAAGATCAACGCGGTGCTCGGCCAGATCCTGCTGGCCAGGCGCATGGGCAAGACGCGCATCATCGCCGAGACCGGCGCTGGGCAGCACGGCGTCGCGACCGCCACCGCCTGCGCGCTCTTCAACCTGCCTTGCACCGTCTTCATGGGCGCAACCGACGTCGAGCGGCAGCAGCCCAACGTCTTTCGCATGAAGCTCCTCGGCGCCGAGGTGATTCCCGTGACCTCCGGCGCCGCGACTCTCAAGGACGCGATGAACGAGGCGCTGCGCTATTGGGTCGCCAATATCGAGGACACCTACTACTGCATCGGCACGGTCGCGGGTCCGCACCCCTATCCCGTGATGGTGCGCGACTTCCAGTCGATCATCGGCGAGGAGGTCCGCTGGCAGATGCAGGAGGCGGAGGGCCGGCTGCCGGATGCGCTGGTTGCCGCCATCGGCGGCGGCTCGAATGCCATGGGGCTGTTCTTCCCCTTCCTGGACGATCCCTCGGTGGAGATGCACGGCGTCGAGGCCGGCGGCCACGGCATCGACACGCCTGAGCATGCCGCCAGCCTCACCGGCGGGCGTCCCGGCGTGTTGCACGGCAACCGCACCTACCTGCTGCAGGACGAGCACGGCCAGATCCAGGAGGGCCACTCGATCAGCGCCGGCCTCGACTATCCCGGCGTCGGGCCGGAGCATTCCTGGCTGCACGAGCTCGGCCGCGTCAGCTACGTGAACGCGACGGATAAGGAGGCGCTGGACGCCTTTCAGCTCTGCTCGAAGCTGGAGGGCATCATTCCCGCTCTGGAGCCCGCGCATGCCCTGGCGCATGTGCTGCGGCTGGCGCCGACCCTACCGGCCGACAAGCTCATCGTGTTGAACATGAGCGGCCGGGGCGACAAGGACATCTTCACCGTCGCCGGCCATCTTGGGGTCACGATATGAGCCGCATCGCGGCGCGCTTCGCGCTGCTGAAGGAACAGGGCCGCGGCGCCCTGATCCCCTTCCTCGAAGCCTATGACCCCGATCCCGCCACGAGCATGGCCATCCTCCGAGGCATGCCCGGCGCCGGCGCCGACCTCATCGAGATCGGCGTTCCCTTCTCCGACCCGATGGCGGACGGCCCCACCATCCAACTCGCCAGCCAGCGCGGGTTGAAGGCCGGCGCCACCATGGCCGGCACCCTCGCCATGGTGCGCGACTTCCGCACCGAGGACGGCGCGACCCCCGTCATCCTGATGGGCTACCTCAACCCGATTCTCTCCTACGGCGCCGAACGCTTCATCATCGATGCGCAGGCGAGCGGCGTGGACGGCCTCATCGTGGTCGACATGCCGCCCGAGGAAGCCGAGGTCCTGGCGCCGCACGCCCTGGCCGCCGGCCTGGACATCATCAGGCTCGTCGCCCCCACCACCGACGACGCGCGCCTGCCGATCGTGCTCGAGGCCTCCTCCGGCTTCGTCTACTATGTGGCGATCACCGGCATCACCGGCACCCGGAGCGCCGATCCCGAGGCGCTGCGCGCGGCGATCCCGCGCATCCGCCGCCACACCGACCTGCCCATCGCCATCGGCTTTGGCGTCCGCACGCCGGAACAGGCCGGCGAAGCCTCGCGGATCGCGGACGGGGCGGTGGTGGCCAGCGCCCTCATCGAGACCCTGGCGAAGTCGCTGGACGAACACGGCCGGGCGAAGCCGGACAGCGTGCGCCGCGTGTTGGATCAGGTGCGCGGCCTGGCCGAGGCCGTGCGGGCGGGCAGCTAGTCTCTCAAGCCAGGATCTCCCGCACCATCGGGATCACCTTCGTCGCATAGAGCTCGATGCTGCGCATGAGCTTCTCATGCGGCAGGGCGCCGGCGCTGTACTTCATTTGGAAGCGTTGGACCCCCAAGGTCTTCACCGTCGCGGCGATCTTGCGCGCGACCGTCTCCGGCGATCCGACATAGAGCGACCCGGTGTCGGCCTCGCGGTCGAACTCCGCATGGTTCATCGGGCCCCAGCCGCGCTCGGCACCAATACGGTCCCGCATGCGCTTGTAGTCAGGCCAGAGCTCCTCGCGGGCCTGCGCGTCGGTCTCGGCAACGTAGCCCGGCGAATGCACGCCGATCGGCTGCAGCGGCTTCTCCAGCTTTTCGAATGCTTGCCGAAAAAGATCGGCATAGGGCAGGAAGCGCTCGGGATCGCCGCCGATGATCGCCAGCATCATCGGCAGCCCATGCCGTGCCGCGCGGATCACCGACTCAGGGCTCCCGCCCACGCCGATCCACGTCTTCAGCGGCGGGTTCTCCACCGTCGGGAAGACTCGCTGGTTCTTTAGCGCCGCTCGCGTCATGCCGCTCCAGGTGACGGGCTCCTGCGGCAGCAGCTTCACGAAGAGGCCCAGCTTCTCCTCGAACAGCATTTCGTACTGATCCAGCTCGAAGCCGAAGAGCGGGAAGGATTCCGTGAAGGAGCCGCGCCCCAGGATCACCTCCGCGCGCCCGTTCGAGGCGGCATCCAGCGTCGCAAAACGCTGGAACACGCGGATCGAATCATCGGAGCTCAGCACCGTCACCGCCGAGCCCAGCTTGATGCGCTTCGTGCAGCCGGCGATCGCCGCCAGCACGACTTCAGGCGCGGATACCGCGAAGTCCTCGCGGTGGTGCTCGCCTACGCCGAAGAAGTCGACCCCAAGGCTGTCGGCCAGAGCCCCTTCGGCAATCACGTCGCGGATCACCTGGGCGTGCGGTAGGAGAGCGCCGTCCGGCCCCGCCGTGACATCGCCGAAGGTATCCAGTCCAAACTCGAGAGGCGCAGTCATCAGGTCTCCATTGGGCGGCGGAATTGCCGCCCAGACCTATGCCCTTTCACTTGCGGCGCAAGCTGGCCGTCAGACCTTCATCAGCCCCTTCGCTGCGAGCCAACCCTGGATCAGCCCGGCGACATCATCGGAATTGTTGTCGTGCATGAGCATATGCGTGTTGCCGGTGACGCCGCGCGCCGGCATCTCCAGCACCTCAACCGTGCCGCCCGCGGCTGCCATCACCGTCGCAAAGCGGTCGATGGCGACGCGGTAGGCCGGCCAGGGCGCCTGGTCGAGGAAATCGCCCCAGACCATCAGCAGCGGGATGTTGCGCATGCGCGCCATGTCCACCGTCGCCGGGTCCGGCGCGCCGGTGCCCTCTACCGCCACAATCGCCGCCACCTTGTCCGGCGCGTCGAGCGCGGCACGCAGCGCGAAGGCGACACCCTGGCTATGCACCACGATCACCGAGGGCTCAGTCATCTTCGCGAGAAAGGCGGCATAGGCACGCTGCACATAGGCGTCCGAGCTGGCCCAGCGCGGGATCGCCTGGCGGCCCAGATTCTCCAGCATGGCGGGCGAGAAACGCGCACCCGGATAGGGGCGGCGCTTAGCGGGATCGACGTCGAAGCCGTCCGGCGGGCCGAAGCGGAAGGTGCGCCAGGCCTCGAAGAGGCTGCGGAAGACCGGCTCGTCGGGCAGGATCTCCGGGTAGCGCGGCCAGGAGGCGCGGCCGCGCTCGAAGGCGTCACTGACATAGACGTCGTGGCCGGCGCGCAGGAAGAAGGATTGCCAGCCGGGGCGCCCGTCCGGCGTGTCCTCCCAGCAGGCGCCGGAAAGGCCGCCGCCATGCCAGAGCATCAGCGGTTGGCGCGCCTTGGGGGCGGCCAGCTTCACATATTGCACGTACATCTGGCCGACCATGTAGTCGCCGTTGACCTCGATGCGGCGAACCGGCCCGGTGGCGGTCATCCGGACCTCGCGGGCAGGGAGGCCGCTCAGTGTGCGGACCTCTCCCCCAATGTGAAAGCTGCCGATGGCGGCGATCTGCAGCGGCGCGGGCCCAGTGGAGGTTTGGCCAGCGGGCGTTTGCGCGGCGGCCGGCAGGGTGGCAGCAGCCAGCATGCCGGTCCCGAGCATGGCCCGGCGGCCGGAGCCCCGGCCCGGCCTGATGTTCTTGCGATCCACGTTGTCTCTCCCGACAGGCGGCGCCGTTGGATCGGCGCGGCTCATCTCGTCTTTAAGCGGGCCGCCGGGCGAGCGGTAGCTTCAGACCGATCGGGCCGCGTAGGCATGTCCCAGGCTGCGTCCCAGGACGGGATCGTGCAGCGTCACGCGGAACTGCGCGGCGGGGCGGATGCCGCCATGGACGGGCAGGGTGCCGCCGAACATCAGGGTGCCGGCGCCGTTCGGGACGCCCAGGGCGCGGGCTTTGTCCACGAGGTCGTCGGGGTGGCGCATCGCGCTGATGGGGCCCTGCTGGTAGGTGACCCAGGTGCCGGCCTCCAGGATTTCGCTGTGGATCTCGATCAGGTCCCAGTGGTCCGCGACCTCGGCCCAGGGCCAGAGGTGGTCGCCAATGGGCTTGGGACACATCTGCTTCGAGACAGCGATGGAATAGGCCTCCACGACGCGGTCCGTGTGGTCGGAGCCGCAGCCGACGAAGCGGCCCTCCGGGGTTTCGAGCAGGAACCACTCGCCTTCGCCGCTGCTGTCTACGCCCAGGACATCGACCAGGGCGGATTGCGTGAGGGTCTCGATGCCGGCGCGGTAGAAGCAGGGCACCGTGGCGGGGGGCGCGACGCCGAGGGCCGCGAGCTCCTCTATGTGCTCCTGCACCTTATGCGCGTCGCGGCCGGTCCAGCCCGCAATGACGACTTCCGTGACGGCCGCGCGGAGCGGGCCCTGGGGCGTGGTGAACTCGAATTCGCGCATCGGGGCATCCTAGACAATTGCTGAGGCGCATCCGAACATGCGCGGCAGAAAAAGGGGAGTGGGCGTTTCATGGAACATGTGGGTTTCATCGGGCTTGGCATGATGGGCCGGCCGATGGCCGTGAATCTTGTGGCCAAGAAATTTCCGCTGACGAGCTTCGATGCCGCTGGCGTGACGCTCGATGGCGCTGCGACGGCCACGGACGCGGCCGCGCTGGCGAAGACAAGCAAGCTGATCATCCTGATGCTGCCCGACAGCCGCGCGGTCGCATCGGTGATGGAAGCGCTGATGCCGGTGCTGCAGGCTGGTTCGCTGATCATCGACATGAGCAGCAGCGATCCGGGCGAGACGCGGCGCTGGGCCGCGGCGCTGAAGGCCAAGGGCTGCGGGATGCTGGACGGCCCGGTCTCCGGCTCCGTGCCAAAGGCCCGCACCGGGACGCTGGCCATCATCGTCGGTGGCGAGGATGCGGATTTCGCCCGGGCCGAGCCCGTGCTGCGCGCGATGGGCGAGGCGATCATCCGCACCGGCGCAGTGGGCAGCGCGCATGCGATGAAGGCGCTGAACAACTACGTCTATGCCGCGGGGCTGCTGGCCGTCAGCGAGGCCGCGCGGATGGCCGAGGCGCAGGGACTCGACCTCGGCATCTTCGCATCCGTGCTGAATGCCAGCTCGGGCCGCAACATCGCCTCCGAGACCAAGCTGGCGCAGGAGATTACCTCGGGCCGTTATGCGGGCGGATTCCAGCTTGGGCTGATGCGCAAGGACCTGGAGACGGCGGGCAGTATCTCGGCCGACACAGGCGTGAAGGCCGAACTGCTGCAACTGTGCCGCGCGAAGTGGACTGCGGCGATGGCGGACCTCGGACCCCGCGCGGACAACACGGAAATCCATCGCTTCATCACCGGGAGGAAACAATCATGACGATCACGCGCCGCGGCGTCCTGGCTGCGCCCGCGCTTTTGGCGCCGCTTGCCGCCAACGCCCAGGCCTCTTGGCCGGAGCGGCCAATCCGTGTCGTCATCGGCTTCCCGGCCGGTAGCGTGACGGACAGCCTGATGCGCAACCTGGTCGAGCCGCTTTCGCGCGAGCTGGGGCAGTCGGTGATCATCGACAACCGGCCCGGCGGCAGCGGCGTGGTCGGCACGATGGCGGTGAAGGGGGCGGCGCCGGATGGCTATACTCAGGCCATCCTGAGCGTGACCAACGGTGCGCTGAACACGTACCTGGTGCGCAACCTCGCCTACGATCCGATCCGGGACTTCACGCATACGGGCTTCCTCGCGGAGGCGCCGTATCTGCTCGTGGTGCCGAACGAGCTGCCCGTGCGCAACACCGCGGAATTCATCGAGCTCGCGAGGCGGCGGCCGGGTGAACTGACCTTCAGCCACGGCAATTCGAGCGCGCTGATCGGCAGCGAGCGGCTGTGCCGCATGACGGGAACGCACATGCTGGCCGTGCCCTCGCGCGGCGGGCCGGAGGCGCTGACCGAGGTCCTGGCAGGGCGTATCGACAGCACGCTGACCGACTTCGCGGCGGGCCTAGCCCAGGTGCGCGAGGGACGGGTGCGGGCCCTGGGCGTGACCTCGCCGAACGCCTTTCCGCTGGCGCCGGAAATCCCGCCGATTTCCGTGGCGGTTCCGGGTTACGAGTTGGTCGTGTGGTTCGGGCTAGCCGGCCCTGCGGGCGTGCCGGCGCCGGTCGTCGCGCGCTTCAATGCGGCGCTGGAGAAGGTGCTGGCGCTGCCGGATGTACGGGAGCGGCTCGGTCGGCTGGGTTATGCGCCGCGCTCCATGCCGCCGGAGC
This sequence comes from Rubritepida sp., assembly GCA_028291455.1. Taxonomy (GTDB): domain Bacteria; phylum Pseudomonadota; class Alphaproteobacteria; order Acetobacterales; family Acetobacteraceae; genus Roseococcus. The sequence continues at coordinate 4,200 of JAQGHY010000245.1, read as the reverse complement.
AATGGCGCGACTTCCTGCAAAGCCAGATCACAAGCCTGACCCAGCTGGCGCGGGAAGTCGGGCTGGAGCCAAGCTGACAGCCGGTGGAATACGGCCGGCCTTACAAGGGCCGGCCGGTACGCCTTACCCGATCTTGTGGTTCGCCAGCTTCTCCAGCGCCTGCACCAAGCCCGAATGATCCCAGCCCCCGCCGCCCATCGCCGCACAGGCGGAGAAGAGCTGCTGGGCCGAGGCCGTGTTCGGCAGGGCCACGCCAAGCTCCTTGGCCGATTGCAGCGCCAGGTTGAGGTCCTTCTGGTGCAGCTCGATGCGGAAGCCCGGGTTGAAGGTTCGGTTGATCATCCGCTCCGCATGGACTTCCAGGATCCGCGAATTGGCGAAGCCGCCCATCAGCGCCAACCGCACCTTGGCGGGATCCGCGCCGGCCTTGCTGGCGAAGACCAGTGCCTCGGCCACGGCCTCGATGTTCAGCGCGACGATGATCTGGTTGGCGACCTTGGTCACCTGGCCCGCACCGTTCTCGCCGACCAGGGTGATGTTCTTGCCCATCAGCTCGAAGAGCGGCAGCGCGCGGTCGAAAGCGGCCTGCGAGGCGCCGATCATGATGGTCAGCGCCGCGTTCTTCGCGCCGACTTCGCCGCCCGAGACCGGGGCGTCGATATAGTCGCAGCCGAGCGCGTTGACCTTGACCGCGAAATCCTTGGTTGCCGTCGGGCTGATGGAGCTCATGTCGATGACGAGCTTGCCCTTGCTCAGCCCCGCCGCGATGCCACCGGCGCCGAACAGCGCGCGCTCCACATCGGGGGTGTCGGGCACCATCAGGATGATGATCTCGGCGGCCTGCGCCACGGCGGTGGCGTCGGCGACGATCTTGAACGCGGCGCGCGCTTCGGCGGAGAGCGATGCGCGCTCCGGCGCGAAAATCTCATGCCCCGCCTTGGCGAGATTTTGGGCCATGGGCAGGCCCATGATGCCGAGGCCAACGAATCCGATTTTCATGTCTGTGTTTCCTCAGGAACGATAGGGCGCGAACCAGCCCAGGCCGGCCAGTGTTTCACCCTTGGGACGGTATTCGCAGCCGATCCAGCCGCGATAGCCGCTGGCGTCGATGGCGTCGAAGACGAAAGGCCAGTTCACCTCGCCGGTGCCGGGCTCGTTGCGGCCGGGCGTGTCGGCCACCTGCATATGCGTGATGTAGGGCAGCAGTTCCGCAGCCTTGCGGGAAACGTCGCCCTCGGTGATCTGGCAGTGATAAAGGTCGAATTGCAGGCCCAGCCGCTCAGGCCCGATCGCGTCGATGATGCTGGTCGCTTCCTTCGTGGTGTTCAGGAAGAAGCCGGGAATGTCGCGGTGGTTGATCGGCTCGATGATCGGCTTCACGCCCAGCTTCGCGCATTCCTCGGCGGCGAAGTCGAGGTTGGCGGCGTAGGTGGAGAGCAGCGTGTCGCGCGGGACGCCGGCCGGCGTGAGGCCCGCCATCACATGCAGGCGCGGGCACTTGAGCGCGGCGCTGTATTCGAGCGCGCGCTTGATGCTCTCACGAAATTCCGCGCGGCGCTCCGGCAGGCAGGCCATGCCGCGCTCGCCCGCATTCCAGTCGCCGGGCGGCGCGTTGAAGAGGACGTTGGCAATGCCGTTCCCCTCCAGCCGCTTGGCGATCTCCTCGGCCGGATGCTCGTAGGGGAAAAGGAATTCCACTGCCTCGAAGCCGGCCGCGCGCGCGGCGGCGAAGCGGTCGAGGAAGGGCACTTCGTTGAACATCATCGAGATGTTCGCCGCGAATTTTGGAATTGGCTTTCTCCCTCAGGCGCCGGGCGCGACGCGCCCGGATGCTCCACTTGATGTCAGAGTGCCGGAGGTTCGGCCCGCTGCAAAGGCTCAGGCGTTGCCGGACAAATAATCCATCGCGGCCTTGGCGCCTTCCGGCTTATGCGGCACGCCCGCTAGGCGAAGCCCCATCTCCACGCCGGAGAGCGAGCCCATGAGGTGCAGGTCGCCGATGTCGCCCAGATGGCCGATGCGGAACACCTTGTCGTTCAACTGGCCGAGGCCGTTGCCGAGCGACATGTTGAACCTCTCCAGGATGGCGCTGCGCAGCCCGTTGGCGCTATGGCCCTCGGGCAGGCGCACTGCCGTCAGCACGGAGGAGTAGTGCCGGGGCTCGGCGCATTGCACCTCCAGCCCCCAGGCGCGCACGGCGCGGCGGGTGGCTTCGGCGACGCGGTCGTGCCGGGCGAAGACGTTCTCCAGCCCCTCGGAGAAAATCATGTCGAGCGCGGTGTCGAGCGCATAGAGCATGTTCGTCGCCGGCGTGTAGGGGAAGAAGCCGGTCGCGTTGGACGCGATCATCGGCTTCCAGTCCCAGTAGCTGCGCATCAGCTTGGCCGTCTCGCTCGCCTTCAGCGCCTTGGCGCTGATCGCGTTGAAGGAGAGGCCGGGCGGCAGCATCAACCCCTTCTGCGAACCGGCGATGGTGACGTCCACGCCCCATTCGTCGTGCTTATATTCCATGGAGCCGAGGCTGCTGATCGTGTCCACCAGCAGCAGGGCCGGGTGGCCGGCGGCGTCGATTGCGCGGCGGACCTCGTCCACGCGGCTGGTGCAGCCCGTGCTCGTCTCGTTGTGGACCACGCAGACGGCCTTGATTTCGTGGGCCTTGTCGGCGCGCAGATGGGCCTCGATGTCGGCCGGCTCGACGCCGCGGCGCCAGTCGCCCTGGAGGAATTCGGGGCGGATGTTCAGCCGCTCGGCCATCTCGCGCCAGAGGCTGGCGAACCAGCCGGTCTCGCACATGAGCACGCGGTCACCGGGGCTCAGCGTGTTGACCAGCGCCGCTTCACAGGCGCCGGTGCCTGACGCCGGGTAGATGACCACATGGCTCTTCGTCTGGAAGATGTGCTTCACCTTCTGCAGGATCGCGCTGCCCATCTTGCCGAAATCCGGTCCGCGATGGTCCATCGTCGGGTTGTCCATCGCGCGCAGCACGCGGTCCGGCACGTTGGACGGGCCGGGGATCTGCAGGAAATGACGGCCGGAAGACGGCTTGGACTGGAAATAGGCCATGTGCGGTTCCTCTATGCTTGTCGCCCTATGCCCTGATCCCGGCCGGGGCGCCAATGAGTTCCGCTCGTGCGGAGCATGAGGATTATCCATCTGACGGCGCGGCGATACCGGGGCTAAATAGATGGCATGAACGCCATCACCCTGCCCAAGAACCGAATCGGAGATTCCCGCCTGGCCGAGCGGCTGCGGCGCGAGACGGAAGGCGAGGTCCGCTTCGCCCCCGCCGATCGTGGTCGCTACGCGACCGATGCCAGCATCTACCAGGTCGAGCCGATCGGCGTGCTGGTGCCCAAGACCGCCGCCGATGTGGAGGCCGCCATGGCCATCTGCCGCGAGGAGGGCATCCCCATCCTGGCGCGCGGCGGCGGGACCAGCCAGTGCGGTCAGACGGTGAACACGGCGCTGGTGCTGGACTGCTCCAAACATCTGCGGAAGGTGATCAACGTCGAGGGCGATACGGCGCGAGTCGAGCCGGGCATCACGCTCGGCGCGCTGAACGAGGCGCTGAAGAGCACGGGAAAGTTCTTCCCGGTGGATCCCAGCACCTGGCAGCGCTGCACCATCGGCGGCATGGCGGGGAACAATTCCTGCGGGTCGAAGTCCATCCGCTACGGGCTGATGGCCGACAATGTGCGCGCGATCGACGCGATCCTGGCCGATGGATCGCGGCACGTCTTCGGCGAAAGCGCGCCCAACACCGATCTCGTCGCGCGGCTGCTCTCGCTGGGCGAGCGCGAGGCGGCGGAAATCGCGGCGAAGTTCCCCGAGCAGCTTCGCCGTGTGGGCGGCTACAACCTCGATGCGCTGACGCCGGACGCACGGGCCAATGGCCGCGGCAACCTGGCGCGGCTGCTGGTGGGTTCGGAGGGGACGCTGGCCTTCTCGGCGGCGCTCGACCTGAAGCTTTGGCCGATCAAGCCGCGCAAGGTCGTCGGCATTTGCCAGTTCCCGACCTTCCGGCGCGCGATGGAGGCGTCCATGGCGCGCCGGAAGGTCGGGAACTGGCAAATGCCCAGAACCTTGCGCGGCTTGATCGGCCAGAGCTTGAGGTCCAGCGCCGCCGAGAAGGCGAGCGTCCCCTCCGACCCAACCAGCAGCCGCGCCAGGTTGCCGCGCCCGTTCGCCCGCCCATCCGGC